>NZ_JBGCAQ010000038.1:0-41585 GCF_041261405.1 Streptacidiphilus sp. EB103A | reverse complement strand
TCATCCTCGCCGCCCACTCACGACGCACCACAACCACCCACCCCACCAACAACGACCCCTGGACGATCACCAGCTACGAAAATCTTGTATGAGCCTGCATTTTGGGTCACTTGATCTACTTTTGGGTCACTCGTCCGACAGACCACGCCCGCTATGTCCGGGTTTGGCGTCGCGGGAGTGACCCGAATGTATGGGCAGTGACCCGAAAAGCCCGGCCCGAGGGGGAACCGGGGTCACTTTTGGGACAAGGTGTCACTTGATCATGCCGCAATGCCCGAATTGCCCTGATCCTGGCGTACCAAAAACACCCCCGCGTCCCAAAAGTGACCCCGGTTCGCTCGAACCCCTCTCGCAGAACCGGTTCTCCCCCCACCCCGCGACCCCCAGCCCGGGAACGGCGCCCGGCCCAGACCCGGCTCCCCCGCTGCTGTTGGCCCGCGAGCAGAGCGAGCAACAGCAACAAGCCACGGACGGGGGTGGGCGGCAACGGTGGCGCCATATAAGCCACCTACAGCTGCCGCAAACCCCGACCAACCCGCGCCCACCCACGACAGCTGCCGCCCCGACGGCGAGGCGGGGCGGCAGCGGCTCAGGGGCGACGGTCCGTCAGTCCGTCAGTTCGTCAGCCCGTCAGTTCGTCAGCCCGTCAGGTGGGTTCGCGTCGGTTGAGGCTGAAGAGGGTGTAGAGGATCAGCGAGGAGGCGAGGCCGACGGCCCAGCCGTAGTCGGCCAGTGGCTTGAGGAAGGGGATCAGGCCGTGCACCGGGAAGGGGCCCTGCTTGACGCCCTTGGCGTCCAGCGCGGAGTAGGAGCCGCCGACGGCGAGCACCGCCCCGACGACCAGGGCGACCACCGCCCGCCAGTTCCAGCCGCCCGTGTACCAGTAGCGTCCGCTCGCGCGGTAGAGCTCGTCCACGTGCAGGCTGGTGCGGCGCAGGATCCAGTAGTCGGCGATGAGGATGCCGGAGACCGTGCCGAGCAGGCCGCCGACGGTGCCGAGCCAGGTGAAGATGTAGACGTTGGGGTTGGAGTAGAGCTTCCACGGGAAGATCACGATGCCGATGACGCCGGTGATCAGGGCCCCGGTACGGAAGTTGACGAAGCGTGGGAGCAGGTGCGCGAGGTCGTAGGCCGGGCTGACCACATTGGCCGCGATGTTGGTGGAGAGGGTCGCGACCAGCACCACCAGCAGCGCGAACAGGGTGCCCGGGATGCTGCTCATCTTCCCGGCGAGCTCGATCGGGTCCCAGATCGGGGCGCCGTAGACGGCCTGCGAGCCCGAGGTGACCAGCACCGACAGCAGTGCGAAGAGGGTCATCGTGGTGGGCAGGCCCAGGGCCTGGCCCCAGAGTTGGGCGCGTTGGCTGCCGCCGAACCGGGTGAAGTCGGGGATGTTCAGCGAAAGCGTGGACCAGAAGCCGATCATGCCCATCAGCGAGGGGAAGAAGACCTTCCAGAAGCCGCTCCCCCAGCCAAGCGTCGACGGCTGGTTCAGCAGCGGGCCGAACCCGCCGGCCTTGACGGTGATCCACACCAGCAGCGCGATCGCGCCGACGATGACGAACGGCGCGGCCCAGTTCTCGAAGCGGCGCAGGGTCTCCATGCCGCGGGCGATGATGGCGATCTCCAGCACCCAGAACAGCAGGAACGACAGCCACAGCGTCCAGGCGTAGCCGCCGATCTGGGAGGCGTTCGCCCAGCCGTGGCCGAACGCCTTCCCGGCCAGGACGAAGATGCCCGAGCCGCCGATCCAGGTCTGGATGCCGAACCAGGCGCAGGCCACCGCGGCCCGCATCATCGCCGGCAGGTTGGCCCCGCGCACCCCGAAGGAGGCCCGGGCGAAGACCGGGAAGGGGATCCCGTACTTCGTGCCGGCATGGCCGTTGAGCAGCATCGGCACCAGCACGATCAGGTTGCCGAGGGCGATGGTGAACACCGCCTGCTTCCAGTCCATGCCGAGGGCCACCAGGCCTGAGGCCAGTGTCCAGGAGGGGATGCAGTGGGACATCCCGATCCACAGGGCCATGTAGTTGTAGGTGGTCCAGTGCCGCTTCTCCAGCGGGACGGGGAGCAGGTCGCCGTTGGCGAAGCGGGGGTCGTCCAGGACGACGTCGGGGGCGAGCTCCACCCGGCCGTCAGGCGCGGTGAGCTGTCTGGAGGTCAGGTCGGCGGGCTGGGCGGTAGCGGACATAGGCACCTCGGATCGCGGGAGGCCGGTGCGGAGAGTCGGTGCGGAGAGTCAGTGCGGTGAAATGGTGCGGCTTGGCTGGTCGGACACACGCTAGCGCCGGAGTGTTTCGCTCGGGTTCGCCGTCTGGTACCCGCCCGTCTCAGGACGGCGACCCGCCGGCCTCGTGGGGGTTCGGGGGGTCGCTCCCCGGAAAATTGGAGTAGCTGAACGCCGGAATGACGGCGGATCCGTATGCGTCGATGGTGCTCTCGACGGCGTCGTGCATGGCGTAAACGGCGAACTGGTCGACGCCCAGGGCGCGCAGTTGCTCCAGCTTCTCCAGGTGTGCCTCGACCGGGCCGAGCAGGCAGAACCGGTCCACGATCTCGTCGGGGACGAAGGCGGTGTCGGGGTTGCCGGCGCGGCCGTGATGGCTGTAGTCGTAGCCGGCGCGGTCCTTGATGTAGTCGGTCAGCGCCTCAGGGACCATGTCCGAGTGCTCGCCGTAGCGGCTGACCAGGTCGGCGACGTGGTTGCCGACCATGCCACCGAACCAGCGGCTCTGCTCCCGGGCGTGGGCGAGCTGCTCGTCGCTGCCGTCGGTGACATAGGCCGGGGCGGCGACGCAGATGCTGATCGAGTCGGGGTCGCGGCCGGCCTGCTCGGCGGCGTTGCGGACCGCCTTGACCATCCACTCGGTGAGGAAGGGGTCGGCCAGCTGCAGGATGAAACCGTCGGCCTGACGGCCGGTCAGTTCCAGCGCCTTGGGCCCGTAGGCGCCCATCCAGATCGGGAGCGCGCCGTCCTTGACCCAGGGCAGCCGCATCATGGTGCCGTCGATCTCGGTCTCGCGGCCCTCGGCGAGTTCCTTGATGGCGTGCATGGCCTCACCGAGGCGGGCCAGGGTGGCCGGCTTGCGCCCGGCCACCCGCATCGCCGAGTCGCCCCGGCCGATGCCGCAGACGGTGCGGTTGCCGTAGGTGTCGTTGAGGGTGGCGAAGAGGGAGGCGGTCACCTCCCAGGTGCGGGTGGACGGGTTGGTGACCATCGGGCCCACGGTCATCCGCTCGGTCTCGGCGAGGATCCGGGCGTAGGTGACGAAGGGCTCCTGCCACAGCACCACCGAGTCGAAGGTCCAGCCGTAACCGAATCCGGCCGACTCGGCCCGCTTCATCCGGTCGATCAGCAGCTGGGCGGGTGGGTCCGTCTGCAGTACGAGGCCGAAGTCCATGCTGTCGCTCCATTCCTGAGTTTCTGCCAGATGATCCAGATGATGCTGCGTCAGATCAGATACTGCGAGGTGCCTCGCGGCAGGTACGTCCCGTGGCCGGGACGGCCGACGTACTCGCCGTCGTGGATCACTGCAGCGCCGCGGGAGAGCACGGTGCGGGCCCTGCCGGTGATCTGCTTGCCCTCGTACGCCGAGTAGTCGACGTTCATGTGGTGGGTGGCGGCGGACATGGTGTACCGCTCGTGCGGGTCGAAGATGACGATGTCGGCGTCGGCGCCCGGGGCGATGGTGCCCTTGCGCGGGTAGAGGCCGAACATCCGGGCCGGGGTGGCGCAGGCCAGCTCGATCCAGCGGCGGCGGGAGAGGTGCCCGTCCAGGACCGCCTGGTGCAGCAGGTCCATCCGGTTCTCGACGCCCGGCAGCCCGTTGGGGATCTTGGAGAAGTCGCCCCGGCCCAGCTCCTTCTGCCCGTTGAAGCAGAACGGGCAGTGGTCGGTGGAGACCACCGAGAGGTCGTCGGTGCGCAGCCCGCGCCACAGCGCGGCCTGGTGCTCGCGGGGCCGCAGCGGGGTGCTGCAGACGTACTTGGCGCCCTCGAAGTCGGGCTCCGCCAGGTTGTCGGTGGAAAGGAACAGGTACTGCGGACAGGTCTCGCCGAAGACGTTCAGCCCGAGCCGCCGCGCGGCGGCGATCTCGGCGACGGCCTGCTCGGCGGAGACGTGGACGATGTAGAGCGGCGCGCCGCCGGCCACCCGGGAGAGCTGGATGGCCCGGTGGGTGGCCTCGGCCTCCAGCAGCTCGCGGCGCACCTCGCCGTGGTAGCGCGGGTCGGTGCGTCCGGCCGCCAGCGCCTGTTCGACCAGCACGTCGATGGCGATGCCGTTCTCAGCGTGCATCATGATCAGGCCGCCGTTGTCGCCACCGCGCTGCATGGCGCGCAGGATGCGGCCGTCGTCGCTGTAGAAGACGCCGGGGTAGGCCATGAACAGCTTGAAGGAGGTCACGCCCTCCTCGACCAGGATGTCCATCTCCTTGAGGGAGTCCTCGGTGACATCCGACATGATCATGTGCAGGCCGTAGTCGATGGAGCAGTTGCCCTCGGCCTTGGTGTGCCAGGTGTCCAGGCCGTCGCGCAGGGAGCGGCCGACGGACTGGACGGCGAAGTCGATGATGGTGGTGGTGCCGCCCCAGGCGGCGGCGCGGGTGCCGGTCTCGAAGGTGTCCGAGGCGGCGGTGCCGCCGAAGGGCAGCTCCATATGGGTGTGTGCGTCGACGCCGCCGGGGATGACATAGCGCCCGGTGGCGTCGTACTCGGTCTCCGCGGTCCAGGCCTGGGCGGCGGAGCTGCCGGTCGCGGCGAGGGCGACCACCCGTTCGCCCTCGATCAGGACGTCGGCGTGGACCTCCTCTGCGGCGGTGATGACCAGGCCGTTGCGGATCACGGTGCGGGGCAGGGACACGGTGGGTCAACTCCCTTCGATGACGGTGCTCTCGGCGCGGCGCAGCGCCTCGATCAGCAGGTCGGCGCCCTCGACGGCCTCGGCCTCGGTGAGCGACAGCGGCGGGGCGATCCGCAGGACGTTGCCGGACAGGCCGCCCTTGCCGATGAGCAGACCCAGCTCCCGGGCGTGCTCCAGGGCGGCTGTGGCGGCGGCGGGCGAGGGCTCGCCGTCCGCGTCGACCAGTTCGACGCCGATCATCAGGCCCTTGCCGCGGACCTCCCTGACCAGCGGGAGATCCGCCACGCGCAGCTGCTCGACCAGGGTGGCGCCGGTGTGCAGGGCGTTGCCCTGCAGGTCGTGCTCCAGCAGGTAGCGGAGGTTGGCGAGGGCCCCGGCGGTGGTGACCGGGCTGCCGCCGAAGGTGGAGATGGAGTTGGCGTCCAGGCAGTCCATCACCTCGGCGCGGGCCACCACCCCGCCCATGGCCAGGCCGTTGCCGATGCCCTTGGCGAAGGTGAGGATGTCGGGCGGCCCGGCCTCGCCGTGGGCCTGCCAGCCCCAGAAGTGGTCACCGGTACGGCCCCATCCGGTCTGCACCTCGTCCGAGATCCAGAGGATGCCGTGCCGGTCGAGCACCCGCTTGAAGGCGGCGAACAGCCCGTCGGGCCCGTGGGTGAAGCCGCCGACGCCCTGGATCGGCTCGGCGATCAGCGCCGCGACACTCCCGCCGACCTGGCCCAGCAGGTCCTCCAGGTCCTCGGTGCAGGCGGCGATGAAGTCGGCGTCCGAGAGGTGCGCGAACGGGCCTCGGGTGCGGACCCCGCCGTGGACGTAGAGGGTCTGCAGCGGGGAGAGGCTGGTCGGCGACCAGGCGCCGTTGCCGGTGATGCCGATGGTGGTGAAGGAACGGCCGTGGTAGCTGTTCCGCATCGCCAGCACCTGGTTGGAGTGCCGGTAGGCGGTGGCCAGCAGCAGGGCGGCGTCATTGGCCTCGGTGCCGGAGGTGGTGAAGAAGACCTTGGCGTCCGGGATCCCGGAGAGACCGGCGATCTGTTCCGCCAGCTCGACCATGCCCGAGGAGAGGTAGAGCGTGGAGGAGTGGATGATCCTCCCGGCCTGCTCGGCGACGGCCTTGGTGACCTCCGGCAGCGCGTGGGCGGTCATGGTGGTGAGGATGCCGCCGAAGAAGTCCAGGTAGCGGTTGCCGGCCGAGTCCCACACATGCCGGCCCTCACCGTGGGTGAGCTCGATCGGGTCGCTGTAGTACGTGGCCAGCCAGGCGGGGGTGACGGCGCGGTGGCGCTGGTAAAGGGTCTGGGTCGGGGTCGGCGTTTCTGATGCGCGGCTCTCTTCGGACATGGTCGGCTCAGGCCTCCGCGAGCGAGCCGTAGGCGTCCGGGCGCCGGTCCCGGTAGAAGGCCCACTGATGGCGGACCTCCTCGATCAGGCCGAAGTCCAGGTCGCGCACGACCAGCTCCTCCTCCTTGTCGGAGGCCGGCTCGCCGACGAACTGGCCGCGCGGGTCCACGAAGTAGCTGGTGCCGTAGAAGTCGTTGTCGCCGTACTCCTCGACGCCGACCCGGTTGATCGCGGCGACGAAGTACTCGTTGGCCACGGCGGCGGCCGGCTGCTCCAGCTGCCACAGGTAGGCGGACAGGCCCCGGCTGGTGGCGGAGGGGTTGTAGACCAGCTGCGCCCCGGCCAGGCCGAGCGCCCGCCAGCCCTCGGGGAAGTGCCGGTCGTAGCAGATGTAGACGCCGATCCGGCCGACGGCGGTGTCGAACACCGGCCAGCCCAGGTTGCCGGGCTTGAAGTAGTACTTCTCCCAGAAGCCCTTGACCTGCGGAATGTGGTGCTTGCGGTACTTGCCGAGGTAGCTGCCGTCGGCGTCGATCACGGCTGCCGTGTTGTAGTAGACACCGGGCTGCTCGACCTCGTACACCGGCACCACGATGACCATGTTGAGCTCGCGGGCCAGGTCCTGCATCCGGGTCACAGTCGGCCCGTCCGGCACGGCCTCGGCCCAGGCGTAGTGCTCCTCCTCCTGTACCTGACAGAAGTACGGAGCATTGAAGACCTCTTGGAACCCGATGATCTGCGCGCCCTGGGCGGCGGCCTCACGGGCGTAGCGCTCGTGCAGGTCGATCATGGAAGCGCTGTCGCCGGTCCACCTGGTCTGGACGAGTGCGGCGCGGACGATCTGAGCGGGGTTGGTCATGACACACCCTCACCTTCTACCGACGGGCTGACATATCGACCCGCATGTCTACGTGCGTAGACCGTAGGACGATCAACACAATCCTGGCAATACGTCGGGCGTAACACAGCGAAGACATTCGTGTTTCCCGCAACACCTGCAGATCACTCCTTTGGACGCGGGAAACCCCAGAGCGAGGCGATCAGCGCTCGCGTGGAGCGCTCGAAGAGCCGCTCGGGGTCCGGGGCCCCGGCCAGGGTCGCGGCCAGGGCCGGGTCCTGCTCCGCCGTCTCCTCGTCCCACAGCTCCGGCTCCCCCGGCTGCTGCCGCGGCGCGCGGTCGCGGTTGCGCTCCACCAGGACGAAGCCGACGACATGGAACTGCAGCACCCGGACCGCCTCGGCCGCCTCCGCCCCGCGCAGCCCCGCGGCGTGGGCCTCGTGCACCAGGGCGCGCTGCGCGGGCAGCATCATCAGCTCGGTCAGCCCGCGCTCGTGCACCAGCGCGATCAGATGCGGGCGCGCCCTGAGCTTGTGCCGCAGCGCCAGCGCGACGGACTCCGCCCGCGCCGCCGGGGTGGCGCCGTGCGCCTCGATCTGCCCCATCTCGGCGACGGTGCGCTGCACCAGCTCGTCCAGCAGCGCCTCCCGGTTCCCCACATGCCAGTAGATCGCGGTGACGGCGGCGCCCAGCTCCGCCGCGAGCTTGCGCATGGTCAGCGCCGCCGGGCCCCGGTCGCGCACCAGTGCCTCGGCGGCGAGCAGCACACCCTCGCGATCGATCGGCTGACGACCGCCCGACTGACGATTGCTCGACTGACGACCATCCGTCTGACGATCCGTCATCTTCCTTCGTCCTTCGGTCTTTACCCTTCGCGCCTTTCGGAGTAACAGTGTTACAGACCTCAACGCAGCAAGGGAGAACAGCCATGGCACGCGTACGGTACGGTCCGCGCACCGAAGCCGACATCGCCGCGACGAAGAGCAGCCGCGCCGTCCTCCCCGACATCTGGTCCACCGGTGTCGTCGCCGTCTGGGAGAGCGACCCGGACGCGGTGGCCCAGGTCCTCCCGCCGCCGCTGAAGCCGGCCGAGCGGGCCCTGGTCCGGGTCAACATCAGCCAGGTCGACCTGTTCGGATCGCCGCTCGGGGCCGGATCGTTCGCCGTAAGCGCGCAGCACGGCGCGCACACCGGCTGGTATCCGCTGGTGATGCCGATGACCACGGAGCGGGCGCTGATCGGCGGCCGGGAGGTGTTCGGCGAGCCCAAGAAGCTCGGCGAGGTGGCCGTGGTCCGCGACGGCGACCGGGTGAGCGCCACCCTGACCCGGCACGGGATCACCTTCGTCGAGGTGGTCGGCCGGGTCACCGGTGAACTGCCGCTCCCTGAGCCGGTGGAGAAGCTGGACTTCTACCTCAAGTTCCTGCCCGCCGTGGACGGTGAGGGCTTCGACCTGGATCCGGTGCTGGTGCACTGCACCCGCAACGAGCGGGTCCGGCGGCTGGAGTCCATCGACGGCGAGGTGATCCTGCGGGAGTCGGCGTTCGACCCGGTGGCAGACCTGCCGGTGCGCCGGCTGCTGGAGATCACCATCGGCGAGAAGACCTCGGACCAGCGCGGCCGGGTCGTGGAGCGGGTCAGCGCACAGGCGCTGCTGCCCTACGTCCACCAGCGCTACGACGACCCGATGCAGGTGCTGGACGCGCCTGCGGCCCCCGCGGCCCCTGCGGCGCCCACCGGGGGCCAGTGATGGAGCTGCTTCCCGGACAGGTGGCCGTGGTGACCGGCGCCGCGAGCGGCATCGGCCTGGCCATGGCGGAGCGCTTCGCCGCCGAGGGCCTCAAGGTCGTCCTCGGCGACGTCGAGGAGCCCGCGCTGGACAAGGCCGTCGCCGGTCTGCGCGAGCGCGGCGCGGAGGCGATCGGCGTGGTGACGGACGTGTCCGAGCGGGCCGGTGTGGACGGCATGGCCGACGCGGCGTACGGGACCTTCGGCGCGGTGCATGTGCTGTGCAACAACGCCGGGGTCGGCTCGGGCGCCGAGGGCCGGATGTGGGAGCACGAGCCCAACGACTGGAAGTGGGCCTTCGCGGTCAACGTCTGGGGCGTGTTCCACGGCATCCAGGCCTTCGTCCCCCGGATGCTGGCCGCCGGGGCGCCCGGACACATCGTCAACACCTCCTCGGGTGACGGCGGTATCGCCCCGCTGCCCACCGCCTCGGTGTACGCGGTGACCAAGGCCGCGGTGGTCACCATGACCGAGTCGCTCTACGCGCATCTGCGTGCCGAGCAGGCCGCCGTCAGCGCGTCAGTGCTCTTCCCCGGGCCGCACATGCTGCGCACCGGACTGTGGGAGTCGCACCGCAACCGCCCCGAGCGCTTCGCCAAGGAGCGGCCCCGGCGGACGCCGTACCGCAGCCTGGCGGGGTGGGAGGCGGCCATGGAGGCGGCCGGGCAACAGGTCGAGTTCACCCCGGTCGAGGAGGTGGCCGGGACGGTGGTGGACGGCATCCGCGCCGACCGCTTCTGGATGCTGCCCCCGAGCGAGCACAGCGACCGGGAGATCCGGGCCCGCTCGCAGTCGATGCTGGAGCGCAGCAATCCGACGTACCTGGAGAACTTCATCCAATGGGATGAAAAGGCATGAGCATCATCGGAGATGACTGATGACGACCCGTCAAGAAGGCTATTCGGACCCCTACCTGATCATCTCCTCGGACTGCCACGCCGGGCTGCCGACCGAGCAGTACCGCCCCTACCTGGAGTCCGCCCACCACGAGGCCTTCGACGGCTACCTCGCCGAGGCCGCACACCGGCGGGAGCAGGCGACCCGGCTCGGGGTGCGGAACGAGGCCTTCGCCCAGAAGTGGTTCGAGGAGCACAAGGAGGGCCTGCGCGGCGGCTGGGACGCGGCGCAGCGCGACAAGGAGCTGGACGGCGACGGCGTCGCCGGCGAGGTGGTGTTCCCCGACGCGGACGCCGTGGACAGCACCACCGCCGCCCCCTTCGGCGTCGGCCTGGGGCTGAGCGGGGACCAGGACCCGGTGCTGGGCATGGCCGGGGCCAAGGCCCACAACCGCTGGCTGGCGGAGTTCATCGCCGACAGCGCGGTGCCGGAGCGGCACGCCGGGGTGGCGCTGCTGCCGATCACCGCCGAGGTGGGGGCGGTCGTCGCGGAAGTGCGCCGGGCGCACGCCTCCGGGCTCCGCGCCATGATGATCCCCTCGATGTGGGTCAACGGGCCGCCGTACCACGACCGCCGCTACGACCCGGTCTGGGCCGTCTGCGAGGAGCTGCGGATGCCGGTGGTCACCCACTCCGGCGCGGCCCCGCACCATGAGTACGGCGACCACCTCGGGATCTATGTCACCGAGGTGACCTTCTGGCCGTCCCGCCCGCTGTGGTTCCTGCTCTGGTCGGGTGTGTTCGAGCGGTTCCCGGGACTGCGCTTCGGCGTGGCCGAGTCGGGCTGCTGGTGGCTGCCCAACCTGCTCTGGTTCATGGACCGGCTGTACCTGGGCGCGCACGGCGGCAAGAAGCTGTCGCCGTTCTCGGAGCTGACCATGGCGCCGAGTGCCTACGTCGACCGCAACTGCTTCATCGCCGCGACCAACACCAAGCGGCGCGAGCTGGCGCATCGCTACGAGATCGGTGTGGACGCCATCTGCTGGGGCAGCGACTTCCCGCACCCCGAGGGCACCTGGCCGAACACCCGGCAGTGGATGCGGACGGCCTTCCACGACATCCCGATCGGGGAGACCCGGCGAATGCTGGGACTGTCCTGCGCCGAGGTCTTCGGCTTCGACACCGACAGGCTGGCCCCGATCGCCCGCCGAATCGGCCCCACCCCCGCCGAGTTGGGCCAGCCCGAGGACCAGTCCGCGGTGGAGGCCGCCTGGGCGCCGGCCCGGGAGGTGGGCCGGCACTGGCTGACCGGACACGACTTCCCGTTCATCGGCACAGCCGCCCCGACCGAGGGGAGGACGCTGTGACGGACCGTCAAGAAGCCTTGGAGTCAGCTCCGGAGCGGTACACCGTCATCTCCGCCGACTGCCACGCCGGCGCGGACCTGCTGGACTACCGCCCCTACCTGGACTCCCGGCACCACGAGGCCTTCGACGCCTGGGCCGCGACCTACGTCAACCCCTTCACCGACCTCATGGCCGACGAGGCCGACCGCAACTGGGACTCCGACCGCCGGCTCGCCGAACTGGAGCAGGACGGCATCGTCGCGGAGGTGGTCTTCCCCAACACGGTCCCGCCGTTCTACCCCATCGGCTCCCTCACCGCACCGGTGCCCACTGCTGAGGAGTACCGCCTCCGCTGGGCCGGGCTGCAGGCCCACAACCGCTGGATGGCCGACTTCTGCTCGCTGGCGCCCGGCCGCCGGGCCGGGACCTTCCAGATCCTGCTCAACGACGTGGAGGCGGCCGCCGCCGAGGTCCGCCGCTGCCATGCGGCCGGGCTCACCGGCGGGGTGGTCCTGCCCGGCGTCCCGCCGGGATCCCCGGTGCCCGAGCTGTACTCGGCGGCGTACGACCCGCTGTGGGCGGTGTGCGCGGAGCTCGGCGTCCCGGTGAACCACCACGGCGGCTCGGCCGGACCGCTGCTGGGCGAGGAGCCGGCCGCACGGGCGGTGTTCATGGTGGAGACCACCTGGTTCTCCCACCGGGCGCTGTGGCATCTGATCTTCGGCGGCGCCTTCCGCCGCCATCCGGGCCTGCGACTGGTCCTCACCGAACAGGGCTCCGGCTGGATCCCGGGCGTGCTGGACATGCTGGACTACTACCACGGGCGGCTGGTCGGAGCGGCGACCAGGGCCGCGACGGCGGAGTCCAAGTTCGGGGCGGGCCTGGCCGAGGCGATGGGCGCCGGGCCGCGCGCGGTCTGGGAGGCCAACTGCTACGTCGGCGCGAGCTTCATGCGCGCCCACGAGGTGCCGCTGCGCGACCGGATCGGCCTCGACAAGATCATGTGGGGCAGCGACTTCCCCCATGACGAGGGCACCTGGCCCTACACCACCGAGGCCCTCCGCACCGCCTACGCCGGCCTGCCGTACGACGAGGTAGCCGCCATGGTCGGCGGCAACGCCGCCCACGTCTACGGCTTCGACCTCCCCACCCTCGACGCTCTGGCGGCCAAGGTCGGCCCCCTGGTCACCGACGTCGCCCAACCCCTCCCCACACCCCCACCGGGCGCCACCAGCCCGGCCTTCGCGACGGGAGGGTCGGTCCGGGTCTGGTGACAGCGGCCCATCCGCGGAGCCTGTCGTCTGCCCGAGCTACAAGCGGCGGAGCTGGATCCGGGGGTGCTTGCCCAGCAGTTGCGTCATGTCGTCGACGTCGCTGGTCAGGAGCGCGATGTTTCCGGGGCGCGCGAGAGCGGTGGCGGCGAGTATGGCGTCGATGGCGTACTTATGGCCGTGCAGCCCGGCACCGAGGAGCAGATCCGACGCTGTACCGGCGACGGCTTCCGTGACCGGCTCCACGGTGATCTTGGACAGGGTCCAGCGAAGGGCGGAGCGGTCGATCTTCGCGTGCACGATCTCGACCAGGATCGCGGCGCTGGTGACCACGGGGATGTCCTCCGCCCAAGCCGCCTGAACCCAGTTCTGCACCTCGCGGGTACGACGAACGGCCTGGGACAGCCCTTCGCTGTCCAGCATCAGGGCCTGGATCATGCGGCCGGATTGTTCTTCTGGCCGGACGTCTCGCCGCGCAGGAAAGCTCGCGCTTCCTCGACGGCCCGTTGGTCCGGCGGGCCGTTGACGGCCTCGAAGTCGTCCAGGAGCTCGCGCAGGTTGTCACGGGCGATTCGGCGCACGACTGCCTCCTCGACGTAGCGGGAGAACTCCCGCTTGCCGACCCGGGAGCGTACTGCCTCGACTGTGCCCTGATGCAGCGACGTACTGACCGTCACTGTCGGCCCTTCTCCCGGGGCGGCGCCGCCGTCTGGTGTCCACTTCGGTGCATCGGTTTCCGGCATGACCACACTCTAATGGAAAGTCTATGAATTGAGGGAGGCGACATGTTGGCAGCACCTACGCGTCGGTAACAACCTCTGTACAGGCGATCTCTCTCGCTCTACGCTCCCCTGCATGCCGAACCTGCCCGATGCCGTGCTCTGGTCCGTGCCCGCTTTCGTCCTGCTCACTGTCGTCGAGATCGTGTCGTTCCTGGTCCATCCGGACGAGGAGGAGCAGGGGTATGCCGGGAAGGACACCGCTACCAGCCTGACGATGGGGCTGGGAAGTCTGGTGACCAATCTCGGGTGGAAGATCCCGGCGTTCGCGCTGTACAACCTGGTGTACGCGCTGACGCCGTTGCGGGTGCCGGTGTTGTGGTGGACCACGGTGCCGTTGATGCTGCTGGGGCAGGACCTCTGTTACTACTGGTCGCACCGGAGTACGCATCGGGTGCGGCTGCTGTGGGCGCAGCATGTGGTGCACCATTCCAGCAGGCACTACAACCTGTCGACGGCGCTGCGGCAGCCGTGGACCGATCTGACCTTCGGGGTCTTCTATCTGCCGCTGGTGCTGCTCGGGGTCTCCCCCGCCGCCGTGGCGTTCTGCTCCTCCGTCAATCTGGTGTACCAGTTCTGGATCCACACCGAGCGGATCGACAGGCTGCCCCGGCCGCTGGAGTTCGTGCTGAACACCCCCTCGCACCACCGTGTGCACCATGCCTCGCAGGGCGGCTACCTGGACCGCAACTTCGGCGGGATCCTGATCGTCTGGGACCGGCTGTTCGGCAGCTTCACCGCCGAGGGCGACCGGCCCGTGTACGGGCTGACCAAGAACATCACCACCTTCAACCCGCTCCGGGTGGCCACCCACGAGTACGCCGCGATCGGCCGCGACCTGGCCGCCGCGCGCAACTGGCGCGAGCGCGCCGGGTATCTGTTCCGGGGTCCGGGGTGGCAGCCGGCGGACCTGACGGAGCGGCAGGCATCCACGCAGGAAGCCAGGGTCGCCGCGTGAGGCTGCGTGCGTACGCGGCGCTGTCCGTCGCCCATCTGGTGTTCATCCTGCTCGGCTGGGGCCTGGCCCGGGATATCAGCAAACCGTTGCTGATGCTCATACTGGCTGCGACTGTCGCTGCGGCCGCCCCGAGACTGCTGTTCTGCGCACTGATCGCGTCCTGCGCCGGGGACACTTTCCTGATATTCGGCGGCACCTGGTTCCTGCTCGGCATGGGCGGTTTCGCCGTGGCCCATGCCTGCTACGTCACCTGCTTCGTCCGCGGCGGCGCCCTGCGCGACCGCCGTCGGGTGCTGCGGACGGCGGCGCCGTATGCCGTGGTCTGGGCCGTGCTGATCACGCTGCTGTGGCCGGACCTGGACGCAGGGCTTCGCGTGCCGCTGGCCTGCTACAGCCTGCTGCTCACCGGCACCGCCGTGAGCTCCGCCTGCGCCGGGCTGCGCACCGGCTTGGGCGGCGGGCTGTTCCTGCTGTCGGACTCGCTCATCGCGAGCGGCCTGGCCCACTGGCCGCAGCTGCCGGTCGCGGACTTCTGGGTGATGACCAGCTACCTTGCGGGCCAGTACCTGCTCGCCACCGGCATCGCCGACCGTTACAGCGCCAGGTCGACGACGACCGGGGCGTGGTCGGACGTCCCCTTGCCCTTGCGGGCCTCGCGGTCGACGTAGGAGTCGGTGACCGCCTCCACGAAGGGCTTGTTGGCGTAGGTGAAGTCGATCCGCATGCCGTAGTTCTTGGGGAAGGCCAGCCCCCGGTAGTCCCAGAAGGTGTAGGGGTGGTCGTACTTGAGGGCGCGCGGGAAGACGTCCGCGAGGCCGACGTCCCGCAGATCCGCGAGCGCTTGCCGCTCCGGGGCGGTGACGTGGGTCTGTCCCTCGAACTTGGAGACGTCCCAGACGTCCTCGTCCGTGGGCGCCACATTGAAGTCGCCGAGCACCGCGAACGGACGCGCACCCGCCGTGTCCTCACGGACCGCCTCCCGCAGCGCGGCCAGCCACTCCAGCTTGTAGGCGTAGTGGGCGTGACCGACCTCGCGACCGTTGGGCACGTACACCGACCAGACCCGGACCGGGCCGCAGGTCGCGGCGATGGCCCGGGGCTCCTGTTCGGGCTCGAGCTCGATCAGCGAGGGCTCGGCGTCGGCGGCCGGATCGGCCAGGTAGCCCGGCTGGCCGGGGAGACCCCGCACCACGTCCTCGATGCCCACCTTGGAGAGGATCGCCACGCCGTTCCAGCGGCCGGTGCCGTGCGCCGCGGCCTCGTAGCCGAGCTCGCGCACCGCCTCATAGGGGAACGCGTCGGTGGCGCACTTCAGCTCTTGCAGGCAGAGCACATCGGGCGCGGCCGAGCCCAGCCATTCGAGCAGCTTGGGCAGCCGGGCGTTGACCGAGTTGATGTTCCAGGTGGCGACGCGGACGGTCATCGAGAGCTCTGCTTCCTTGCGATGGAGCGGCGGGCGGTGGGCCGACATCAACCTACCGCCCGCCACTGACAGCGGCCCGCTACCGGGCCCGGCCCGTCACTGCGGGCCGACCGGCCACACCACGGCGGCCGCGCCGCCGCCCCGGCGCACCGGTTCGGCCGCGGCCTGGAGCCGGCCGTCCGGGAGCGCCTGGATGCCCGTCGCCGCGCCGATCTCCGGGTTCGGTGCGAACACCTCACCGATCGCGGTCAGCGCCGCCGCGTCGGGGGAGGCCAGGAAGGCCGGCTCGGCGTCGGAGGCCGCCCCGTTGCGCTGGCTGGCCCGGGGGGCGGCGATGGCCTGCTCCAGGGTCAGTCCCCGGTCGACGTGGCCCAGCAGGGTCTGCAGCACCGTGGTGATGATGGTGGAGCCGCCCGGCGAGCCCAGCGCGAAGTCGAAGCGCCCGTTCTTCAGGACGATCGTCGGCGACATGGACGAGCGCGGACGCTTGCCCGCCGCCGGCAGGTTGGGGTCGGGCACCCCCGCGACCGGGGCGGTGAAGTCGAAGTCGGTGAGCTCGTTGTTGAGCAGGAAGCCGCGCCCCGGCACGACCATGGCGCTGCCGCCGGTCTGCTCGATCGTCAGGGTGTACGAGACCACGTTGCCCCAGCGGTCGGCGACCGTCAGATGGGTGGTGTTGGTGCCCTCGTAGGTGGTGGGCGCCGGGGTGCCGGCGGAGGAGCAGCCGGTCGACGGGTGCAGCGGGTCGGCGGGGGCCAGCGGGCTGGTGAGGCTGGAGTCCGGCTTGATCAGGCAGGCGCGCGAGTCGGCGAAGCGCTGCGAGAGCAGGGCCTGGGTCGGTACGTCGACCTGGCTGGGGTCGCCCACCCAGCGGTTGCGGTCGGCGAAGGCGATCCGGGTGGCCTCCAGGTAGTCGTGCAGGTACTGGGTGGAGCTGGCGTCCTTGAGGTCGAAGTTCTGCAGGATGTTCAGGGCCTCACCGACCGTCGTCCCCCCGCTGGAGGAGGGTGCGATGGAGTAGACGTCCAGGCCCCGGTAGTCGACCTCGGTCGGCGCCTGCTGCTTGACCCGGTACGCCGCCAGGTCCGCGGCCGACAGCTTCCCGGGCCGGGCGTTCCAGCCCGAAGCGGGGTCCACCTGCGGGTTCTGCACCAGGGAGGTGATGTCCTGGCCGATGTCGCCCCGGTAGAGCGCGTCGGTGCCCTTGGCCTCCAGTTCGCGGTAGGTGGCGGCCAGATCGGGGTTGCGGAAGACGCTGCCCACGGCCGGGGGCTTGCCGCCGGGCAGGAACAGCGCGCGGGTGGCCGGGAAGTAGGCGAAGCGGGTGGCGTTGGCGGCGGTCTGCTGGGCGAAGGTGGCGTCGACGACGAAGCCTCCGTCGGCGAGCTTCTCGGCCGGTTTCAGCGAGTCGGCGAAGGAGCGGGTGCCCCACAGCCGCAGCGCCTGGGCCCAGGTCTGCGTCGTGCCGGGGGTTCCGACGGACAGCCCGCTGCTGACCGCGTCGGCAAAGGCCAGCGGTTTGCCGTCGGCGCCGATGAAGAGGTTCTGATCGGCGGTCAGCGGTGCGGTCTCCCGGCCGTCCAGAGTGCTGACCTTGTGGGTGCGGGCGTTGTAGTAGACGAAGTACCCGCCGCCGCCGATCCCGGAGGAGTACGGCTCGGTGACGCCCAGCGCGGCGGCGGTCGCGACGGCCGCGTCCACGGCGTTTCCGCCCTTGCGGAGTACGGCGATCCCGATGTCGGTGGCCTCCGCCGAGACGCTGGAGACCGCGCCGCCGTAACCGGTCGCCTCCGCCTGCTTGGGCGCGGGGGTTGCGGCAGGGGCAGCGAGTGCAGAAGTGAGGCCGACCGACGGGGCCGCGCCGGTCGTGGCGACCAGCGCGACGGTGAGGAGCAGCGGTGATGCGAGACGTAACGGTGAACTCATGCGTGCCTCCGGTACCGGTGTGACTACGGCTCCATGACGATGTACAGACCATTGCTTCACGGCGGACCGCGATCGCACAAGGACACCGGAGGGTGACAGCGCCGGGGCGGTGCGTGCGCCTGCGGGGGCGTCGGCCATGATGGTGGGCGACAACTCGGACAAGCGGAGCCGGGGCGAGCGGAGCACTGAGGCGGGCGAGGGCGATGGCGGTACTGGCGGGTGTCGGCTACTCCGGGCCGCCGGCCTGGACGCTGGGCCGGGTGTTCAGTGACTGGCAGGTCGAGCCGGTGGTGCTGGCGCTGGCGGTGCTCGGGACCGCGGGCTACCTCTTCGGTGTGGCCCGGATCCGGCGCGGCGGCGGCTCCTGGTCCTTCGGCCGGGCCTTCGCCTATCTGCTGGGCATGGCGCTGTGGGTGTTCACCACCTGCTCCGGGCTCGGTGTGTACGAGAAGGTGCTGTTCACCGACCGCGCGGTGCAGGCCGTGGTGCTGCTGATGGTGGTGCCGCTGCTGCTGGCCATGGGCGCGCCGGTGACCGTGCTGGTCGAGGCGGCGCCCGAGCGGCTGCGGGAACGGCTGCGGGCCGGGCTGCGCGGCCGGGCCGCGCAGGTGCTGATGTTCCCGCTGGTGTCGACGGTGCTGCTGATCGTGCCGCCGTGGCTGCTGTACTTCAGCCCCTGGTACCGGCTGTCGCTGACCACCACCGGCTTCAACATCCTCTTCCACGTCGCGTTCGTGCTGTTCGGCCTCGCCTACTTCTGGCCGCGGCTGCAGCTCGACCCGGTGGCCCGGCACTACCACCCGCTGCTGGGCATCACCATCACCGTCGCCGAGGTGATCTTCGACGCGGCGCTGGGCTTCATCCTGGTGTTCGGCTCGCATCTGCTTCTGCCGCACTACTGGGAGGCTCTGAACCGGCCCTGGGGCATGTCCGCGCGCGCCGACCAGTCCTGGGGCGGAGCCGTGCTGTGGGGGCTCGGCGACATCGCCGGGGTGCCCTTCCTGGTCGCGCTGATCGTCCGGGTGGTCCGCGAGGAGCGGGTCCGCACCGCCGAGGTGGACGCCCAGCTGGACCAGGAGGCCGAGGCCAGGCAGGAGCTCCAGCGCACCGAGGGGGTGCTGGCCGAGCCGGAGGACATGATGCGGCCCTGGTGGCTGGACGACCCCAACCTGGCCCACCGTTACGGCCAGCAGGAGTAGGGCGTTCGGGCGGTACTTTTTCTGCGGGCCGTAGGGGGCTTGTCGCGCAGTTCCCCGCGCCCCTGGGGAGTGCAACTTGCTCGCAGCGGATCAGTAGCAGCACCGTGGGGGCGCGGGGAACTGCGCGACAAGCCAGGCAGGTGCTGCAGCCTGGAGTCGGCGGAACCGCTCTAACGGCGGTCCTTCATGTAGGTCTCGTACTCGGCGACGATCTCCTCGGTGGGACCGTCCGCGCGGATCACCCCGGCCTCCAGCCAGATGGTGCGCTCGCAGGTGTCGCGGATGGAGTTGTTGTTGTGCGAGACCAGGAAGACCGTGCCGGCCGACTCCCGCAGCTCCTTGATCCGCTGCTCGCTGCGCCGCTGGAAGGCGCTGTCGCCGGTGGACAGGGCCTCGTCGATCAGCAGCACGTCATGGGTCTTCGCCGCGGCGATGGAGAACCGCAGCCGGGAGGCCATGCCCGAGGAGTAGGTGCGCATCGGCAGCGAGACGAAGTCGCCGCGCTCGTTGATGCCGGAGAAGTCCACGATGTCCTGGTACTTCTCCCGCACGTCCGCGTAGGACATGCCCATCGCCAGGCAGCCCAGCACCACGTTGCGCTCACCGGTCAGATCGTTCATCATCGCCGCGTTCACGCCCAGCAGCGACGGCTGGCCGTCGGTGTAGATGGCCCCGGAGGCGGTCGGCAGCAGTCCGGCCACCGCCGACAGCGTGGTCGACTTGCCGGAGCCGTTGGAACCGATCAGACCGATCGCCTCGCCCTTGTAGGCGATGAAACTGATCCCGCGGACCGCGTGCACCTCCGAGATCGCCGGGGACGCCTTGCGGCGCACCATCCGCGACAGCGCCGAGGTGGCCGAGCCGCGCCCGGCCCCCGTGCCGTAGATCTTGTAGACGATGTGCACGTCGTCCACGATCACGGTGGGGATCCGCCCGCGGCCCTCCTCAGCCACGGCCGTACTCCTCCTCCGCCCTCCAGAAGAAGAAGTACCCTCCGACGCCGACCACCAGCGACCAGGCCACGGTCGACAGCCAGACATGCGCGGG
Source organism: Streptacidiphilus sp. EB103A (assembly GCF_041261405.1). Classification (NCBI taxonomy): domain Bacteria; kingdom Bacillati; phylum Actinomycetota; class Actinomycetes; order Kitasatosporales; family Streptomycetaceae; genus Streptacidiphilus; species Streptacidiphilus sp. EB103A. The sequence goes on along the minus strand of NZ_JBGCAQ010000038.1, from coordinate 21,972 downwards.
CAGACTGCTGGCCGACACCGAGTCCATCAGCGCGTAGCGCATCAGGTTGTTGAAGATCAGCGCCGGGTTGGCGTTCAGTATCACGGCCACCCAGTGCGGGGCGTGCCGGGTGAAGGTGGTGACGCTCCAGAACACCCCGGAGGTGTACATCCAGGTCCGCATGATGAACGGCATCAGCTGGGCCATGTCCGTGGTCTTGGCGCCGATCCTGGCCATGAACATCGCCAGTCCCGCGTTGAAGACCGACTGCAGGAACAGGATCGGCAGGACCAGCAACCAGCGCAGCGTGAACGGCTCCCCGGTGGCCAGGATGATCACGCCCAGCACGCCCATCGAGAACAGCAGTTCCTGGAGCTGGATCACGGTGAAGGCGATCGGCAGGCAGGCCCGCGGGAAGTGCAGCGCCCGGATCAGACCCAGGTTGTCGGCGATCGAACGAGTGCCCGAAAGCACCGCAGACTGGGTGAACTGGAAGACGAAGACCCCGGTGCAGAGGTAGGCGATGAAGTTGGGAATGCCCCGGTTGGTCCCGAGCAGCAGGCCGAAAATCAGGTAGTAGACGGCCGCGTTCAGCAGCGGCGTCACCACCTGCCAGACCTGACCCAGCCGCGCGGCCGTGTAGGTCGCGGTCAGCCGGGCGGTGGCGAACGCAACGATGAAATGGCGCCGCCCCCACAGCCTTCGGGTGTACTCCGCGATCGGGGGCCTTCGCCCGCTGACGGCCAGTCCGTAACGCTCCGCCAGTGCCGCACTGCTCAGCGCCGTGTCCGCGCCGCCGTGGTACTCAGTCACCCTCAGACATTCTCATGTGCCAGGGGGCTCGGCAGCACGGACGCAGCAACGGGCACCGAATGGCGCAGCAGTGGACACCTCAGGTTCACCTACCGCCTCGTCAGATGACAGGAACCCCATCAGACGTAGGGGTCCCGTCGTCAGATCACCGGCGGCCGTCCCAGTCTGGTCATCCGCCAGACCGTGCGCCAACGGATCGGCCGGCGCGGTCCGCAGGGGGTTCGCCAGCCCTCGACGAAGCCGGCGAACCAGGCCCTGAACGCGGGCGCCGAGGGGCGCCGGGCCAGGGTGAGCACCAGCCAGACCCCGGTGTACACCGGCACCAGCAGGGCGGGCAGATTGCGCCGGGCCAGCCAGACCCGGTTGCGGGCGATGTTGTGGTTGTAGATCGCGTGCCTGCTGGGCGGGGTCTTCGGGTGGTGCAGCAGGATGTCGGCCCGGTACCGGATGTCCCAGCCCGCGTCCAGGGCGCGCCAGGCCAGGTCGGTCTCCTCATGGCCGTAGAAGAACTCGCCGGGGAGCTGGCCCGCGGTCGCGAACACCTCGCTGCGGACGGCACTGGCGCCGCCGAGGAAGGTGGTGACCTTGGAGGAGTGCATCGGGTCGGCGGCGCGCAGCCTGGGCACGTGCCGGCGCTGGGTCTCGCCGCTCTCCGGGTCGGCGATCCGGAAGCTGACGATGCCCAGCCGCGGCTCAGCGGCGAAGGCGGCGCGGATCCGCTCGGCGTCGTCGTCCTGCGGCAGCAGCCCGTCGTCGTCGAGGAAGAGCACCACGTCGACGTCGGAGCCGTTGCTGCCGAAGGCCTCGATCCCGACGTTGCGTCCCCCGGGGATGCCCAGGTTCTCCGCGGTCTCCACCCCCCGTACGCCCTGGGGCAGTTCGGGCAGGTCCGCCAGCGGGACGCCGTTGGCGACGACCACGCTCTGCACGGCGGGGCCGCGCTGGGCGGCTACGGAGTCCAGCAGCGCCTTCAGCTCGACCGGGCGGGTGCCCTGGGTCAGGATCACCGCGCCCAGGCGCAGCGGGGCGCTCATCTCAGCCTGCTTGACAGCACAATGCTAACCAGGTGCAGTACCGTCTGGAGCATCGCGATCCCGGCCAGGACCGCGACCGCGAGCCGGGTGAAGAACAGGTCTCCGTGGGCGAAGTCGGCGATCCCGGCGGCCAGCAGCACCAGCGAGGCCTCGACCCCGCCGATCAGCCGGTGGAACTTCAGCCCGGCGGCCAGCTTGCGGGCCGTGGCGACGCCGGAGGCGCGGGGGACGGCGGCGGAGTCCTTGACCGCGGTCAGCCCGCGGCGGATCCGGGCGACGTCCACCAGGTCGGTCTCGGCCTTGATCATGATCGCGCCGAGCGCGGCCAGGGTGCCGAGGAAGGCCCACATCCAGTTGACGGCGCCGACCTGCTTGAAGAGGTCGGCGGCCCGCAGTCCGGCGCCGGTGAGCAGCGCGGCCTCGGACATGTAGTGGCCGACCCGGTCCAGGTAGACCCCAGTGGTGGAGGTCTGCTTGCGCCAGCGGGCCAGCTCGCCGTCGACGCAGTCCAGGCAGAGGTAGGCCTGGATCAGCAGCGCGGCGAGGATCGCCCCGGTCAGGCCCGGGAGGAGCAGTGCGGCGCCGCCGAGGATGCCGGTGAGCATCATCAGCCAGGTCAGCTGGTTGGGGCTGACCGGCGCGTCGACCAGGTGCCGGGTGATCCGGGACGAGATCTTGCGCATGTAGAGGCGCCCGGCCCAGTGCTCGTCGGAGCGGCGCTGGAGCATCCCCTCGGGGTGGGCGACGGCGCGGAACTCCGCCAGGGTCGGCTTGCCGCCCTTGGCGGGCTTGCCGTCGCGGTCGCCGTGCTCGCCGTGGTTACGCGGTGGTGCTGACGTGTTTGACATAGTCGGTGTATGCGTCCCGGATGGCAGTGGGGTCGAGGTCGAGGTGCTCCAGGATGGTGAACCGTCCTGGACGTGTCTGCGGAGCGTAGTGCACCGCGGCGATGAACTCCTCGTCGGTGAAGCCGATCTGGTCGGCCGTCACCGGCAGGTTGTGGCGGGCCAGCACTGTGGCCATCTGCCCGCAGAGGTCGAGATCGCCGCGCAGGTAGGTGGCGAAGGCGCCGCCGAGGCCGACCTGTTCGCCGTGTTGGGCGGAGCGGGTCGGGTAGAGGATGTCCAGGGCGTGGCTGATCTCGTGGCAGCCCCCGCTGGCGGGACGGCTGCTGCCGGCCACGTTCATGGAGATGCCGGTGAGCACCAGCGCCTCGGCGAGGGCGCCGAGGAAGTCGTCGTCGTCGAGGGTGCCCGGGTGGCGCAGCATCATGGTGCCCGAGGTACGGGACATGGCGGCGGCCAGGCCGTCGACCGCCTCGCCGGTCTCCCGGTAGGACAGCTCCCAGTCCGCGATGCAGGAGATGTTGGAGACCGCCTCGCCGACCCCGGCGGCGACGAAGCGCGGCGGGGCCTGCCGGATGACGTCCAGGTCGACGATGATGCCGATCGGGCTGGGCACCCCGTAGGAACCCCGGCCTGCGTCGTTGTCCAGGGTGGACACCGGGGAGCAGATGCCGTCGTGGGCGAGGTTGGTCGCCACGGCGACCATCGGCAGGCCGACCCGGGCGGCGGCGTACTTGGCCGCGTCGATGATCTTGCCACCGCCCAGGCCCACGACCGCGTCGTAGTGGCCCGAGCGCATCTGCTCGGCGAGCAGCACGGCCGAGTCCAGGGTGCCGCCGGCGACCGGGAACCAGTCGGCGCCGGGCAGCTGCGGTTCGAGCCGCTCGCGCAGGGCGGCGCCGGAGCCGCCGCTGACGGTGACCGCCAGTCGGCCCGAGGCCGAGATGCGCTGGTCGGCGAGGATCGTTCCGAGGTCGTCCAGGGCCCCCGCCCTGATGTCGACGACCAGCGGCGAGGGAACCAGTCGGGTCAGTACCGGCACGCGATCTCCCGTCCCTTGGCCAGGTCGTCGTGGTTGTCGATCTCGACCCAGGACACCTCGCCGATGGGCTGCACGTCGACGCGCTGCCCCCGGTTCACCATCTCCTGGTAGCCGTCCTCGTAGTACAGCTGCGGGTCGCGCTCGAAGGTGGCCTGCAGCGCGGAGGCCAGGTCGGCGGCGGCGTGCGGGTTGATCACGGTGAGGCCGATGTACTCGCCGGTGGCGTCGGCCGGGTCCATCAGCTTGGTGATCCGGCGCACCCCCGTGGCCGGGTCGACGACGACCTTCATCTCCTCGTCGGCGAGCTTCTTCACGGTGTCCAGCGCCAGCAGGATGCCGGGGGCGCTGCCGGCGGCGGTCAGCCGCTCGTTGGCGTCCAGCATGGTGCGCTGCACCGAGGCGGGGTGGACGGTGTCGCCGTTGGCCAGCAGCAGGCCCTCGCGGAACAGGTCGCGGGCGCACCACAGCGAGTAGGCGTTGTTCCACTCCTCGGCCTTGTCGTTGTCGACCAGGGTGAGCTTCAGACCGTACGTCTGCTCCAGCGCGGCCTTGCGCTCGTACACGGCCTCCGCCTGGTAACCGACCACGATGGCGACCTCCTCCATCCCGACCTCGGCGAAGTTGCCCAGGGTCAGGTCGAGGATGGTCCGCTCGCCGTCCACCGGCACCAGGGCCTTGGGGAGGGTGTCGGTGTAGGGGCGCAGACGGCGTCCGGCGCCGGCGGCCAGAACGAGGCCGATCATGGGTTTCTCCGGTCCTAGGGGGCGTGCGGTGGCTCGCCTGGGGGTGGGCGTGCCGTTGCGATCGTAGGCGCTTCCGGACGTCCGGCCGAAAACGGCGGTGTCGATCATCATCGCGGACGGCAGTACCGGGCGACAAGCTTGGGCCATGTCACCGAGCTCACCTGCCCGGTACGGCAGACTGGTCCGCAGCAAGGGGCACGCCTGCCACGCCTGCCGCTCGACCCACGCCGAAAGGTCCTGCATTGTCGACCACTGAACCGACCACCCTGACCGCGACCGAGATCCTGCTGGAGCTGGTCGACGAGCAGGGACGGACCATCGGGACAGCGGAGAAGCACGCCGCCCACCAGGCTCCCGGGCAGTTGCACCGGGCCTTCTCCGTATTCCTGTTCGACACCGAGGGCCGGATGCTGCTGCAGCAGCGGGCCCTGGCGAAGTACCACTCCCCCGGTGTCTGGTCGAACACCTGCTGCGGGCACCCCTACCCCGGTGAGACCCCGTTCGCGGCCGCGGCCCGGCGCACCGCGGAGGAGCTCGGCGCCGCGCCGGTGCGGCTGCAGCAGGCGGGGACGGTGAGCTACGACCACCCGGACCTGTCGACCGGCCTGGTCGAGAAGGAGTACAACCACCTGTTCGTCGGGATCTCGGCGGCCGAGCAGCACCCCGACCCGGACGAGGTCGCCGCCGTGCGCCTGGTCACCCCGGCGGAGCTGGTGGCCCTGCGGGCGCAGAAGCCGTTCTCGGTGTGGTTCGGCACGGTGCTGGACGCGGCGCTGCCGGCGGTACGGGAGCTGCTGCCGGGGGCGGGCTGGTAGTCGGGTGGGGGAGGCGGGACGTTTCCGCAGCTCCCCGCGTGGCTTGTGGGATTCTCTGCTGCAGACCGTAAGGGGCTGGTCGCGCAGTTCCCCGCGCCCCTGGGTAGCTGCAACGTCCCGCAGTGGGCAAGTTGCACTATCAAGGGGCGCAAGGAACTGCGCGACAAGCCAGGCAGGCGCCGCTGCCGCCTAGTGGGTCAGCACCCGCAGGCTCCCGCCCACCCGGGCGAGGTCGGCCGGAACCTGCCCGACCACCTTCTCGCCGTCCACCGCGACCATCGGGACGACCGCCGAGGAGAGGAACGAGTTCAGGCCGGTGAGCAGGAAGTCGCCCAGCCCGCCGGCGACGATCCGCAGCACGGCCGCGCCGCCCTTGGCGCCCTCGACGGTCACCTCGGCGGTCCGCCCCCCGCCCAGCGGCAGCGAGACCGTGACCGGGCCCTCGTTGTCGCTCTGGATCAGCACGGTGAGGTAGCCGGTGTCGGCCGCCCCGGCGACGGTGCGCCAGTAGGCGTCGGCGCTGCCGGTGACCACCTGCGGACCGTCGAACAGCGGGCCGTCGGCCGGGGCCGCAGCGGAACGGCCGGGCGCGGCCAGTGCCTCCGCCAGCACCGTGCAGGGCCGCAGCAGCTCGTCGAGCTGCGGCACCTCGCCGCCGATCAGGTCGACCCGGTGCCCGGCCGCCAGGTGTCCGGCCAGCAGTTCCTGCACCCGGCGGTGCATGAACGCGCCGCCGTGCAGCACCAGATGCGGATGGTCGGCCAGCGCGTCGAGGTCTGCCGACTCCAGGTCGACGACCCGGTAGTCCCGTCCCTCGGTGCGCATCCGCTCGTGGAACGCCCGCAGCGGGCGCCCGCAGGCGGCGCCGCCGATCGGCTCGGCCGCTCGGTCCGAGGGCGTCCAGGCGGCCACCGCAGCGTAGGGCGCGTACAGCGCCCAGCTGGGGCCGGTCATCTGACGGGCCGCCAGGAACTCGCCGCCGTGGAGGCCGAAGAAGTCCGCGAGCATCCGGACCGTGCCGGCCTTCCCGGTGGGACGGCCCTCGGCGTCGATCGGCGGGCAGTCCGGATAGGGCGGGGCGTGCATGACGTCCATGTCCTCGCCCCAGCCCGAAGTTGCCACGCCGGTGTACACGTTGACGCCGGTGGCCCCGGCCGCCAGGGCCAGCACGCTCTGGTGGAAGCTGGTCGCGCCGGCCGCGTACGCACGGTCGTACAGCTCCGAGAAGCCCCAGTTCTCCTCCATGTTGGGGCCCGGGGCGCGCTTGGCGGCCAGCACATAGCGGGCATGCGCGTCATGGTCGGTGGAGACCACGCCCATCCAGTTGGTGAAGCCGTAGTTGATGCCGTTCCAGCGCTCGGGGCGGACCCGGGACAGCCAGTCGTCGAAGGAGTGCACATGCTCGGCCGGGGGGTTCACGTTGACCAGCACCGGGACCTCCGGGGCCAGCGCCTCGGACCAGCCGTGGTAGGCCGCGGCCAGCAGATCGGCGTGGTAGCGGCCCCAGTCGGCGCGGGCCAGCTGCTCCTGCACCGAGGCCGCGGTACGGCGTTCGCGCGGCGGTTCGATCCGGGCCCAGTCGTCGTGGTCGGTGCCGTGCGCCTGGTTGTAGGCGTCCAGGCTGCCGTAGTACCCGCTCAGCCCGCTGCGGAAGAAGGCCAGTCCGGGCGCGCTGTAGTCGTAGCACCACAGCGGCAGCGCCCCGTCGGTGAACAGGCCCTCGTTGGCTATCTGCACCAGCACCACCGGGCCGTTGGGGGCGGTGGTGGCCTGCAGCACCTCCTTGCTGACGGCCCGCATCCAGTCACCGACCCGGGCGGTGAAGTACGCGCCGAGCGGCGCGGGCAGCGGCCAGCGCTCGACCTTCCCGTCCGCGCCCAGCCGCGAGCCCGGCCAGAGGCCGGGGTCGCCCTCGGCGTCCAGGATCGCCTCGACCTCGGGGTTGTGCGCCGGGCAGATCCAGTCCGGCAGGCCGCCGTAGTTGGTCTCGGCGTGGATGAACGGGCCCGGCTTGGCGATCACGCTCAGGCCGAGCTCCGCGCAGATCCGCAGATAGCCCAGCAGGTCCCGGTCCGGACGGGTGGTCCCGGTGAAGTCCGGGAGCACGTCCGGATCCGGCTGGTGGTGCCGCCAGGGGATGTAGCTGGTGACGCACCGGATCCCGGTCGCGTCACGAAGGGTTCGCAGCCGATCCCGCCACACCGACGGGTTGTCCCGGTAGTACGGATAGTCGGCAGTGGCGAGCAGGCCGGGGGCGCCGTCGGTGTGGAGCACGCCGTCTCGGAGCTCGATGCGCACAGGGGGTCCTCTCGGGGCGAAAAGTCAGGGGTCGGTCGGTCTGCCAACGAACGCAGTTGACGCTGCGCTGATTGAGACGCCGTCAGCCCTGGCGGCTGCGGCGGATGTTGTCGCGGAACCAGCGGCCGCTCTGCTTGACGGTGCGCTTCTGGGTCTCGTAGTCGACGTGGACGATGCCGAAGCGCTTGTCGTAGCCGTAGCTCCACTCGAAGTTGTCCAGCAGTGACCAGGCGAAGTAGCCGCGGACGTCGGCGCCGGCGTCGCGGGCCGCGGCCACCGCCTCGATGTGCTCGGCGAAGTACGCGGTGCGCTCGGCGTCCTGGACCTCGCCGTCCTGGTCCGGCTGGTCGTCGAAGGCGGCGCCGTTCTCGGTGACGTAGAGCGGGATGCCCGGGTAGTCGGCGCCCAGCCTGGTCAGCATGCCGGTGAGGCCGAAGGGGGTGATCTCCCAGTCCATGGCCGTGACCGGATAGCCCTGGGGGACGAGCCGGGTCAGCGCCACCCCGTCGGCCGTCGCCTCGACCGCCGAGTCGTCCTCGGCGGTGCCCGAGAAGTAGTGGCTGGTGTAGTAGTTGACGCCGAGGAAGTCCAGCGGCTGGGCGATCACCGAGAGATCCCCGTGCTGGACCGGGAGATGCACCCCGCGGGCCGACAACTCGTCGACCACGTCGGTCGGGTAGCTGCCGAGCACCAGCGGGTCGGTGTAGATCCGGGTGCCGAAGCCGTCGGCGCGGCGCGCCGCGGCGCGGTCGGCGTCGGTGTCGGTGGCCGGCAGCGCATGCGCGGTGTTGAGGGTGATGCCCACCTGGATCGGCTCCGGCGCGGCCTCCCGCAGCCGCTGGGTCGCCAGTCCGTGGCCGAGCAGCAGATGGTGCACGGCGGCCATGGAGTCGCCGAAGTCCTGCCGTCCGGGGGCGTGGCGGCCGGTGTCATAGCCCAGGACCGCGGAGCACCAGGGCTCGTTGAGCGTGGTCCACCAGCGCACCCGGTCGCCGAGCCGGTTCATCGCGATCTCGGCGAAGTCGGCGAAGCGGTGCGCGGTGTCCCGGGCCGGCCAGCCGCCGGCGTCCTCCAGCTCCTGCGGCAGGTCCCAGTGGTAGAGCGTGACCCAGGGCAGCACCCCGCGCTCCAGCAGCCGGTCCACCAGGCGGTCGTAGAAGGCGATGCCGCGCTGGTTCACGGCGCCCCGGCCGCCCGGCTGGATCCGCGGCCAGGACAGCGAGAAGCGGTAGGAGTCCACGCCGAGGCCGGCGATCAGGTCCACGTCCTCGGGCATCCGGTGGTAGTGGTCGCAGGCCACGTCGCCGTTGTCACCGCCGAAGACGGCTCCGGGCACGCGGCTGAAGGTGTCCCAGATCGAGGCGGTCCTGCCGTCCTCGAAGGCGGCGCCCTCGATCTGGTAGGCGGAGGTGGCGACGCCCCACAGGAAGTCCACGGGGAAGCGGGAGCCCGCGTCGGAGCGCGGCTCGGGCGCGGACGCGGACGAGCGGTCGAGGCTGGTCGTCATGGTTCTCCAAGTCGGGCCGGGATGGCGTACTGCGGCGCAGCAGTGCGGGAGAGCGCTCTCTCGCACAGTGGGAGTGTTGCGCCCACCCTCCACGACCGTCAAGAGCCCCGCTGGAAGACCTGTTTGCCGTCGTCTTGGCTCCGAGAGGTGAAGCCAGGTCACATCCCTGCAACACCGTTGACTTCGAGTCTTGACAGCAACCACGCCCGGGGGCAAGCTCCGGGCAAGCGGAGAGCGCTCTCTCTGCTCGGTCGGCGAGTTAACTCTTTGTTGCCGGAACGTGATTGACGTGACGCAGATTACCCTGCTTGACTCCCCGACGGAACCGGTTACGGAACCGGTTCCCCACCGATCAATGACGAACGGAGGCGGACGTGCCGATCACCATCGCCGACGTGGCCAAGCACGCCGGGGTCAGCAAGACCACGGTCTCCCGGGTCCTCAACGGCAAGGGCGAACTCAACGCGGCCACAGCCGCCCGGGTACGCCAGGTGATCGCCGAGCTCGGCTACGTCCCCAGCGCCGGCGCGGTCGGCCTGGCCCGCGGACGGACCCAGATCGTCGGCATGCTGGTGCCCTCGCTGACCTGGCCGTGGATCGGCCAGGTGCTCCAGGGCGTGGTCGACGTCGTGGAGGCGGAGGGCTTCGGCCTGCTGCTGTTCACCTGCAACCGCGGCGAGGAGTCGCTACGCCGCTTCGCCCAGCAGGTCTCGGCGAAATCCTTCGACGGACTCCTGGTGATAGAGCCCGAGGGCACCCTCGACTACATCACCGAACTCCATGAGGCAGGCCTCCCGGTCGTCCTCATCGACGACCGCGGCCACCAGCCCATCTTCCCCTCGGTCGCCACCACCGACCGCTCCGGGGGCGCCTCGGCCGCCCGCCACCTGCTGGAACTCGGCAGGCGGCGGCCGGTCGTGGTCACCGGTCCGGAGAGCTTCGGCTGCGTCCAGGACCGACTGACCGGATTCGCCGACGAGTACGCGGAGGCGGGCCACCCCCTGCCGCCGGAACACGTGCTCGTCGGCGACTTCACCTTCGAGCAGGGCCGCAACGCGGTGAACCGGCTGCTCTCCACCGGCGCCTCCTTCGACGCGGTGTTCGCCCAGAACGACCTCTCCGCCACCGGCGCCCTGCTGGCCCTGCGCGAGGCCGGGCTGCGAGTGCCGGAGGACGTGGCCGTCGTCGGGTTCGACGACGTGCCGCTGGCCTCGTACAGCGAACCGGCGCTGACCACCGTGCACCAGCCGCTGCGCGAGATGGGCGACGCCGCCGCCCGGATGCTGCTCGCGCACTTCAAGGGCACGCCGCTGCCGACCGCGGCGGAGGTCCTCCCCACCCATCTGGTCGTCCGCGACTCCACCCGGTCCCGGACCTGATCGCAGCGTCTCGGCCCTGCACCGACGCACCGCTGCACCGCTGCACCCCCTGAGCCGCTCCACCTGAGATCCGTCTCGCACCACCCCGTTGAGCAGGCAGGACCGCCCCCCGGCGCCCTGTCGCAGTGAGCCACACCCTCAAACCGACATCTTCCGAAGTGGGGATCAATGCGCGTCAACCGCACCGCCACCGCAATCTTCGCCGGCGGCCTGGCGATAACCTGCCTCGCCGCTTGCAGCAGCAGCAACCCCGGGAGCAAGAGCAACAGCGGCTCCTCCAGCGGCGCCACCGTCCTGAAGATCGGCATGCCCGACGCGACGCTGACCGCCAACAACAACCCCTACCTCAACTCCTCGGCGGCAGCGGCCCTCGGCTACCGCTTCATGATCTACGAGCCCATGGCGATGCCCAACGACGCCAACCCCGCCGCCGCGGCCAAGCCGTGGCTCGCCAGCGCGTGGAGCTGGACCAACAACTACAAGACCGTCACCTTCACGCTGCGTAGCGGAGTGACCTTCTCCGACGGCACTCCGATGACCGCCGACGACGTGGCCTACTCCTTCCAGATCCTGAAGGACAAGCCGGCGCTCAACTTCAACGCGCTCGACATCGCCAGCACCAGCGGCAGCGGCAGCACCGTCACCGTCAACTTCAACACCTCCCAGTTCGTCACCCAGGCCAAGGTGCTGAAGACCTTCGTCATCCAGAAGAAGCAGTGGTCCGCGATGGCGGACCCGACCACGGACGTAGTGGCCAACCCGATCGGCACCGGCCCGTACACCCTGAAGTCCATCAACACCCAGAACGCCATCCTGGACGCCCGGGCGAGCGGCTACTGGCAGACCGCGCCGAAGGTCAAGGAGCTGCAGTACACCTCCTACTCCGGCAACGACACCATGACCACCGCGCTCACCAGCGGTGCGGCCGAGTGGTCCTACGTCTTCATCCCCAACGCCAAGACGATCTACGCGGCCAAGGACCCGGCCCACAACCACCTGTTCTTCCCGCCGAACCTGAGCGCGGACGGCCTGTGGATCAACACCACCGTCAAGCCGTTCGACAACGCGGCGCTGCGCGGGGCGATGGCGATGGTCATCAACCGTGAGGACATCTTCAACCAGGGCGAGTCGGGCTACTTCAAGCCGCTGGTCAACAGCGTCACCGGACTGCCCACCCCGGCCGGCAACTCCTTCATCTCCCCGCAGTACGCGGGCAAGACCGCCTCGGTGGACGTAGCCGGCGCCAAGGCCAAGCTCACCGCGGCCGGCTTCAAGTACAACGGCAGCACCCTGGTCGACCCGAGCGGCAAGCCGGTCACCATCACCCTGACCGACCCGGCCGGCTGGTCCGACTACCAGACCGACCTGAGCATCATCGCCGACAACTTCTCCCAGATCGGGATCAAGGCCACCATCGACAAGGCCGACGAGAACGCCTGGACCAAGGCCATCGGCGCCGGCAACTTCCAGGCCGCGATGCACTGGACGAACGGCGGTTCCACGCCGTACGACTTCTACGAGAACATCATGGACGGCGCCAACCTCAAGCCCATCGGCACCGACAGCCCCAACGGCAACTACGGGCGGTTCAACAGCCCGCAGGCCACCCAGGCGCTGAAGGACTACGCCAACGCCGCGGACGACGCCTCCCGCGCCAAGGCCCTCAGCACCATCGAGGACATCATGGTGCAGCAGACCCCGATGATCCCGACCTCGGCCGGCAACGTCGGCGCCGAGTACTCCACCAAGAACTGGACCGGCTGGCCGGACGACTCCAACGTCTACGCGGGCGGACAGCCGACCATCCCCAACGCGCTCCAGGTCGTCCTCTCGCTGACTCCGGCCAAGTAGCGCAGGCTCCACGGCAGGCCGCTCCACCGCACAGATCGCCCACCCGCGCTCCGGTCCCGCCCCGTCTCCCCACCGGGCGGGACCGGGGGCACCGACCCACGAATGGATACCGGGATGACGCTGACTCATACGTCAGATCAGCCACCGGCGCCGCCGGACAACGACACCGTCCTCGAGGCCGACGGGCTCACCAAGCACTTCGCGGTGCGCAGAGTGGGACGCCAGGCCATGACCCGAGCTCCACGGGTGGTCCACGCCGTCGACGACGTCACCCTGACGCTCCGCCGGGGGCGGGTCACCGCCCTGGTCGGCGAGTCCGGATCCGGCAAGTCCACCGTGGCGCGGCTGCTCGCGCAGCTGTACCCGCGCACTGGCGGCGACATCCGGCTGCACGGGACGTCGGTGACAGTCCGCGGGGGGAGGCGCTTCCGGGCGTACAACCGCAAGGTCCAGATGATCTTCCAGGACCCGTTCGCCTCGCTCAACCCGGTCCACACCATCCGCTACCACCTCAGCCGGGCGCTGCGGATCCACGGCAACGCCGGCAGCGGCGCGGCCGAGCTGCATCAGGCGCTGGAGAACCTGCTGGAGCGGGTCCAGCTCACCCCGGCCACCCGCTACCTGGACAAGTTCCCACACGAGCTGTCCGGCGGCCAGCGCCAGCGCGTCGCGATCGCCCGAGCCCTCGCGGCCGATCCCGAGGCGCTGCTCGCCGACGAGCCGGTGTCCATGCTGGACGTGTCGATCCGGCTCGGCGTGCTCAACCTGCTCAGGGACCTCAAGGAGCGGCTGCACCTGGCCATCCTCTACATCACCCACGACATCGCCTCGGCCCGCTACTTCGCGGACGACACCCTGGTGATGTACGCGGGACGGATGGTGGAGGGCGGCGACAGCGAGACCGTCACCCAGAACCCGGCGCACCCCTACACCCAGCTGCTGATCAGCTCGGCGCCCGACCCCGACCGCATCGTCGGCGAGGGCACCCCGGACGACACCGTGGACGCCTCGGGCGGCGAGCCGCCGAGCCTGATCGACCCGCCGGCCGGCTGCCGGTTCAACCCGCGCTGCCCGCACGCCATGGACATCTGCCGCACCGAACTGCCGCCGCGCTTCCCGGTGAACGGTGACCCGGGGCACTGGGCGTCCTGCTGGCTCTTCGACGCGGAGCACGGTCCCGCGAAGGCCCCGCCCCCCGCGGAGGTGTCCGAGTGAAGTACTTCCTGCAGCGGCTGGCGTTCTACCTCTTCACCGCCTGGGCCGCGATCACCATCAACTTCTTCATCCCCCGGCTGATACCCGGCGACCCGGTGATGGCCCTGATCAACAAGAACCGGGGCCAGATCGACTCCCATGCGATCGCCTCGCTCTACATCCTGTTCGGACTGAACAAGCACCAGAGCCTGTGGTCCCAGTACACCGCCTACCTGGCCAAGCTGGCCCACGGCGACCTGGGCATCTCCTTCTCCAACTTCCCCACCCCGGTCTCCACCATCCTGGTCAACGCGCTGCCGTGGACCATCTGCCTGGCCGGCGCGGCGACCGTCATCAGCTTCGCGCTCGGCACCTTCCTGGGTGTGCTGTCCGGCTGGCTGCGCGGCTCCCGGCTGGACTTCCTGCTTCCGGTCACCACCTTCATCTCCTCGATCCCGGCGTTCTGGCTGGGCCTGCTGACCGTGGCCACGGTCATCGCGGTGGGCAGCACCTTCCCGGTCTCCGGCGGCTACGACCCCGGGCTGATCCCGCACGCGGACACCACCTTCATCGGCAGCGCCATCGAGCACAGCTGGCTGCCGCTGGGGATGCTGGTGGTCACCACCATGAGCGGCTGGATCCTCAGCATGCGCAACATGATGGTCACCGTCGGCTCGGAGGACTACATCACCGTCGCCCACGCCAAGGGGCTTTCGGACCGTCGGGTGATGTTCAACTACGCGGCCCGCAACGCGCTGCTGCCCAATGTCTCCGGCTTCTCGCTGGCGATCGGTCAGATCCTGGGCTCCACCGTGCTGGTGGAGATCGTCTTCAACTACCCGGGCGTCGGTTACATGATGCTGCAGGCCGTCGGCTCCACCGACTACCCGCTGATGCAGGGCGTGTTCCTGTGCATCACCCTGGCAGTGCTGGTGGCCAACCTGCTGGCCGACATCGCCTATCTGATCCTCGACCCGCGCACCCGCAAGGAGGGCTGAGCGATGGCCACCGCCGCGTCCAACACCGCCCTGACCTCGGGTGGTTCCGTCGCCCCGCACGACCCCGAAGCGACCGCGCCGGATTCCACCCGGTCCAAGCGCCGCCACCTGCGCTTCCTTTCCAGCCCCAAGGCCGCCGTCGGCGCCGGGCTGCTGCTGTTCTTCACCGTCCTCGCGATCGTCGGCCCCTACATCACCCCGTACGACCCGAGCGCGCGCAGCAACGACCTGCTGCAGGCCCCGTCCTGGCACCACTGGTTCGGCACCACCCACCTCGGCCAGGACATCTTCAGCCAGGTCGTCGACGGCACCCGCAGCGTCATGTACGTGGGCTTCCTGGCCGGCCTGGTCGCCAGCGCGCTGGCGGTGCTGATCGGGGTGACCTCCGGCTACCTCGGCGGCTTCGCGTCGGACGCACTGTCCGCGCTGACTAACGTGTTCCTGGTGATCCCGGCGCTGCTGCTGATCATCATCATCACCTCCAGCCTGCCCACCGGCGGCGAGACCGTGGTCGGCCTGGTCATCGGCTTCACCTCGTGGGCCTGGGGAGCCCGGGTGCTGCGGGCGCAGACCCTGTCGCTGCGGCGCCGGGACTTCATCGAGGCGGCCCGCGCCACCGGGGAGTCGACCTGGCGCATCATCGTCTTCGAGCTGCTGCCCAACCTCAGCGCGGTGATCATCTCCGGATTCATCGGCACGATGATCTACGCGGTGATGAGCGAGATCATCCTGGCCTTCATCGGCGTCCCCGGCCTGGCCGACTGGAACTGGGGCACCGTCCTGTACTGGGCGCAGAGCCAGCAGGCCCTGGCCCAGGGCGCCTGGTGGTGGTTCGTCCCGGCCGGACTCGCCATCGCGATCCTGGGGACCTCGCTGTCGCTGGTGAACTTCGGCATCGACGAGTTCGTCAACCCCCGACTGCGCAACAACGGTGAGCGCGGCGCCAAGGGCGCCGACGGCCGCCCGGTACGGATGCGGGTCGGCTTCACCCCGGTCGTCATCCCGATCCCCGACGAGCCGGACGAGTCCGACCGGCCCGGAGCCGGCGTGGTCGGATCCACCAGCACGAGTGAGGATGTCGCACAGTGAGCAGCAAGGCGTCCGGCAAGGAGCCGGTCCTCAAAATCCAGAACCTGTGCGTCGACTACGGCCTCGGCAAGGACTCGGTGCAGGCGGTCCGCGACGTCAGTCTGACGCTGCACCGCGGTGAGGTGCTCGGCCTCGCCGGTGAGAGCGGGAGCGGCAAGTCCACGCTCGCCTACGGCCTGACCCGGCTGCTGCCCCCGCCCGGGGTGATCACCGGCGGCAAGGTGATCTACCACCAGCCGGGCGGCGACCCGGTGGACGTGCTGCGGCTCAGCGACGCCGGTCTGCGGCAGTTCCGCTGGGCCGAGACCTCCATCGTCTTCCAGGGCGCGATGAACTCGCTCAACCCGGTGCACACCGTCGCCTCCCAACTGATGGACGTCATCGCGGCGCACGAGCCGAGGATGCCCAAGTCGGCGCGGCTGGCCCGGGCCAAGGAACTGCTGAAGCTGGTGGGCATCGCCCCTGACCGGCTCAACAGCTACCCGCACCAGCTCTCCGGCGGCATGCGCCAGCGGGTGATGATCGGCATGGCACTGGCCCTTGAGCCGCAGGTCGTCATCATGGACGAACCGACCACCGCGCTCGACGTGGTGATGCAGCGTCAGATCCTGTGCCAGCTGGTCGATCTGAGGGAGCGGCTGGGCTTCTCGGTGCTGTTCATCACCCACGACCTGTCGCTGCTGGTCGAGTTCTCGGACCGGATCGCCATCATGTACGGCGGCCGGATCGTGGAGGAGGCCCCGGCGGCCAAGCTCTACAAGGACCCGCTGCACCCCTACAGCCACGGCCTGCTGAACGCCTTCCCGCCGCTGCGCGGGGAGCGACGCGAGCTCAGCGGCATCCCGGGCTCCCCGCCGGACCTGCGGTCGATGCCCACGGGCTGCGCCTTCAACCCGCGCTGCCCCAAGGCCTTCGACCCCTGCCGCACCGACCTCCCGCCACTCGTCGTGCCCACCGACAGGGAGGGCGAGAACCGCACGGTCGCCTGTTGGCTGCACCCGGGGGCCTGAGAGCCCCGCATCAGACTCGACCCGGCCGACGGCTCTTGAGGGGGAGCCGCCGACCGGGTCGTCCCTTTAATCGCACGTATCAGCGGCCGGAACGGCGACGGGACGCCTGCTCGGGAACTCGGTCAGGGGGTGCCGTGCATGAGCCTTGCCGTGCTGCGCGGGTACGGAACGGGGACCGGGCGGTCCATCGGCGGCCCGGGCGGCGGCGGTCATGTCAGTGGGGACGGGCAGGAACGCCAGCAGCGCGGCGAGGGCCAGGGAACCGATCACGCGAGCAGGGCTCACGGTCTACCTCCAGAAGTGCCGGTGCGGGGGCCCGGATGGGTTCCGGGGCTGCACCCGCACGTGGCGAAGGTAGGGGAATCGATTCTCCGGGCCTCCTGGACACACTCAACGGCGCGTCAATTTGTCGACAGATGGCCGAATAGGCATTCATTGTCACTAATGCACCCGTACGGCGTCACTCCGCAGGATGACTGGCCAGCGAGGGTTCGAGCTCCCTGGCGAGCTGCCGCGGAATCACCGGCTCTTCCACGAGCGCCGGTCGCGCTGCGCCGCAGCACCAGCACTGCCACCGCCAGCAGGACCGCGGCCACCGCCGCCAGCACCGGCCCCACCGAGCTCAGCTCGGTGTACGAGGCCCCCACCGCGTACCCCGTCGCCGACTCGGCGGAGGCCCAGAACAGCCCCGCGACCAGGCTGTACGGCGCGATCCTGCGGAACCGGAGCCCGGCCGCCCCGGCGAGGTGCGGCGCCAGCGTCCGTACCACCGGCATGAACCGGCAGACGAAAACCGCCGCCCCACCGCGCCGGGCCAGCAGCCGATAGGTACGGGTCAGCATGACCCTGGGCACGCGCCGTCCGATCGCGCTGGTTCCCAGCCGGGGTCCGAGCGCCCGTCCGGTCCGCTGGGCCAGCAGGTCCCCCACCAGCACCGCGGTCACCGCGGTGGCGATCACCAGCGGCAGCTGCACCGTACCCGTCCGCGCCAGGAACCCCGAGATCAGCAGCGTGGTCAGGCTCGGCGCGAAGGCACTGAGCAGCAGCACCGACTCGGCCAGCACCACGGCCGCCTCCGCCCCGTACACCGCCAGGGGCGGCAGCTGCACCAGCAGCTGCTGGAGCCAGCTCATCGCGGGGCACCTCCCCGGACGGAAGGCAGCCGAGCCGGACGCTGCCAACCTGGACGACGTACGAGCGACTGCCAAGCCGTCCGCAGCGATGCCAGCCCGGTCTGCGCCGCCTCGACGAGGAACAGCCATCCGTCCGCGTCCCGCTGCGCCAGCACCCGCCGGTCGATGATCGCCTGCTCGGTCATACGCTCCATGGACTCAACGCTAGGAGCTGGCGGCGCTCAGGTGATCCGCCCAGAGGAGGGTCCCCCGGCACGCCGCCCTACCACCCGAGGACTACACGAACGGGAAGCAGCTCCCCCCTGCGGATTGTTGCAGCGGTGTGATGGTTGACGGCGTGGTGGTTGACGAGGAAGCAGTACAGCATCGCAGCGACGCTCAAAGCAGTGACGTCGTGGTGATCGGCGCCGGCCAGGCCGGGCTGGCGGCGGCATTCCATCTGCGCCGCCGCGGTCTGCCGCCCGGCTCCGGCTTCACCGTCCTGGACGCCGAGCCGGCCCCCGGCGGGGCCTGGGCGCACCGGCCGCCGACCCTCACCATGGCCGCCGTGCACGGCTTCCACGAGCTCCCCGGCATGCCGCTGCCGCCCTTCGCCGAGCAGCGCCCCGCCCGCGAGGCGCTGCCGGAGTACTTCGCCGCCTACGAACATGCCCATGACCTCCAGGTCCTGCGCCCGGTACGGGTCCACGCGGTACGGGAGGCCGGCGACGGGCGGCTGCTGGTGGAGTCGGACGCCGGGCGGTGGACCGCCAGGGCGCTGATCAACGCGACCGGGACCTGGACCAGGCCGTTCATCCCGGCGGTCCCGGGCGCCGCCGACTTCCGGGGCCGGCAGCTGCACAGCTCGCACTACCGCGGCCCACAGGAGTTCACGGGCCGGCGGGTGCTGGTGGTGGGCGGCGGCGCCTCGGCGATCCAGGTGCTCGCCGAGACCGCCGCCGTCGCCGACACCCTCTGGGTGACCAGACGGCCGCCGGTGTTCCGGGAGGACCGGTTCACACCCGAGCTCGGCCGCGCCGCCGTCGCCATGGTGGAGCGCCGGGTCCGCGCGGGCCTGCCGCCCGCGAGCGTCGCCTCGGTCACCGGGCTGCCGCCGACGCCGGCGCTGCTCCGGGCCCGGGAGCTCGGCGCGCTGCACCGGCTGCCGATGTTCGAGCGGCTCACCCCGGAGGGGGCGGTGTGGTCGGACGGCCGCACCGAGCGTTTCGACGCCGTCGTCTGGGCCACCGGCTTCCGCCCCGAGGTAGGCCACCTGGCACCGCTGAACCTGCGCTCCCCCGGCGGCGGCATCCGGCTGGACGGAACCAGGGCCGTCGCCGACCCCCGGGTCCACCTGGTCGGCTACGGCCCGTCCGCCAGCACCATCGGCGCCAACCGGGCCGGCCGCGCGGCAGCGGTGGCGGTGGACCGACTCCTCGCAGCGGACCGTACGGACGCGCTCGCGACTACGGCTTCTACTTCTACGGCTTCTACGGCTTGATGGCGACCCCGCCGTAGGCGTTGGCGTGCGAGCGGGGCAGCACCACGTCCTCCAGGTCGCCGTCCGGTCGCCATTCGTGGACCGGTACCACGCCGGGCTCCAGCAGTTCCAGGCCCTCGAAGAGGCGCAGCACCTCGGCATGGGTGCGCGGGGTGAGGCTCACCCCGGAACTGTTGACCGCCTGCAGCGCCGACGCGGCGGCGGCCAGCTTGTCGGCGTCCATGAGGTCACCGGTGGCGTGCGAGAGGATCACCACGCTGCCGGGGGCGAGTTCGGCGGTGTAGCGGGCCAGCACGTCCGCCGGGCGCTCGCCGTCCGGGATGAAGTGCAGCAGTGCCACGCAGATCAGCGCGACCGGCCGGCTGAAGTCCAGCAGTTCGCGGCTCTCCGCGGAGCCGAGGATCTTCTCCGGGTCGCGGACGTCCGCGTCCACATAGCCGGTGCGCCCCTCCTGGCTGCCCCGGAGCAGGGCGCGGGCGTGGGCGAGCACGATCGGGTCGTTGTCGACGTAGACGACGCGCGCCGTGGGGTCGACGGCCTGGGCCACCTCGTGGGTGTTGCCTGCGGCGGGGATCCCGGTGCCGATGTCGAGGAACTGCTGGATGCCCAGTTCGGCCGCGCTGCGCACGGCCCGCCCCAGGAATCGGCGGTTGGCCCGGGCCCCGGCCGGGACGTGCGGAAGCAGTTGCACGACCTGGGCTGCCGCAGCGCGGTCGGCCGGAAAGTTGTCCTTTCCGCCCAGGTAGTAGTCGTAGAGCCGGGCGGAGTGCGGTACGTCCGGCCGCAGATCCTGCGAGGGAGGCACGTCCTCGTCGCTGTCGTCGTGCACGTGATCGGCTGACGTGTCGGACACGCTGTCCCCTACCCTCTTCTGGTCGTGCTGTCGCTTGACATGTTCCCTCATCACCGGCCCCGATCGTCGGAAGTCGGCGCAAGAGGAGCCCTTCCGTCCGCCGCCTGATGTGTTCAACTCATGAAGATGGCATATGCTATTGACGATGCATCACCATGATGGCTTGATGTGAGACACGTCGCGTCGCCCTTCCCGGCCGTCAAGCCCTGAAGCGCGGCCGACCCAGCCGAGCCACCCCTCGGCGCCCCCTCGTGACGGCTTCCCACGCCACTTGGGGGCTCCGGGCTCGACTTCACCCACATCGCCCACATCACCGGTCCCGGGCGGGCGAACATGATTGCTGACATCACGTCAGTGATCGACTCCAAAAACCGCTGTGCCGGAGCCTGCGCGTAGCGGATCATCTCCTGCATGACTCTTCTGCATCAGGCCGGTCCGGGCGACGGGACGGCCGCCTCCGTCGAGCCCGCCGACCTGCTGCCGCTGCGCATCAGTCTCGACGACGGCGACGGCCCCGGCGACGTCGTGGACGCCCTCGCGCTCGCCTCCTTCACCATGGGCGCCCAGCCCTGGGCCAGATCCGCCTCGGTCAGCCCGGCCAAGCCCGACGCGACGCTGCTGCCGGCCGGCGCACGGGTGATCCGCCGCAGCGAGGCGGACAACCGTACCGTGCTGCTCGCGGACGGGCCGGGCTGGACGCTCAAGGCGTCCTGGTGGCGCAACGGTGGAACAGTGAACGCGGATGTGACCGTCACCGCCGCCGACGACGAACTCGCCAAGTCCATCCTGGCGCAGGCCATCGACGGTGCGGAGGAGGAGAAGCCCACCGAGGAGGACGTGGTCGCCATGGGCTTCTGGCACCTCGCCGCCGGCCGCGGCCCGGTCCGCGCCCGACGCCGGATCGAGGCCCCCGGCTGGGACGCGGTCCGCAGCAACTACACCCGCAGCGTCGTCGACTCCTTCGACGGCCTGATGAGCCTCCAGCCCGAGCAGGTGATGGGCAGGCTGCTGCTGATGCACGGTCCCCCCGGCACCGGAAAGACCACCGCGCTGCGGACCCTGGCCCGCGCCTGGCGCGAATGGTGCTCGGTGGAGTGCGTGCTCGACCCCGAGCGGCTGTTCTCCGATCCCGGCTACCTCATCGAGGTGGCACTCGGCCCGCAGCGCCAGCACCACGGCCCGGGCGCCGGCGACGACAGCGGCGAGGAGCAGTGGCGCCTGCTGCTCCTGGAGGACTGCGACGAACTCATCCGCGGCGGCGCCAAGCGCGCGGCCGGACAGGCGCTCTCCCGGCTCCTCAACCTGACGGACGGTCTGCTCGGCCAGGGCCGCAAGGTCCTGGTGGCGGTGACCACCAACGAGGACCTCGAGCGCCTCCACCCGGCCGTGGTCCGCCCGGGCCGCTGCCTCGCCCGCATCGAGGTCGGCCCCCTCACCGAAACCGAGTCCACCACCTGGCTCGCCTCCGCAGCCCCCACCCCACCCGGCGGCGCAACCCTCGCCGAGCTCTACGCCCTCCGCCAGGGCCCAGGCATCCTCCTCCCGCAGCAGGCGGCGGCGCGGGACGGGTTGTATCTGTGAGGTGGCGGTTCGGGGAGGCGGGGCGGCGTAGCTGCTTGTTTGCGGAAGCTGTGGGTGGCTTACATGGCGCCACCGTTGCCGCCCACCCCCGCCCGTGGCTTGTTGCTGCTGCTCGCTCCGCTCGCGGGCCAACTGCGGGAGGTGGCGGCCTGGTTGGGCGCCGTAGGCCCGTGCGGGCGGGCGGGCGTACGGGCGGGCCAGGGGGCGCGCGGCGGTCGGCGTGGTCCATTTTGGGCTCATACAAGATTTTCGTAGCTGGTGATCGGTTCGGTGGGGCTGGTGACGGGCTGCTGTTCTGGGTGCAGGCTGGGGTCGTGTGACATCGAAG
>NZ_JBGCAQ010000037.1:0-50474 GCF_041261405.1 Streptacidiphilus sp. EB103A | reverse complement strand
CCCCACGGGCCGCGGGCCCGCCGGCCCCCCCCCGCCCCCCGCGGCGGCGCCGGGGCCGCCCGCCCCGCCCCGGGGCGGGCCCGGGCGCCCGGGCGGCCGCCCCGCTCCCAGTTACCTGCTGGTTACATGGTGGTGGTGGTCGTGTAGTTGGTGATGAGGCTCGCGTGGATGCTGAAGCAGGGGTACCAGGAGGCATCCTCCTGTTCGACGTCGAGCTGCTGGAGGGCGAGGATCTGGCTCATACTGATCGTCCTTTCCTTGTGGGTGAGGCAATCACGGCGGATGAGGCGCCGTGGTCCAGGGTGAACAGCTCGTCCTCGGGTCCGTGCAGGACACGTAGCAGGGCCAGCAGGACTCCTGCGGCGCCACCCGACAGGTCGGCGGCGTACCGCAACCCGCCCGCGCCGAGGTAACGAACGCCTCGCCCGTGGGGACTGGCGCTCTTCAGGAGTCCTGTGGCGACCCGTACGGCTGTTTCGCGGTCGGCCGGACAGCCGGTCAGTTCGGCGTGTTCGGCGAGGAAGTAGGCCAGCCCGGCGAGTCCGGTGTAGAGACCGGGTTCCAGGGTGCAGGTCTTCCGGGCGTCGGCGATGAGCAGGGGAAGTGCCGCGGCGCAGCGGTCGTCCGGGGCGGTGGCCACGTACCGGGTCAGGGCCGTGGCCACGCCGGCCGACCCGACGGCCAGGTAGGGCATGGCCCGCCTGAGCACGGCGTTGTCGGCGTAGGACAGGCCACCGTCGGGCAGCCGCAGGGCGCGGTCGAGTTCCTCGTGGAGCAGCTGACGGCCGGCTTCGAGATAGCGTGCCTGACCCGTCTCATCGGCCAGCCGGTGGAGGAAGAGGGCAAGCCCGGCCCTGCCGTGGAAGAGTCCCCTGGCGTCGTGGTCGCCGAGAGTGGCTCCCAGATCGGTCGTGCGCAGGATGGTGTCCCCTGCGGCTGCGGCCCGCTCCAGGTGCCGAGTGTCCCGTGTGCGCCGGTGCAGAGCGAGCCAGCTCAGGCCGATTCCGGCCAGGCCGCCGGCCAATGTGGTGCAGGTCCGGGTGAGGGGATGGTGCTCGGCGGCCCGCAGGAGCTCGACCGCCTCGTCCAGGCGGCCCAACTGCGCCAGGACCCGGGCGATGCCGGCCGATCCCGCGTTCAGCCCCGGGGGCAGTTCGTCGCGCAGGGCCAACGCGTTGAGGACCAGGTGCTTCTCGATCCCCTCGGGGACGGGCACGCCGGCTCGGTGCAGAGCGTGCACCACCCCGGCGGTTCCGTAGGCCACGCAGACGGTGTTGGTGCGGAACGCTTCGAACGCCGGCGGGAAGAGCCAGTCGGTGCGGTTGGTGTCGGCCGCGTCGAGTAGTCCGGTGGCCACCTTCCCTGCGAGTTCGGCGAGATGGCCCTCGGAATCGGCTTCGACGTCGGCCGGCGCGGGCAGTGGGGTGGAACTGCCGTTGCCCGCACGGGGGAAGGCGGTCGCGCGCGCCCAGAGGTCCGCCGGCGGCACCCCGGTGACCGCCAGGTCGCGTCGCAACAGCGCGAGGTAGGACGCGGTGGGCTCGGCCGCGCCCTGGAGAGGAGGAGCGAGGAGTGACAAGGCGAGTGCAGCCATGCCGTACCGGTCCCTCAGGAACGGGTCCCCTTCGGCGTCGGACAGCTCGCGGGGCGGGGTGAATCCGGCGGTGCCCATGGGCGCCGGTGGCTCGGTCAGCCGTGTTGCGGCCTCGAAGTCGACGAGTCTGGCGCGCCGGTCAGTGGTGATGATGACGTTGGCCGGGCTCAGGTCACCGAACCGGTAGCCCTGGGTGTGCAGGTGGGTCAGGGCGTCGTCCAGGCTGCGCAGGATCTGCCGGCATCCCTCGAAGTGACCGGCCGTGTCCTGGGCGGGCCAGTGGGACTTCGTGATGGGCGAGGTGCGGGCCACCCACTGCTGCAGGGGCATGCCGTCGACGAATTCGCTGACCAGGAAGTCGTGCTCCCACTCGGTGAAGTGGTCGAGGGGTTGCGGGCACACTCCGGGGGTCGCCGTGTGAACTGCGGTGAGCACCTCGTACTCGCGGCGCAGTCTCTCCTGTGCGCTGACACCGTCCCAGCTGTAGCCGTTGTGGGCGCGCGCCTCCTTGATGAAGACGAGGCGTCCGGTGCGCCTGTCCACCGCCTGGTACGCCCCGCCGGCGTTGCTGGGCTGCAGCACCTTGAGGATCTCGTAGTCGCGGATGACGATCGGCCCGGTGTGCGGTGCGGGCTCCTCGGCGACGAAGGGGTCGAGGATTCCGTCGGGAAGGATGAAGGCAGGCCGGCGCAGGTCCGGCACGTCGCGTCCGTAGCCGTCCCGGATGATCGGTTCTCTGGTGCCGTCGGGCAGCAGTCGACTCCGGTGGCTGAAGGCGCCGTAGCGGTAGTGGACGGTCCGTGAGTCCCGGTACCGCCGGTCGGAGAGGATGTAGGGGCCTTCCTCCCCGTCCAGGGCGGTTGACAGGGTGTCGAGGAGTCGGGCAGCTGTCTCGGTGTCGGGTGGGTAGACCGCGCAGAACTTGCCGGCCTGTGCCCGGTCCGCGTGTTTGTGGTGCAGGACCAGGAAGAACGTCCGGGCGGCGACGTGTTTGAACGGCACCCGCTCGGCGAAGCACGTGTCCGCCACCACGTCGAGGACGTCCTGGGCGCTGTCGAGGCGCGCGGACACGTGGATCTTCCAGCCCTGGGCGGCCCGGTGCACCTCCGGGTGGCTCCAGGCCGTCCAGATGTCACTGTCGGCGCACAACCATCCCTCCGGCACGCGCACAGGGGCGAACCGCTGCCCGGTGTCGGCGATAGTTGCCAGCGGAGCGTAGTGCTCCCGGTCCGCGAACGCCTGACCGACGACGTCGAGCAACGGATTCTCCTGAGGACGGAACGAGGTTGGGCGGAGCGGTGGCACCTGGTG
Source organism: Streptacidiphilus sp. EB103A (assembly GCF_041261405.1). Lineage (NCBI taxonomy): Bacteria > Bacillati > Actinomycetota > Actinomycetes > Kitasatosporales > Streptomycetaceae > Streptacidiphilus > Streptacidiphilus sp. EB103A. The sequence continues at coordinate 47,569 of NZ_JBGCAQ010000037.1, read as the reverse complement.
CGTGGCGGTCGACGGTCCGCCTTGACGAAACCGCCGCCCTGCGGGCAGAACTGATTGTTGACCAAGACGCCGGCGAGGACATCCGTGTAATCACTGAAGCCCCCTACGTACTCAGCTCGCCCGCACCCATCTCTCCGGCGCCTTCGGCGGCCTGGTCCCGGCCGAGGCTCATGCCCGCCTGCTGCTGGGCCGCAGCCTCGCCGACGCTCACCGGCTCGACGAGGCGGACCCGCCATCGGCCGGGCCATGCAGCTCGCCGACACCAGCGGAGCCGCCCCCTTGAGCATGCTCGTCGTCTACACCCAGCGGCGGATCGGCGGCCGCCGTCCTCGCTCGGGTCGGCGCGACACCGCCGACCCGAGCCTGTCCGAACAGGAACGCCCCATCGCCGAACTGGTCGTCCGCGGCCGGAGCGACCGTGCCATCGCCGCCCGACCTGTTCATCTCCATCAAGACCGTCGAGGGCCATCTCACCCGCATCCACTGCAAGCTCCACGCGCTCGGGATACTCATGCTGATCTCGGGTGGGAGTCTGCGGTCTTGATCATCCGTCATGTCTCCGTTGTATGTAGTGTGCGGAAATGACAAGAAGCGAGCGAATCGCGGACCAGCTGGACCGGCACTGGCACAGAAACCTGCGGCCGCGGCTGCACGGTCTTGCCGATGAGGAGTCCTTCTGGGAGCCGGTGCGCGACTGCTGGAGCATCCGCCAACGTGGCACGTCGGCCGCACCGATGTCGGAGGGTTCGGGGGAATGGACGATGGACTACGCGTCCCCTGACCAGGAGCCGGTGCCGGCGCCGGTGACCACGATTGCCTGGCGGCTGGCGCACATCACCGTCTCCTGCCTGGGCTATCGGGTCGGATGGCACTTCGGCGGCCAGGACCTCGACTCCCAGCCGATCGCCTACGCGGGGACCGCTGACGAGGCGCTGAAACAGCTCGATGAAATGTATGGGAGATGGGACGCGGGGGTCCGCGAGCTCTCGGACGCTGACCTGGAGAAATCGCCCACGGTGGGTCCCGAGCGGTTTCCCATGGAGGGCATCGTCCTGCACGTCAACAGGGAGCTGATTCATCACGGCGCCGAGATTTCCCTGCTGCGCGACCTCTACCGCTGGCAGGACGGAGCCGTACCGCGCCGAATATGACTTTCCGGCAACCGGCGATCGAGCTTCGGAAACCTACCTGAACTCCGTGACGCTCCGTGGCGGCGAGCTTCAGTGAAGCTGCGCCCTCTGGAAGTAGCTGGTCAGGGTGGTGGCGTGAGGGTCGTTCGGGGTGCTCATGCTGGTGTCGGGCAAATGTCTCGGATGTAGATCATCTGTCAGCGGGCTCCTCGAGGTTGGTCAGGACGCGCAGGACGCCCTCATGGGCGTGGCACATCCCTTGATCACCCCCAGCCTGTTCGCCGCGAGCAAGGAACTGAGCGAACAGATCACACATGGCCTGGAGACCAGCGACAAGGTGCTGGGCACGATCAGGGGTACAGCAGAAGGCATCAGACCTGCCCACCTACTCCAGACCCCGGAAGGGTACGCCCGGCGGATGGCCGACACCCCAGCCGACTTCCGCGCGCTGCGCAGTGCCCTATGCGATCTTGACAAGGGGGAGGTCTGGGGCGGGTTGAGCGCGGTACCAAGGCCGGAGGACCAGACCGCCGTGATCTATGTCTGCCGACAGCACTACCTGGCGTTGCAGTACCCTCACCGGCCGACATGAGGTGGCTGTGGCTCTGCGCTCATCCATTTCCTTGGGCGTTGCTCGGCCCACCTGACGGTTCGTGACACAGTGTGGCGCGACTGTGAAGCTGTGCATGAGGGCGACGCCGTCGCGGTCGATGCGACTCGGTGAAACGACCCTGGCGGCCGTCAGGCCGCCGGGGTCGTTGTGAACAAGTTGTCGGCGTCATGCTCACGGTGTCGCATGGGTTCTCGGCTAGGTGGGTGCGGGCGGGCACCATGCCGAGCCTGCACAGTCCTGTTCCCAGCGCGCATCCGCCGCGCAATTCCCACGTCCCCGGTGAAGGCTGTTCCTAGACGCAGGTGGCCTGCAGCAGTAGCGCAGGGCCGTCCCCTACTAGCGGAAGCCAAGATGATGACCGACGTCAAGCCCGTCCTCGAGCCCGCGGCGCAACAGTTCGCCGACGACACCGCGAATCCGCCCTACCTGTTCGACCTGCCGGTCGCCGAAGGCCGTAAGACGGTCGACTCGGTGCAGGACGGCGACATCCCCGCCCCCGCCGTCGACATCGTCGATCTCACAGTTCCCGGCGGACCGTCGGGCACCGTGAGCATCAAGATCTACCGGCCGGCCGGTTCCGTCGGCGAGCTGCCGGTGATCCTCTTCACCCACGGTGCGGGCTGGGTGTTCGGCGACGCCCACACCCACGAGCGGCTGGTGCGGGAACTCACGACCCGCGCCGAGGCCGCGACCGTCTTCACGAACTACTCGCTGTCACCGGAGGCGAAGTACCCCACGGCGATCGAGGAGATCTACGCCGCGCTGGAGTGGATCGGCGAGAACGGGGCGTCGCAGAACCTGGACGCGAACCGGATCGCCGTGGCCGGTGACTCCGTCGGCGGGAACATGACCGCGGCGATCACCCTGATGGCCAAGCAGCGCGGCGGTCCGCGGATCGCCGCGCAGCTGCTGTACTACCCAGTCGCCGATGCGAACTTCGACACCGGCTCCTACCACCAGTTCGCCACCGACTACTGGCTTCGCCGCGACGCCATGCAGTGGTTCTGGGACCAGTACACGACCGACGCCGCCCAGCGCGCCGAGATCACCGCCTCGCCGCTGCGCGCCACGTTGGACGAGCTGGCCGGGCTACCGCAGGCCCTGGTCATCGTCGGCGAGGCGGACGTGCTGCGCGACGAGGGTGAGGCGTACGCGGCGAAGCTGCGCCAGGCCGGCGTTGCGGTGACCGCCGTCCGGTTCCAGGGCATCATCCACGACTTCGTCATGGTCAACGCCCTACGCGACACCCACGCCGCCAAGGCCGCCACCGCGATGGGCGGCGAGTTCCTCCGCAACGCCTTCTACGACGCCTGATCCGGAAGGATGAGCCGACATGCCCGAATCCGAATCCACACCCGCCGAAAGCGCGCCCACCGTCGTGCTGGTGCACGGAGCGTTCGCCGACGCCTCGTCGTTCGCCCGCGTCATCCCTGAACTGTTGGACCGGGGCCTCAAGGTCCTGGCTCCCGCCGTTCCCAACCGCAGCCTACTCGGCGATTCCGCCTACATCGCCTCCGTCATCGGCTCGATCGGCGGCCCCGTCGTCCTGGTCGGGCACTCCTACGGCGGCGCGGTGATCACCGTGGCCGGGGTGGAGGAGAACGTCAAGGCACTGGTGTACCTGTCCGGATACGTGCTGGCGGAGGGTGAGAGCCTGGGCGAGCTGCAGGGCGGTTTCCCCGACTCGCTTCTGGCCGGCGCCCTGGTCTACACGCCGTTCCCCGTGGCGGGCTCGGACCAGCCCGGCACCGACGTCTCGGTCGACCCGGCGAAGTTCCACGAGATCTTCGCCGCGGACGTCGAGGAGGAGCTGACGAGGGTCCTGGCGGTCTCGCAGCGCCCGCTGGCCGCCGCCGCGTTCGGCGAAAAGGCTCCGGCCGCCGCCTGGAAGACCAAGCCGGCTTGGGCGTCGGTCGCATCGGCCGATCACACCATCAACCCGGACGTTGAACGATTCGGCTACCGGCGGGCCGGGATCACGCCGATCGAAATCGACTCCTCGCACCTGGTCATGCTGTCGCACCCCAAGGAGGTCGCCGATCTCATCCAGCAGGCCGTCGACGCCGTCTCCTGAGTCCACGCCCACGTCCACGGCCCCCGGATCCCCGTCCCCGTCTTCCACCCCACGTGCGCACGCTGGAACTGCGCACCGGCGCGGCAGTCGTGATGCAGAACCAGAACACAACCGTGCGGGCTCGGCGCACGCATGCCACCCATGATTGGCCGCGCCCGGTTAGCATCGAGAGAGGAGCTTCGATCCGAAGGCAGGCCGCCGCATGGTCGTCGTGCACGACACCGACTCGATCCCGGCGCCGGACCGCATCGACTCCCTGAACGCGGCCTTCGCCGACAGGGAGAGCCCGCAGTCGGTCACCTACGTCAACACCGCGGCCATCCGCCACACGATGGAGCTGTTCGATCTCGGGTCCGGAATGCACCTGCTCCGGAACGTGGGGACCGGGCTGCACATCGTCCGCAGCGCGCGTCACGTGCGCCAGGGGGCTCCGGACCAGTTGGCGATCGCCATGCAGACGCGGGGCTGGGGGCTGGCGGTCACCTCCGACGGCCCGGTCGCGTTCGCTCCGGGTGGTCTCAAGATCGTCGACACCACCAAGCCGTACACCTATCAGCAGTCGGCGGTCAGTGACCACACGGTCATGCTCATCGACCCCACGCTGCTCGCCCTGCCGATGGACGTGCTCCGCAAAGCGGCGCCGGGCCTCCGGGCGAGCCCGGTGTACGGGCTCGTGCGCGCGCACTTCGTCGGGCTGTGCAACACCCCGACCGACCTGCCGACGGATGCGGCCGCGTCGGTCGGCGTGGCCACCGTGCAGCTGATCAGGGCCCTGATCACTACGTCCATCGACGATCCGCGGCGCGCCGAGGCCATGCACGACACGGAGGCCGTCCGCATCAGGATGTTCATCGAATCGCTTCTGCATGACCCGACCCTGTCCGTGGAGCGCATCGCCGCCGCGCACAACGTCTCCGCACGGCAGCTCTACAACATCTGGGCCCGATCCGGGAACGAGACCACCATCGCCGAATGGATCATGCACCGCCGGCTGGAGCGGGCCCGCCGGTCCCTCGCCGACGCGGACCCCAGAGTCTCGATCGCGGCCGTCGCCCGCGCCTCCGGATTCACCAACATGAGCCACTTCAGTCAGCGTTTCCGCAAGGCGTTCCAGACGACCCCGCGCGAGTGGCGCGACTTGCGCCGCGTCGGCGATTGAGCGTGGCTCCGGGCTTCGCATAGTGATCGTTTTCGACGCCGCCGAGGCCTCGCCGGAAGGCCGCGCGGAGGCCTTCCACGCCGCCCTCAACGACGTCACGCCGCCGACCGTCGTGACCTATGACGGCCCCGGCGAGTCCATCCAGTGCCGGATACCGGCCTGGCACTTCGGAGCGGTCAGCCTGGTCGCGACGACGGGCACGGGACTGCGGCTCCAGCGCGGACTGCGCCGGATCCGTGTCGAGGGGCCCCCGGCCGGGGTGGAGCCGTCCCCGGCAAGGGCGGCGCTCGGCCCCGGTGGCCTGGAGCCGCGGCCGCCCCCTCGCGCGAGCGGTACACGAGGCACGCCGGCCCGACCGAACCCGGGACTACCCTGACATCGGCGACACCGCCGAGCTAACAGCTGTGGAAACCAGCCGCTGCCCTCCTGGTCACTCCTCGCGGAACGTGCCTGAAGGATCTCCGCCGCTTTTTTGGGTCAATGCGGTGATCCCGTCGACCCGGTGGTTGCTTCTGTTGCTTGACCTTCGAGTCGGGTTGAAGGTTTACCGTCACGGCATGACCACGTACCGGATCTCGCAGTTGGCGGAGCGCTCAGGTGTTCCGGCCACGACCCTTCGCTTCTACGAGAGCGCCGGGTTGCTGCCGGCGGACCGTCCGCCCTGGAACTGGGCGTGCGCGCCCCCGAGGGCGCGGCGTCCATGCTGGCCGACCTGTTCGGAGCGACCGTATGAGCGATCCCCCTTCACCGCGTCCCGCCCGCCCCTGGGGCGTCCTCGGGGCCGGTGCGGCGGCAGCCCTGGCCTGCGCGGTGTGCTGTGCGGGCCCGCTGCTGGCGGTCTTCGGCGCGATCGGCGCGGCCTCGGCGGTCGCCTCGGTGTGGGTGCCCGCACTCGCGGTCCTGGCCGCGGCCGCGTTCCTGGCCCTGCTCCTGGTGCACCGACGCCGCCGCGCGGCGGCCTGCCGCACCGACCGCGCACCGGGGCCGGTGGATCTGCCCATGCCCCTCGCCCCGGGCACCACCGCCAAGCCCTGGTCCTGAACCACGGCGACACCGGGGCGATGGCTGCTTGGATGCACCTGGTGGTCCTCGATGCGCTCGACCGCGCCCTTGGACTCCTGTGACACCGGGGAAGCTCCTTGCTCACGTGCCGACCGCGCCGGTGGCGGCCACTGCCGAGCCAGCCTCACAGGTCACGCAGCTGCATCCTGACTGCACTCTTGGCCCCGTGGGGTCGGTAGCAGTGGACTCGCCTCCGTCCCGCTTCCTCTACATTGCGTAGTAGCTTGGGGCCCTCCAGGCAGCCTCAAGCGGACAGCGGCCTGGCATGTTCGAAGTCTTTGACGACAAGGGGTCACCGGGTGGTGGAGGAGCGTGATGGGCGCGGCGGCGCGGGCCGCCGTGCGGCGGGCGCGTTGGAGTCCGACGTGATGGCCGTGCTGTGGGCCGCCGAGGGTCCGTTGACAGCGGCGCAGGTCGGCGACCTGTTGCCGGACGAGTTGGCGTACACCACGGTGCTGACGATCCTGTCGCGGTTGGTGGACAAGAAGCAGCTGACCCGGGCCCGCGCCGGGCGCGGATACGCGTTCGCGCCGGTGCGCGACCAGGCGTCGGACACCGCGCAGCGGATGGCGTCGCTGCTGGACCAGGGGACGGACCGCAAGGCGGTGCTGGCCCGGTTCGTGTCCACGCTCAGCAGCGAGGACGAGGCGATGATGCAGGAGCTGCTGCGCGGGGACGAGGGGACCTGACCCGGTGCGGATCAGTGTCTACATCCCCTTCGTGGTCGCAGCCCTGCTGGCACTCCTCGCTCCTCACCTGGCACTTCGGCTCGCGCCGCGCACGGCGACCTGGGCGCTGGCGGGGGCCGCGCTGGTGGCGGGGGTGAGTTGGCTGGGTGCGCTGGCGCTGCTGGCGTTCTCCGGGTTCGGGCGGATCCCGCTGGTGGCGTTCCTGGGTTCGTGGTCCACCACGGTCCTGGACGCAGAGGACCCGGTCACCCGGACGGTGGCCGCGGTCTGTGCGGCGGTGCTGATGGTGTCAACGGTCGTCCTGGGCGTGGTCTCCTGGCGTCGCGGGCGCGTGCTGGTGGCCGCGTTCGTGGAGTGCCACCGCATGCCGGGCGACGGCGAACTGGCGGTGATCGACGACGCCCGCCTGGAGGCGTTCGCGCTGCCGGGGCTTCCTGGTTGGCCGGGCCGGGTGGTGGTCTCCACCGGGATGCTGCGCACGCTGGACGGCGCGGAGCGCGGGGCGCTGATGGCGCACGAACGCTCCCATCTGCGTAACCACCACCACTTCTTCCTCCTGGTCCTGCACCTGTCGGCGGCGGCCTGCCCGCTGCTGTTCGCGCTGGCCCGCGAGGGGGCGTTCACCGTGGAGCGGTGGGCGGACGAGGACGCCGCCGCGGCGCTCGGGGATCGCCGGCTGGTGGCTCGCGCGGTGGCCCGTGCCGCACTGGCCAAGAAGGACAGTCCGAACCGCGAAGGGGCGCTGGCCGCTACCGGCGGTCCGGTGCCGCGCCGGGTCAAGGCGCTGCTCGCTGCTCCGCCGTTGCCGCGCCGGATGCCGCTGGTGGTGTTCGCGCTGCTGCTGGCGTTGTGCTGCGGCAGCCTGGCTGAGGCTGCTCACGACACCGAGAAGATGTTTGAGGGCGCCCAGCACGCCTACGCCGCCAGCCACTGACCCGCACAACGAACTGATTCCCGCCGTCAGCACTCGGCCCCCAGGAGACCCCTGCCGTGACCGCGCCTCTGTCCACCTCTCCTCCCGTTCCTGCGCGGTGGCGGATGTGGCCGCTGTATGCGGCCGGGTTCACCACCGCGTTCGGCGCGCACGGCATCGCGGCCAACCTGGGTTCCTTCGCCGCAGGGCACCATCAGTCGCTGCTGGTGCTGGGCGGCCTGCTGGCGCTGTACGACGGGGCGGAGGTGCTGCTGAAGCCGGTCTTCGGCACCCTGGCCGACCGGATCGGGGCCCGCCCGGTGCTGTTGGGCGGCTTGGTCGCGTTCGCCCTCTTCTCGGCGCTGTTCGCGGTGGAGGACGACACTGGGCTGCTGTGGCTGGCGCGGCTAGGCCAGGGGGCGGCCGCGTCCGCGTTCTCCCCGGCGGCCTCCGCCTTGGTGGCCCGGCTGAATCCCGCAGCCAAGCACGGGCGGGCGTTCGGCTCCTACGGCTTCTACAAGAGCCTCGGATACACCGCAGGCCCGCTGCTGGGCGGCGTCCTGGTCTGGGCCGGCGGACTGCCGCTGCTGTTCACCATCATGGCCGTCCTGGCCGCAGCCGTGGCGGGCTGGTCGGGGCTGGTCGTGCCCGCCGCCGCGCCGCTGCCCCGGCGCCGCCAGACCGTCCTTGACCTGGCCCGCTCCCTGGGCAACGGCGCGTTCCTGCGCCCGACCCTCGCGTTGGCGTGCGCGACGGCCGCACTGTCGGCGGGGGTCGGGTTCCTGCCGGTGTCGGGCGCGGCCGCTCATCTGGGGACGGTGGCCACCGGGGCGGCGGTGTCGGTGCTGGCCCTGTGTGCCGCGCTGGTGCAGCCGCGTGCCGGACGGGCCATGGACGCGGGACGGATCAGCGCACCCACGGGCATTCGCGCCGGTCTGCTGCTGACGGCGCTGGGGCTGGCAGCGGCGATGCTGCCCGGTGTCGCCGGGCTGCTGCTGGCGGCTGTGGCCATCGGAGCCGGCACCGGCCTGATCACCCCGTTGGCGTTCGCCGCCTTGGCCGCCTCCACAGCACCTGAGCGGCTCGGGCAGACTATGGGGGCGGCCGAGCTGGGACGTGAACTGGGTGATGCCGGTGGTCCGTTGTTGGTCGCGGTGGTCGCTGTGGCCACCACGCTCACCGGCGGCTTCGCCGCCCTGGCGGTGGTGATCGGCGCCGCACCCTTGATCCTCTCCCGCACCGGGGAATCGCCCGTCGAGCAAGCACCCCCACCCTCCTGAACGTCGGCAGGCACCGCTGCGATCAGCGGCGCTGGCCCGAGGGTGCCGGATGGCCCACGGTGGCGGCCAAGGCGTCGAGTTCCACCGACAACCGGGTCACCTCGCTGCCGAGGTCGGCCAGCAGCGCGGCGCGCGCCTGCGGCGGGAGGTCGGGCACCTGGTTCAGGACCTGCACGTGGGCCTTGACGGCGGTCAGCGGCTCGCGCAGCACCTGGACTGCGGCGTTGACCCTGTGTCGCTCGCGATCCTGGGTGCTGGCCAGGGCTTGCAGCAGATCGGTGACCGCCGCGGCCAGGCGTGCGACCCGTCCGCGCCCGCGGGCCGCCTGCCGGCCGACGTCTGTGAGCCGGGCGTCGATGCGGCCGCTGCGGGCGGCCAGCTCGATCGCGCGGGTCAGCTGCTCCACCTGCGAGCCACCCAGACGCCGGGTGAAGACCTCGCTCACCGGTCAGCTCGCGGCGTGGCGTCGACGCTGCCCGCCACCAGCAGCAGACCAGTCCTCGCGCACAGCAGCCGCAGTACCAGCAGCAGCCGGCACCGGCTCACCCTGCGATGTGGACTGCCCCTCGGACAGGGGGCCGAAGCGGGCCAGCAGCGGGGACAGCACCGGGATCTGGGTCAGGCGGGACTGGAACCAGGTGTGCCACAGGCCGGACAGGCAGATGATCGCCGAGCAGGAGACCAGCAGGGAGCCCAGCACGTCGGTGGGGTAGTGCGCGCCGATGTAGAGCCGGGAGAACGCGACCAGGGCCACAACTGCCGCTCCGGCCAGAGCGACCGGCTTCTGGTGGCGGGTGCCGCGGGCCAGGAAGCAGGCGGCGATTGCGGCCGAGACGGTGAAGGCGACGTGGCCGCTGGGGAAGCTGTTGGAGCCGATCTCCGGGTCCAGGGAGTAGATGGCTGGGGGCCGGTTGCGGGCGACCAGGATCTTCGCGATCTCCGAGCTGTTCCAGCCCACGGCGACCACCAGGAACGTGGTGACGGTCTTGACCGGGCTGTGGCGCACGAACAGCAGCCAGCCGCACCACAGCGCGAGGATCACCAAGCCGCCGACCGGGGAGACGATGTCGCTGACCGCGAGCATCGCCTGGTTCAGCCACCCGGTACGCGTATCCAGCTGCAGGCGGCGGTCCCAGTGCAGTTCGTGCGGCTGCAGCAGCGAGGTGTGGGCGGCGACCAGGCCGATCGCCAGCGCGATCACGAACAGCAGCAGGGCGGTGCGGAACCAGTGGCGCACGTACGGCATGCGGGTCCTTCCAACGGCAGGGGGAGCGGCACAGCGGGTGCCGGGGCGGTCGCCGCCCACCGCGCACGTGGGTGCACCCCGGGGGAAGGTGAATAGCACGTGACGTTGGGACGGCGAAGCGGCGACCGCCCGGCATAAGCTACTACACGTTGTAGAGTCGCGGATGGTTCCACCCCGCTCCCGCGCACCTGAGGACGGCCGATGCACGCGATCACCGACTGGCTCGGATCCCTGTCCGGACCCGTCGTCTACGCCGTGGTCTTCGCCCTGGTCTTCTGCGAGGACGCGCTGTTTGTCGGCTTCGTCCTGCCCGGGGAGACCGCCGTGGTCCTGGCCGGGGTGCTGGCCAGCCAGGGCAAGGTCTCGGTGTGGTGGCTCGCGAGCGTGGTCGTGCTGGCCGCCATCGCGGGGGACAGCGTCGGCTACGAGGTCGGGCACCGCTTCGGCCTCAGGATCCTGACCACCAGCCCTCTGCGCGGCCACCAGGACCGGATCGCCAAAGCCCAGGACCTGATCCGGCGCCGCGGACCCGAGGCGGTGTTCCTGGGCCGCTTCATCGCCTTCTTCCGCGCGATGATGCCCGCCCTGGCCGGCATCTCCCGCATGCCCTACCGCCGTTTCCTGCTCTTCAACGCGCTGGGTGGCCTGGCCTGGGGCATCGGCTACACCCTGCTCGGCTACTTCGCGGGCAACGCCTACAGCAGGATCGAGGCCCAGGTCGGCCACTACGTCGCCGTTGCGGTGGCCGCCGTCGTGGTCATCGCGCTGGTGGCGTGGCACCTGCGCCGCAGGCGCCGTGCCCGTGCTCCCAAGCCGGACGGTGACGCCCGCGACGACGCCGAATCGGATCTTTAGCCACCATCCGCCGACGGGGCGGCGAGGCGGAGCCGGGCCGGTGGGTCCGGGCTGCCGGGCGCCAGCTGCTCGTTCCGGGTGTTGAACGCTGGATGTCAGCTTGGCGAACAGTGGCTTCCAAGCCCGCTGGGCTTCTACAGCGTGTAGTAGCTTCGGGTCGCCCGCTCGTCAAATCCCTTGCTGCGAAGGCTGCCCGTGTCCGTTCTCACCTATCCAGAGGCCATCGGTGTCGGCCTGCTGCAGGGCGTCACCGAACTCTTCCCCGTCTCCAGTCTGGGCCACAGCATCCTGGTGCCCGCACTGCTCGGCGGACACTGGAAGACCGACCTCAACGTCTCCGCCGCCGACTCGCCCTACCTGAACGTGCTGATCGGCCTGCACCTGGCAACCGCCCTGGCGCTGGTCGTCTTCTTCCGGCGCGACTGGGTCCGGGTCATCTCCGGCCTGATCAGCTCCGTGCGCCAGCGCCGGATCGAGACGGTGGACGAGAAACTCGCCTGCCTGCTGATCGTGGCGACGATACCCGTCGGCATCGCGGGACTGGCCCTCGACAAGGTCTTCCGCGAACACCTCGGCAAGCCCATCCCCGCCGCGATCTTCCTGACCGTCAACGGCCTGGTGCTGTTCGTCGCCGAACGCCTGCGCCGCGGCGGCACTGGCCAACGCCGCGCCACCGACGACCTGCCCGCCCCCGGCGACGAGCAGCTGCACCCCGACGAACTCTCCGACCGAAGGATCACCAAACTCGGCTGGGGCCGCGCCCTGATCATCGGCGGCGCCCAGATCCTCGCCCTGCTCCCCGGCATCAGCCGCTCCGGCGTGACCATCAGCGCCGGCATCTTCAAGGGCCTGCGCCACGAGGACTCCGCCCGCTTCGCCTTCCTCCTGGCCACCCCCGTCATCGGCGCCGCCGCCCTGCTCAAGGTCCCCGCGCTCCTGGGTCACCAGGGCGACGGCATCCGCGGCCAGGTCCTGGCCGGGGCGGTCGCCGCGTTCGTCGCCGGCTACATCGCAGTCCGGTTCCTGACCCGGTACTTCGAGACCCGCACCCTGACCCCCTTCGCCATCTACTGCACCCTGGCCGGCGCGGGCAGCCTGGCCTACCTCACCCTGGGCTGACCGACATCGCGCAGACGAAGCCCCGGCCGGGGACTGGCTCGAACGTGCGGCGCAGGCCGATGAGGTAGACGCGTAGATAGCCCGCTCTGTCCTCGCGTCCGGGGTCCCTGAGGCTCTGCAGGAGATGGCGTGCGGTCACGCCTTGTCCGGACTGCTGGAGGAGCACGGTCAGGATGCGCCACTCGATGGGGGGTGAGTCTAACGGCGCTTCTTCCCCCGGTAGCGGCTCGCAGGTTGGGCGCACGGTGTAGTCGCTGATGGCGGTGGTGTGGCTGATCGGCGCTGCTGTTGCCGGGCGGCGCAGTACGGCGCGGGTGACGTCGTTGCGGTTGCCGCCGGTCACCGTGGCGGCCAGCGGGATGCCGTCGGCGTCCACGATGACGTGGTGCTTGCTGCCGGTCTTGCCACGGTCTACCGGGGAGCGCCCAGTGTGGTCTCCGCCCTTCAAGGCACGCAGGTGGGAGCCGTCCACGGAAGCGCGGGACAGGTCCAGGACGTCGCCTGCGCGCAGTTCGGCGAGCAGGAGTTCGTGCAGTTGCTGCCACACGCCTGCCTCGTTCCGGGCATTGACCAGCATCTCATTGAACATGTTTATCTCGATCATGGGTGTCATGTCGGTCGAGGTGCCCCGTAGCTCGATGGCCTGTTCGGGTGGATTGTCGGCACGTGCAGCGTCCGCGACGGCTCCCGCCAGCCACAGTCGCCCGACCGCTTGCTGACCCGCGCTCCTAGATGCGGCGGGGAACGTCGGTGTGGAGGCCTGCCCGACAGGTGAGTCCAGCGGCCTGGTTAGTCAATGGATTTGAGAAAGATTGGGATGCGAATGTCTGAAGGGGGCGTCTCGACGGGTGGGCTGGGTGATGTGGTGTCCGATGCCCGTAGCGGCATCGTCCCGGGCCTTGCAGTGCTGAAGTGCGAGCATGAGGGGGCGCTGCCTTCCCGAGTTCCTCCAACGTATTGACAAACCTCGGCTCCGGTTCGTAGGTTCACCGGGAAGCGATTACCACCCGACCGCTGCTCGCGATCGCGCGCGGCGCCGATGGGAGCGTGCGATCACTGTGACCACTGACACCACCCGCCGGGCGCCGGCCGTCCGTGGCAGCTGGGTCGGGTACCGACCCGTGGCGATCGGCGATGGATGCCTCCGCGCTTCCTGAAGGACCAGGGCTTCGCCGCCGAGACCTTGGGGGCCTCGCGCCCTACGGGAACGCCGGTTTCCTGGACATCGTGCTCACCTTCATGGCCGCCGCGGGCCTGCGTCGTGTCCTGCTGGCCGCGACCACCTGCGAGCGGCCCGCCTCGGTGACCCGACTCGGAAGTCGGGCGTTGTCGCCCGAGCCTCTCGACCGTCCCGCACCTCTTCGAAGCAACAGGAGACCCCACCTCATGCACGACGACCGAGTACTGGTCGAGGCACGACTGGAACGCGTCCTGCGGGAGCGTATCCGCCCGGCCGTGTACCCGCTGACGGCCCCGCTGGATGTCGAGATCTGGTCCACCGCGGGTGAGCCCGTACCGGTGGCCGAGGGGCTGGCGGCCCCGACCCTTCCCATCGCCGAGGGAACCCCGTGGGGCGCACCCTGGGGCACGAGTTGGTTCAAGGTCTGCGGAGCGGTCCCCGCCGAGTGGGCCGGTCGGACCGTCGAGGCCGTGCTCGATCTGGGCTTCACCCCGCGTACCCCGGGTTTCCAGTGCGAGGGGCTGGTCTACCGGCCGGACGGGACCCCCGTGAAGGGGCTCCACCCGCGCAACTCCTATGTGCGGGTGGCCTCCCCGGCGCTCGGCGGGGAGCAGGTGCACTGGCGTGTGGAGGCGTCGTCCAATCCCGACCTCGACGGGGGCGGGGTGCCCTTCCAGCCCACGCAGATGGGGGAACGGGCCACGGCGGGGGACGCGCCCCAGTACGTGCTCGGGCCCATGCGGCTGGCGGTCTTCGACGAGACGGTGTGGAACCTGGTCATGGACCTGGAGGTGCTCGGCGAGCTGATGGCCGAACTCGCCGTGGACGCGGCGCGCCGCTGGGAGATCCTGCGCGCGGTCGGCCGGGCGCTGGACGCCGTCGACCTCCAGGACGTCAACGGTACGGCCCAGGCGGCACGCGACGAGCTGGCCGGGGTGCTGGCCGCGCCCGCCGTCCCCGCCGCGCACCGGATCAGCGCGGTCGGCCACGCCCATATCGACTCCGCGTGGCTGTGGCCGCTGCGTGAGACGGTGCGCAAGGTCGCCAGGACCGCCTCCAACATGACCGCATTGCTGGAGGAGGAGCCCGAGTTCGTCTTCGCCATGTCCCAGGCCCAGCAGTTCGCCTGGATCAAAGAGCACCGGCCGGAGGTCTGGGCCCGGGTCAAGGAGGCGGTCGCGGACGGGCGGTTCGTCCCGGTCGGCGGGATGTGGGTGGAGTCCGACACCAACATGCCGGGCTCCGAGGCGATGGCCCGTCAGTTCGTGCACGGCAAGCGGTTCTTCCTGGAAGAGTTCGGCCTGGAGAGCGAGGAGGCCTGGCTGCCGGACACCTTCGGTTTCGCCGCAGGTGTGCCGCAGATCATTCGTGCCGCCGGGGTGCGCCGGCTGCTGACCCAGAAGATCTCGTGGAGCCGGACCAACAGCTTTCCGCACCACACCTTCCTGTGGGAGGGCATCGACGGGTCGCGGATCTTCACCCATTTCCCGCCGGTCGACTCCTACAACTGCGAGATGAGAGGGCGTCAGATCGCCCACGCGGATCGCAATTTCAAGGAGAAGGGCGCTGCCACCCGCTCGCTGGCACCGACCGGCTTCGGCGACGGCGGAGGGGGCACGACCCGGGAGATGGTCGCGAAGGCGGCGCGGCTGCGCAGCCTGGAGGGCTCGGCCACGGTGCAGTGGGAGGCACCTGCCGAGTTCTTCGCCAAGGCCGAGGCCGAGTATGCGTGCCCGCCGGTCTGGGTCGGCGAGCTCTACCTGGAACTGCACCGGGCCACGTTGACCAGCCAGGCG
This sequence comes from Streptacidiphilus sp. EB103A, assembly GCF_041261405.1. Taxonomy (NCBI): domain Bacteria; kingdom Bacillati; phylum Actinomycetota; class Actinomycetes; order Kitasatosporales; family Streptomycetaceae; genus Streptacidiphilus; species Streptacidiphilus sp. EB103A. The sequence continues at coordinate 32,453 of NZ_JBGCAQ010000037.1, read as the reverse complement.
CAGACCAAGCGCGGCAACCGGAGCAGCGAGTCGTTGCTCAGGGAGGCCGAGCTGTGGGCGGCGACGGCGGCGGTGCGCGTCGCAGCGCCCTACCCGTACGCCGAGTTGGACCGGATCTGGAAGACGGTGCTGCTGCACCAGTTCCACGACATCCTGCCCGGCTCCTCGATCGCCTGGGTGCACCGTGAGGCACGGGAGACCTACCGGCGGGTGGGGGAGGAACTGGAGGGCATCATCGCCGGTGCTCAGCGCGCGCTGGCCGGCGAGGGGTCGACCCAGCTGGTGTTCAACGGCGCGCCGCACGACCGCAGCGGCGTGCCCGCGGGCGGAGCCGCGCCAGAGGCAGGACCGGGCGGCTTGGTTGCCCCTGTCCCGCGCGAGGGCGGCGGGTATGTGCTGGACAACGGCCTGCTGCGGGTTGAGATCGACGACCGTGGCCTGGTCGTGTCGACCTACGACATCGGGGCGGGACGTGAGGCGGTCGCCCCTGGGCAGGCGGCCAACCTGCTCCAACTGCACCCCGACTTCCCGAACCAGTGGGACGCCTGGGACGTCGACGCCTTCTACCGGAACACCAGCAGCGACCTGGTCGAGGTCGCCGGCATGGAGGTGGCGGGTTCGTCGGTCCGCGTCGAACGGGTCTTCGGCGCGTCCCGGGTCGTCCAGTTGCTGTCGGTGCCGTGGGGTGTGAAGCGGCTCGACATCGACACGGAGGTGGACTGGCACGAACGCGAACGCTTCCTGAAGCTCGCCTTTCCGCTGGACGTGAAGGCGGACCGGTACGCCTCGGAGACCCAGTTCGGGCACGTGTACCGGCCCACCCACCAGAACACCAGCTGGGAGTGGGCGAAGTTCGAGGCTTGCAACCACCGCTTCGTATACATGGACGAGCCGGGCTGGGGTGTCGCGGTCGTCAACGACGCCACCTACGGCCACGACGTCACCCGTTCGGTGCGCGGCGCGGGCACGACCACGACGGTGCGGGCGTCGCTGCTGCGCGCACCGCGCTATCCCGACCCGGAGACCGACCAGGGTGTGCACCGGTTCCGGCACGCTCTGGTGCCGGGGGCAACCGTCGACGACGCGGTCCGCGAAGGCTACCGGGCCAACCTTCCGGAGCGCAGGGTCACCGGAGCGGTCGCCGCGGTGGAGCCGCTGGCGACGGTGCGCGAGGAGGCCGCCGTGGTGAGCGCGGTGAAGCTGGCCGATGACCGCAGCGGGGACCTGGTGGTCCGCATCTACGAAGCCCACGGCGGCCGCACCCGCGCCACCGTGTCCGTGGCCGACGGCTTCGCCGTGGACCGTGCCGTCCTGACCGACCTCCTGGAACGGCCGCTCGCGGGCGCCGACCCGCTCGCGACCGGGCAGGGGACCGTTCGACTCGCGCTGAGGCCATTCCAGATGGTGACCCTTCGGATCCCGCGAACCTGACCCTCCGTCACCGGTCCGACGTGGAGCATCGCACGGCAGGCGCGGTGTTCGGTGCTCCACGTCGTCAGGAACCGGTGGCCTGATCCGGGTGCAGTCCGAACAAGCATGGGAGAGACACCGCTCTTGAACCGCAACCCCGCCGAGGACCGTGCCCACTGGGAGCTGACCGCGGACCGCCTGCTGCTCGCGGCGAGGCCGTACGCGACCGCCGGACACGCCCTGATCGGACTGCCCGGTATCCCGAGCGCCAACGGCATCCACAGCGACGGCCTCGAAGGCTTCGCCCGCACCTTCCTGCTGGCCGGGTTCCGGCTGGCGGGCGCACGCGGGGCGGACCCGCACGACCTGGCCGGCTGGTACGCGGCGGGCCTGGCTGCCGGCACCGACCCGAAGAGCCCCGAACGCTGGCCCACCTTCGCCGAGAGCAACCAGGCCAAGGTCGAGGCCGCCTCCATCGCGCTCGCGCTGCACGAGACCCGGCTATGGATCTGGGACCGCCTGGAGGACCGGATCCGACAGCAGGTCCTTGATTGGCTCGCGCCGATGGTCGGCGACCCCATGCCCGGGAACAACTGGGTGTGGTTCCAGGGCGTCACCGAGGCATTCGCCCAAACCACCGGGGGCGCATGGCGCCAGCAGGACCTGGACCGCGTCATCGCGCTCACCGACGGCTGGTACGCCGGGCAGGGCTGGTACTCCGACGGGCTGACCGGCGGCGAACGCCGCAACTTCGACCACTACAACGGCTGGGCCATGCACCTGTACCCGCTGTGGTTCTGTCGCATCCTGGGCGACGCCGCACCCGCCGGGCTGCTCGACCGCTACCGCGCCAGGCTGCGGCGCTTCCTGGAGGACCAGCGGTACCTGGTCGGGGCCAACGGCTCGCCCCTCGTCCAGGGCCGCTCGCTCACCTACCGCTACGCAGCCCTCGCGCCGCTGTGGACCGGCGCGCTCTTCGATGCCACACCCCTGGTACCGGGGGAGACCCGGGCCCTGGCCAGCCGCATGCTCGACCACTTCACCTCGCACGGCGCCACCGACGACCGCGGCCTACTCACCCTCGGTTGGCACCGGCCCTACCGCGGCGTGCTCCAGGTCTACTCCGGGCCCGCCTCGCCCTACTGGGCCAGCAAGGGCTTCATCGGCCTCGCACTGCCACCGGACCATCCGGTGTGGACCGAAGAGGCCACCCCACTCCCGGTCGAACAGGGCGACTTCCTCCGCACGCTGGCCGCACCAGGCTGGCTGGTCTCCGGCACCGCCGCGGACGGCGTGGTCCGCGTCGTCAACCACGGCGGCGACCACGCCGACCCGGCACATCCGCACGCGGACGACCCCTGCTACGCACGCTTCGCCTACTCCACCCACACGGCACCGGAGACCCCTGGGGACCCCACCGCCGCCCCGGACGCCTGCGCGCACACCGACCCGCTCGACAACGCGGTGGTCCTGCTCGACGCGCAGGGCCGCGCCTCCCACCGGCGCCCATGCATCCGGATCTCCGTCGACGGCGCCACGGCCGTCTCCCGCTCCCGGGCCCACTGGCCGCAGAACTCCACCTGGGATCCCTTCGGCGGCCCCGACACCACCCACCGGCCAGGCCCCTGGATCACCGTGGGCTCCGCACTGCGCGGATCGGTCGAGGTCCGCGCCGTCCGGGTGGACGGTGACCCCGGGGACGGCCATGTGCTGCGCATCGGCGGCTGGGCCCTGGCCGTCAGCCAGGCCGCCGCACCAGCCGACGGCACGGTGACCGGTGCCACGGCCCGCGTCGCGGGCTCCGCCGGACTTCTCTCGCTGGTCGTCGGCGTGCACGGACTCCCGCACGCCCGGGTGGTACCGGGTGCCGACAGCAACGCCATGGGCCCCGCCTCGGCCACCCCGGTCGTGGAGACCGAGGGCCCAGTCGCCCACGGAGTCCTCCACCTCGCGCTGGTCCACCTCGGCGGAGCCGACCCCGCCGCCCTACCCCAGATCACCCCCCGGGCCGAGGACACCACCCTGCTCGCGGACGTCACCTGGCCCGACGGCACCCACGACACCATCCGCCTGACTGCACCCGACCACGCGCACGACCCCTGGAAGGACCACCACGGTGCATGACGACCGCCGGATCACCGAGACCCGGATCCGCAAGCTGCTGGACCGGGTGATCCGCCCCGCCCTCTACGGCACCGCCCGCCCGCTCACCCTTACCGCCTGGAAGGTCGACGGCGAACCCGTCCCGGTGGCCGAGGCCCTGCACGCGGACTACCAGCCCTTCGCCCTCGGATCGACCTGGGGCGGCCCTTGGTCGACCACCTGGCTTCGGGCGCGCGCACAGATCCCCCAGGAGTGGGCCGGCCGCCGCGTCGAGGCGGTCTTCGACCTCGGTTTCGACCTCAACCGCGGCCCTGGCGGCCAGGCCGAGGGCCTGGTCCACGACGCCCACGGCACCCCGATCCAGGGTCTGCACCCCTACCACCGCAGCGTGCTGCTCGCCCAGTCCGCCACCGCCGGCGACCAGGTCGACCTGCTCGTGGAGCTCGCCGCCAACCCCTGGATCGTAGGCAGCGCCGGCCACAACACCCACCTCGGCTCGCTGGATACCGCGGGCACCGAGCACCTCTACCGCCTGGGTCAGGCCGAGATCGCCGTGCGCGAGGAGGACGTCTGGCACCTGATCCACGACATCGAGGTGCTCGACGAGCTGATGCACGAGCTGCCCGAGGGCTCCTCCCGGCGCCACGAGATCCTGCACGCGCTACGCCGAGCGGCCGACGCCGTCGACGCCACCGATGTGCCGGGCACCGCCGCGCAGGCCCGGAACCGGCTGGCCGAGGTGCTCGCCCGGCCCGCGCATGCCTCCGCGCACACCATTTCGGCGGTCGGGCATGCCCACATCGACTCCGCCTGGCTGTGGCCGGTCCGCGAGACGGTGCGCAAGTGCGCCCGCACCTTCACCAACATCACCACTCTCGCCCAGGAGTACCCCGAACTGGTCTTCGCCTGCTCCTCGGCGCAGCAGTACGCCTGGATGAAGGAGCAGTACCCGGAGGTCTACGCCCGGATGAAGAAGGCCGTCGCCGCGGGCACCTGGGCGCCGGTAGGCGGCATGTGGGTCGAGGCCGACGGCAACCTCCCGGGCGGCGAGTCGCTGGCCCGCCAACTCGTCTACGGCCGCCGCTTCTTCGCCGACGAGTTCGGCGTCGAGCAGCACGGCGTCTGGCTGCCCGACTCCTTCGGCTACACCGCCGCCTACCCCCAACTGGCCAAGCTGGCCGGCGCGCGCTGGTTCCTCACCCAGAAGCTCTCCTGGAACGAGACCAACCGGCTGCCGCACCACACCTTCGCCTGGGAGGGCATCGACGGCTCCCGCGTCTTCACCCACTTCCCGCCCATCGACACCTACAACGCCGAGCTCACCGGGGCCGAACTCGCCCACGCCGAGGACAACTTCATGGACAAGGGGGCTGCTACCCGCTCGCTGGCGCCGTTCGGGCACGGCGACGGCGGAGGCGGCCCCACCCCCTCGATGCTGGAGAAGGCGCGCCGCCTACGCGACCTGGAAGGCTCGCCCCGGGTGGTGATCCAGGCGCCCGACGCCTTCTTCGCCGCCGCCGCGGCCGAGCACGAGAGGCTCCCGGTATGGCGAGGTGAGTTGTACCTGGAGAACCATCGCGGCACCTACACCAGCCAGGCCCGCACCAAGCGCGGCAACCGGCGCAGCGAGGCGCTGCTGCGCGAGGCCGAGCTCTGGGCCGCCACCGCAGCCGTCCGCACCGGCACGGCGTACCCGTACGAGCGCCTGGAAGCCCTGTGGCGGCGGGTGCTGCTCAACCAGTTCCACGACATCCTGCCCGGCACCTCCATCGCCTGGGTGCACCAGCAGGCCGAACGCGAGTACGGTGAGATCCACGCCGAGCTTGAGCAGGTCATCGCCGATGCCACCGGTGGGCTCCCCGGAACCCTCGCGTTCCTCAACGCCGGACCCTACCCGCGCCGCGAAGTCACCCGGGTCGCCATCGGAGATGGCTTCACCGACGCTCAGGCACTCGCCGACGGCAGCTCCGCGGTCCTCGCCGATGTGCCCGCCCTCGGCTCCGGTCGGACCGCCTCCACGGCCGCCACTGTCACCGCCACTGCCCATGACGGCGGCTACGTCCTCGACAACGGCATGCTCACCGTCCTCGTCGACCGGCGCGGCCTGATCACCAGCGTGTACGACCACACCGCCCGGCGCGAGGCCGTCGCCCCCGGCACCGCGGGGAACCTGCTCCAACTGCACCCCGACGACCCCAACCTGTGGTCCGCCTGGAACCTGGACCCCTACTACCGCGACACCGTGCACGACCTGGACCAGGCAGAGTCGGTCACCCTCGTGGACGCAGGCCCGCTGCTCGCCGCGGTCCGCGTCGTCCACGCCCACGGGGCCTCCCGCTTCATCCAGGACATCGAACTGACCGCCGAGAGCCGCCAGGTGACGGTCCGCAACGACATCGACTGGCAGGAGCGCGACACCCTGCTCAAGGCCGCCTGGCCCCTCGACGTCCACGCCGAGCACGAGAGCGCCGAGATCCAGTTCGGCCACGTGCGGCGCCCCACCCACGAGAACACCAGCTGGGACGCCGCCCGCTTCGAACTGTGGGCGCACCGCTGGGTCCACGTCGGCGAACACCACTGGGGCGCCGCCCTGCTCACCGACTCCACCTACGGCCACGACGTCCACCGCGACACCCGCGCCGACGGCGGAACCACCACGACCGTCCGCCTCTCCCTGCTGCGCTCCCCCCACAGCCCCGACCCCCAGGCCGACCGGGGCCGACACCGATTCAGCTACGCCCTGGCCCCCGGCGCCGGCATCGAGGAGGCCATCGCCGGGGGCTACGCCCTCAACCTTCAACTGCGCCCGGCTACCGCCGAGGCCCGGCCGCTGGTCGCGCTCGACACCACCGACGTGGTGGTGGAGTCCGTCAAACTCGCCGACGACCGCAGCGGCGACGTCGTGGTCCGCCTCTACGAGGCGGGTGGGGGAGCGCTCGCGGCACGGCTGTCGACGGGCTTCGCGCTCGCCACCGCCCACGACTGCGACCTGCTGGAACACCCGCAGCAGGAACTGACCGCGACGCCCGGTGCGACCGGGACCGCTGGCATCGACCTGCGCCTGCGCCCGTTCCAGATCCGCACGCTGCGCCTTCGCCCCGCCGCCACGGCCGAGGATCCCGCGTGACGGGCCCGCGCGGACGCCGCGGGCCGGCAAGCTCCGCCGTCGGCAGCACAGGGGTGTCATAGCATGTCACCGACCGGACGCGTCGGGGCGGCGGACCTGTGACACCGCCCGAGGCTGGGAGAAGAATGATGACGGAGAGCAAAGGGACGTCCACCATCCGACGCGGCACCAACCTGCCGCGCGTGGGTGACTTCAACGAGTCCGTGATCCTGGACGCCATCCGCCGGCACCCGACGGGCCTGAGCCGGGTCGAACTCGCCCGCGCCACCGGGCTGTCCGCACAGACCGTCTCCAACATCACCCGCCGACTGCTCGACCAGGGCGTGGCTCGGGAGTCGGGCAAGCAGAGCAGCGGGAACGGCAAGCCCCGCACCCTGCTGGAGATCGTTCCCGGCTCCCGCTACGCCCTCGGCGTGCACCTCGACCCGGCCGTCATCACCTGCGTGCTGGTCGACCTGCTCGGCACGGTCGTGGCCCAGCGCAGCCAGGTCACGCCCAGCGGCGACACCGACAAGATCGCTGCGGACATGGCCGCCTCGGTGTCCGCGATCGTGGCCGAGTCCGGGGTGGACCGCGAACGCATCCTGGGCCTGGGGATCGCCGCACCCGGCCCCATCGACGCCGAAGCAGGCTGGGTGGTGGACCCGCCCGAGCTGCGCGGCTGGGGCCGGTACCCGCTGCGCGACAGCCTCAGCGAGGCGACCGGTTTCCCCGCGGTCCTGGACAAGGACGTCACCGCGGCGGTCGTCGCCGAGCGCTGGACCGGCTCGGCCACAGACAGCCGCAACCTGCTCTTCTTCTACTTCGGTACCGGCTCCGGCATGGGCCTGGTCGTGGACGACACTGTGCTGCGCGGTGCCTCGGGGAACGCCGGGGAGGTCGGCGGCTTCGGCGCGGCGTTCTCGACCAGGACCGTGGTCGAGGAGTCGATCGCCCTGGGCGTGCTCGGTGCGGAATACACGGTGACCAGCCCGCCCGACGCCCAGCGGGGCCTGGAGCGGCTGGCCGCGCTGGCGGTTGCGGGCGACGCCCAGGCCGACGGTGTCCTGGAGCGCTTGGCGATCCGTATCGGCCGCGGTGTGAGCGCGGCGGCGACGCTGCTCGACATCGACACCATCGTCTTCGGCGGCCCGACCTGGCACCTGCTGGCCGACCGGCTGCTGGTCACCATCGAGCCGATGGTCGCCAGCTCCCCGTTCGTCAAGGCCACCCACCCGACGGCCGTCGTCTCCACCACCTTGGGCGTGAGCGTGGCAGCAGTCGGCGCGGCCTCCCTGGTGCTCGACCACGCACTGTCGGCCCAGCCCAGGACCCTGCTCCTGAAGTGACAGGACATCAGCCTGGGTCGCTGGTGCGCTTCTGGCTGTCGGCGGCCGACGTGACCGGGGCACGGCGCCGGTCCCCTTGCGCTATCCGACCTTGGGGTGCGCGTAGACCGTCGCGTCGCTTCCGGGTGGGCGGCGATGGCCTCTCGGAATGAAAGGTGGCCCGACTCTGCGAAGAGTCGGGCCACCACGGGTGGAGCGGGTGTACTACTTCCCAGTGGTACCGGTGGACCACAGGGCGGTCCCGGCCGCGCTGTAGATCACGACGTTGCCGTCGTTCTGCACCTGGAGGTAGGTGCCGTTGTTGCCGCTCGTGCCGGTGGACCACACGGACGTGCCGGCGCTGTTGTAGAGGACGAAGTTGCCGTCTCCCTGCATGATCGCCTTGCTCGCCGGCGTCTTGGCGGTACCCGAAGACCACAGTGCGGTGCCGCTGCGGTACAGCACGAGGTTGCCGTCGCCCTGCAGGTCGAGGCTGTAGGTACCGTTGCAGGAGGCGAGCGACTTGCCGGAGGTCAGCTGCTGGTTGGCGGTCAGCGTGCCGCAGGCAGGGGTGGTGCCGCCGCAACTCGCGGGCGCGGCGGTGCCCGACGGTACGGCTCCGGCCACGATCGACCACTTGGTCAGCGAGGCAGGCGTGAGGCTGGCCGCGGCGCAGATGCCGCCGGCGACTGCCTGCTGCGGAATCACGGTGCCGCCGGCGTTGACCAGGTGGTAGTTGCCGGCGGCCAGGCCGAGTCCGGCCGGGTTGATGGTGATCGCGTTGTCGTACGCGGTGCCGGAGTTGATGTTGGCGATGGTGAGCTGCGCGCTGGTCCTGGCGGCGGAGACGACCGGGACGATCTGCACGATGCCGCTGTTGGCCAGGGTCGCGTAGGCGGGGGCGTGCTGGGAGAGCTGCGAGACGGCCGTCAGGAGGCTGCCGCCGGCGTTCTTGTACGCGGTCAGGTTCGCGTCCACGCCGTTGATCGGCAGGACCGCCTTGTACTGCGAGAGCTTGACGATCCCGGTGTTGACCTCCTCACTGGTGACCACGCTGAAACCGCCCTGGTACTGGTGCCATGCGGCGGCGATGTCGTCCTCCGGCGCGCCCAGGCCGCCACCGGAGGTGTTGCCGAAGGCCAGGGAGTCGTCCAGGTAGATGGCGACGGGCTGCTGCGGGTAGGACCCCGACAGGCTCTTGATGTTCGGCAGCCAGTTGGTGTAGATCGGATAGACGACGGTGTCCTTCTGGGTGCCGTCGTGGATGAAGAAGTCCGTGCCGCCGCCGTCGGGCAGCATCATGCCGTAGTTGCTGATCCACTGCACGCCCTGCGCCGCCAGTTGCGTACTGTCGGTAGGCGCGGTCCACTCCGTGGCGACGTTGACCCCGTAGGCGTGGCCGAGGCCGGCGAAGAGGAGGTCGATGCCCGAGGATCCCGAACAGTCCTGGATGATGGTGACGTTGTACTTCTTGGCGAGGGCGAACAGCACCTCCGGTACGTTCTCGTAGTTCGCGAAGTTACCGACGTGGCCGCCGAAGTAGTAGTAGAGCGGCGTGCTGGCGGTGACCGCACGCACGTCAGCGGCCAGCTGCCCGTAGACCTGCTGCACGCTCCACAGGCGGAACAGCTGGTAGACGCTTGCCAGGGCCTGGCCCGGCTTGGCCGCCGGGACCTGTGAGAACGCGGCGTACGAGGTCTTGTGCGCGGTGTTGAACGCGCTGATGCTGCTGTAGGTCTGCGGCAGGTAGACGTTGTGGAACTCGTTGATGTCGGCCTGCGCCCAGCCGTCGACGTTGCCGCTGACGGTGCTGTCCCAGAACGAGTCGAGTCGTCCGTAGTCCAGGATGCTCCCGCCGTATCCCGCCGAACCCGCCACGTGCTTGACGGTGTCGGTGACATAGGTGAGGTAGGCCGGCTCGTCGGTGGGGTCCCACCAGGCCGGGGTGGCGCTCTGCGCACCGGTGTTGGTGATCTCGTGGCTGGTGACCCAGGACGCGGGGCTGCCTCCCCACCCGGAGTACCAGAAGATGGGCACCAGGCGGATGCCGGCGGCGGCGGCGTTGGACATCTCCAGGTCGAGTTCCGTGAAGTCGAACTTCCCGTTCGAGGGTTCGACGGTGTTCCACGGCATGTCGATCGCGGCGGTGGTCAGGCCCTTTGCCTTGAGCGCGGAGAAGTCGGACTTCGACCAGGCCGTGCCGTTGTTGTCCCACTTGAGCTGCGTGGACCAGAACGGGGTGGCCGCCGCGGCCTGCGTGGAAGCTCCTGCGCTGAGGAAGGGGGCCGTGATCAGGGCGGCGATCACGGCGAGGGTCGCGATGAGCGCAGCCGGGATCGGGATCGGAAGCTTTGACTTGCGGGACCGGCGCCTGCCCGCGGACGGCGCCTGGTCCGGCACGGGCTGCTCCGCGAGGGCATGTCTCGGCCTTTTCATGAATATCATCGCGTTCCGTCTCTCAGGGCAGGCCGTAGTGCGCTGCAATAGCATGTGCGCGCCGGCCTGATGGTTGGGGGTGGAAATACATGGCATGTTCTAGCACACTCGCCCGTTCGCGGATATGCCTCGTGCGTTATTCCGTAATGGACCTGCAAGGCCCAGGGTGTCGGTGCGGTGGCGGCCATGCTTCTGGTGACCCGGGCAGATGGTGCCCCGGTCGGCCAGTCGCGGCGGGCTGGTCGCCCGTGGGCCCATTATCCGAACTTGAGATTCTGTTAAGGAACGAGCCACAAGTTGCAGACGAGAGGAAACTGACTGGTCACGTGGGTGGGATCCTGGGCTCGGATGAGGATGCGGAAGGCAGCGGCCAGGCTGACGTTGAACAGGTCGGCGAGGTGCCACTGTCTGTGGGCGGCCAGTTCGGGCCGGTTCGGGCATGAGCTCGGATGCAATATTGGATTGATGTCTGCTATGCAGTTGAGAAAGGGGACCCCATTCAACCTGGGCGCATGTCACCCCCTCGCCTACTGTTTCCATCATTCTCGTCTCAATTTGTCAAAAAAGTCGCTTGACGGAATTCTAAAAGGTCTTTTACTATGTCCGCGTCGGCTAAGATTGCCTTACACCTGGTTGACGAGTGAAAGGCGAACTGCGACGATGACCCCTGCCCCGTACCGAGCAGCCGAGATGCGCTATGACGGCACCATGGAGTACCGCAGGAGTGGCAGGAGCGGGTTGAAGCTGCCCGCGCTCTCACTGGGCCTGTGGCACAACTTCGGTGACGACAAGTCCTTCGAGACCCAGCGGGCGATCTTGCGCGGGGCCTTCGACCATGGGGTGACGCACTTCGACCTGGCCAACAACTACGGCCCGCCGGGCGGCGCCGCGGAGGCCAACTTCGGCCGCCACTTCGCCCAGGACTTCCGCCCGTACCGGGACGAGCTGGTGATCTCGACCAAGGCCGGGCATCCCATGTGGCTGGGCCCGTACGGCCAGAAAGGCTCGCGGAAGTACATGCTGGCCAGCCTGGACCAGTCGCTGACGCGGATGGGCCTGGACTACGTCGACATCTACTACTCGCACACTCCGGACCCCGAGACCCCACTGGAGGAGACCATGGGCGCGCTGGACTCCGCGGTGCGGCAGGGCAAGGCGCTGTACGTCGGCATCTCCTCCTACAACGCCTCGCAGACCCGGGAGGCGGCGGGGCTGCTGCGCGAGATGGGCACACCGCTGCTGATCCACCAGCCGTCCTACTCGATGGTGGACCGCTGGATCGAGGAGGGCGGCGTGTTGGACGCGCTGGAGGAGGTGGGCGCCGGCTGTATCGGCTTCACCCCGCTGGCCCAGGGACTGCTGACGGACCGCTACCTGAACGGCCTGCCCGCCGACTCGCGGGCTGCGGCCGGCAAGTCGCTCAAGCCGGGCCTGCTGACCGAGGACAACCTGGTCCGGCTGCGCGCGCTCAACGAGATCGCGCTCCGCCGCGGGCAGTCGCTGGCCCAGCTCGCCCTGACCTGGCTGCTGCGCGACCCGAGAGTGACGTCCGCGCTGATCGGTGCCTCCTCCGTGGCGCAGCTCGTGGACAACCTGGCGGCGGTGCACGGGGCTCCGCTGTCGCAGGAGGAGCTGGCTGAGATCGACAAGTACACGACGGGCGAGGGAAAGATCAACATTTGGGGCTGAGCCCGCCGCACCGCGTGACGGCTGCCGATTGGGCAAGACCATTCGGCAGCTACCTCTGTCCACGTTGAGCAGGGAGGTGCGCGGGGGTGCCTGCGATCGATCTGTTGGCGTCCACGATGGCACGTGTGTCAGGTGCCGGGCAGTGCCCGCATGACTCGGTCCACCAAGTCTGGTTCGAGGAGTCGGCCCGGTGCGTCGACGAGTTGGATCACTCGCAACAGCGCGGCGCCGACTTCGGTGTCCGTGGATGCGGCTCGGTAGACGTGGCGTAGGTAGGCGTTGAACCGCTCGGCCTCCTCGGTCGGCGGCGTACTGGCCTCCGGGAATCGCAGATCGGCGCTCACGGTGATCGCCCAGGGGATGTCGATGATCTGGGTCGCGCCGGCGAAGAACCGCTCCGAGAGTCGCGCGCGGTCTGCCCTGAGCAGGTCGCGCAGTAGCACGGCCTCAGCCGCGGCGACCGACATTCCCTGCCCGTACACGGGATTGAAGCTGCACACTGCGTCACCGACGACGAGGTATCCCTGCGGGAAGTCGGCCGGGGTGAGCCCCTTATGCCGTCGCTACGGATGCCCGCCGCCGAGGGCCTACCCGGTGGAGTGGTCAGGCCGGCGTCGGCCATGCGTACAGGGGCGGTCACCAGCCTGTGCTCGGCCAGCGCCTCCCAATGCGCTCGCGTCCACTGGGTATGACGAGACAGATCACGGTGTTTGGGGGAAGCCGCCTCCTTGTCACAGAGGACTCGTCAGGGGATGCGGCGCAGCCGCGGGGCGAACGTGGAGTGGAAGATGGTGGACGCTGCTCCGACGGCGACGGCCTCGCTGCTGTTGACGGAGCGCTCGACGCGGACGCGGCGCAGCCGCCGGGCGGTTGGATACGCGTTGACCGCATGTTCGATCTCGGTGAGGTAGACGTCCGCGACCTCTTCGGTGAAGAACGGCCCGCCGACCACGACCAGGCCGAGGTCAAGGAGGTCGATCACGGACAACACGCCCCTGCCGATGGCCTTCGCGGCCTGCTGGACCGTCAGCCGGGTGTTGCGCTGCGCGGCCGGGAGCGAGAGCCGGTCGGGCGAGTCGTAGCTCCCGGGGTTGCACTCCTGGAGGATCTTGGGTCGCCCGGACGCCTCGAACCGCCCCAGCGTCACCGCGCAGAGCTGGCCGAACTCGCCCGCGTTGGCGGTCAAGCCGCGGTAGAGGTCGCCGTTGAGGAAGAGCCCGGATCCGACGCCGGTGCCGAGGTAGAGGTACACGAAGTCGCAGGCGCGGCTGTCGCGGCCGATCCAGCGCTCGCCGACGGCCGCGGCTGAGCAGTCCTTCTCGATCACGATCGGGCACGCGAACCGCCGCTCGAGCAGGGTGCGCAGGGGGACATCGCGCAGCACGGACATCAGCGGGGGGTCCAGCACGGTCCCGGAGACGGTGTCCACGGGTCCTGGGGTGGCCACGCCGATACCGAGGAATCCGTCCTCCCAGCGGCCGCGCCCGGCCTGTTCGAGAACCGACTCGCCGAGGTCGGCGATCTGTGTCACCACGGCGCCTGGACGTGAGTCGGAGGTGATCGGCTCGGCGCGGCGGGCGACGATCCGGCCGGACAGGTCGACCAGTACCGCCGTCAGGACATTGGGGTCGATGTGGATTCCCAGCGCGTGTGCGGCGTCGTCGCGCAACCTCACTGGGCTGCTCGGTTTGCCGATCGCCGAGTGCTGCCTGCGCTGCTCGACGAGCAGGCCGCGCTGGATCAGGGAGCGCGTGATGCGGGAGACGGATTGTTGCGTGAGGCGGGTGCGTTCGGCGAGTTCTCCGCGGGTGATCGTGCCCGCGAGACGCACGGTTTCGATCAGGACGCACTCGTTGAAGGACCCGAGGTCGATCTGGTTGGCCCCGCCGCCAGCCGCTGGGCGAGACCCGGGGACGGGCGATTTGAGCCGGGTGTCGGACGATGTCGGGAGCGGCTCGCGGATCCAGCGGACCCGGGTGTGTGCGGCTCCGTCGGCGTAGCGGGCGAGCGCGGAGGCCAGGTCCAGGAGCAGGCGCGTCGAGGACTCCGGGTGCCGGGCCGCGTCCAGGGCCAGTACGGCACTGACGAAGGAGACCTCGCTGGTGCGCTCGGGCGGTTCATGGACCGAGATGCCGAGACGATGGCAGTGCTGCGCGAGGTCGACTTCTTGCACGGTGGTGTGCCGTGCTCGCAGGACGATGGCGTGAAGGCCCTGCTGCGGATGGGTGCGGCGCACGGCGTCCAGGAACAGGGGCGTGCCTTCGGGGTTGGGGGTGGGGGTGGCGGGCTTGTGCATCGCGACCTTCGCCGCGGCGGTCATTGCGTCACTGACGGCGGTCAGGGCGTAGGTGTCGACCACCGGGTCTTGCGGGGGTAGCACCGGTACGGCGGATGGACGGCTGGCGAGTACCAGCACGGTGTACTGCGGGTCGAGGTGGAGGCCGACCAGCCAGTGGTCGGTCGATTCCAGAGCGGGGCTCACCGGCACCTGGGGGGCGGTGAGCTGGCCCCCCGACAGGTTCCAGCGGCGCCGCGCCTCCGCGACGGCGCTGTGCGAGCAGCCGAGGCGGCGAGCCACCTGCCGTGAGGTGCGGTTGTCGGGTGTGGAGGTGAGGATGCTCGTCACGATCTCGCCCTCGTCGACCGTCGTGGGACGGCCGCTGCGTGCGCGGTCCAGCAGTCCCTCGACGCCGTCGGTGGCGTAGCGCTGGCGCCACGTCGTCACCGTCTGTCGGGATACGCCCAGTTGCCGTGCGATGTCGGCGTTGCGCAGGCCCTCGGCGGCGAGCAGCACGATCGAGGCCCGCAGCGCCTGCTGGTTCTTACCTTCGGCCCATTGGCGCAGTACGGTGTGCGCGTCGGTACCCGGAGCTGTGCTGGGGGAGGGCAGGTCAGGCATTCGACGTGCTCGCAGTGTGGCGCGCGGCAGGGATCCGGAACGGCCACGGTGCTGGGTCGAGTGCGCCGTCGTGCGACTGAGAGGGCACGCTCGACCAGGCGGGACCGGCCGGGATCTGCCTGGAGGACTGGGTCCACGTGGTGGACCAGGGACCGCCCCACGTCTCACCGATCGAGAACGGCTGGTAGCCGTCGCCCGGGTCGGCCACCGGCGTGGGTTCGCCGGGGGCGTGCCACGCGCTGACGGTCAGTGCCGCGCGCGTGGTGATCAGGGCGGGGCTGAGGTACCGCGTGATGCGGTCCTCTACCGGTTTGCGGTCGTCGTGCACGGCGGGGCGGTCCCTTCGGAGCAGCGGTGCGTCAGTTGCCGGTGGTGGAGAGGGTGGCGCCCCCGATGTACAGCGGCTGGGTCGGATCCGAGGCTGCCAGGCGCAGGTCGGCCGCGAGGTTCTGCAGTTCGTTGAACTGCACGCCTGTCAGCGTCACGGTCGCCGTCTGCCAGCTGCCCGTCCCGCTGCCGACCACCGTGGGACCACCGAGGTACGGGTTGCCGGGCGCGTTGTACTGCACCTGGAAGTTCTGTCCCGCGACCGACCAGTAGGTGATGTTCGCCGTCACTGTGGACGCCTTGGCCACCTGGCTGGACGGGTCGACCTGGAGATAGACATTGGCCGCAGCGGCGCCGCTCTGCTTGCTGGTCCAGGTGGTGTAGGCGGGGAGTCCGCCCTGGGTGACGGCGGTGAGGTTCCCGTCGGCGCCCTGGCCGGTGGCGCCGACGTTCAGGAACATCACGCCGCCGCCGCTCTGCCCGGCGGTTGCGCTCACCGACGTCGCGCCGCCGTTGGTGACCGGGCAGGTCTCGGGGACGGGAGTACCGGCCGGTGCGGCGCCGGGCAGCAGCTTCCACTGGTCGAGCTGCGCGGAGGCCATCGTGACCGGGACGCACACGCTGCCGTCCGGCAGCGCCTGTTGCGCCGGTGCCAGTCCGGTGAGCTGGTCCACCACGTGGTAGGTGCCGCTGGCGAGGTTGAGGCCGTTCGGGTGCAGGGTGACAGAGCCCGTGTATCCGAAGTACGGGCTGATTTCGGCGACGGTGATCGAGGCGCTTCGGTGGTTCTTGGCCGTGGCCGGGACGACCTGGAGTGTGTGCTGGCTGGTCAGGTCGGCGTAGGCCGGTGCGTACTGGCTCAGCTGGGAGCTGGCGGTGAGCAGTGTCCCGCCGCGCTGCTGGTAGGCAGTCAGATTGGCGTCCACGCCGTTCATCGGCAGGACGGCGCGGTAGCGCGACAGTCTGTCGGCGTGGTTCGCGATCTCTTCGCTGGTGACGACGGCGAAGCCGGCCTGGTAGCCGTCCCACAGTGCGGTGATGTTGTTCTCGACGCCGTTCAGGCTGCCGCCGCTGGTGTTGCCGCGGGCCTGGGAGTCGTCGATGTAGACGGCGACCGGCTGTGTCGGGTAGGAGCCGGACAGGCCCTGGAGCACGGGCAGCCAGCGGGTGAAGATCGGGAAGCCGATGACGTCCTTACTGGTGCCGTCGTGGATGAAGAAGTCCTCGCCGCCGCCGTTGGGCAGGGTCATGGCGTAGTCGGACAGCCACTGGGCCGCCTGCGCCGGTATCACGGGGTCGGTGGTCACGGTCCACTCCTGGGCGACCGGGACGTGGTAGGCGCGGCCCAGGCTGCCGAACAGGAGGCTGAGGCCGGCCGAGTTGGCGGCGTCCTCCACCACCGTGACGTTGTACTTGCGGGCGAGGAGGAAGAAGACGTCGGGCAGGTCGCCGAGCTGGGGCGCGTTGGAGATGTGCCCCCCGAAGTAGTAGTACAGCGGCCCGCTGGTGACCTTGCGGACCGCTGCGGTGAGCCGGTCGTAGGTGTCCTGCACGCTCCACTGGCGGAACGCCTGATAGACGCCGGCCAACGGGGCGCCGGGCACGCCGGCCGGGACCTGGCCGAAGGAGGTGTACGTGGTGCTGTTCTTCGCGTTGAAGGCACCGATGCTCCGGTAGGTGGCCGGGAGCCAGTGCGTGTGGAAGTACTCGATGTCGGCTGGCGCCCATCCGCCCACGCCGGGAGTGTCCAGCCACTGGGCGTCCAGGTGGCCGTAGTCCAGGAACGCGCCGCCGTACCCCGGCTGGTGCGCGATGTGCGCCAGGGTGCTGGTGACGTAGGTGAAGTAGTCGTTCTGCTCGGTGAGGTCCCACCAGGCCAGGGCGACCCCGGTGGCACCGGTGCTGGTCACCTCGTGGTTCGTCTCCCACGTCACGGGGCTGCCGCGCCAGCCGGACTGCCAGAAGATCGGCACCAGCTGCACGCCGCCGGCGGCGGCGTTGGCGAGCTCCTGGTCGAGCTCGGTGAAGTCGAAGGTGCCGCGGGACGGCTCGATCTTCGACCACGGCATGTTGATCTCGGCGCGGTTGATGCCCTTGGCCTTGAGCGCCGCGAAGTCCGCGACGGACCACGGCGTTCCGTTGTTGTCGAACTGGAACTGGGTCGCCCAGTAACCGGCGCTTTGGTGCCGGGTGTTCGCGGGCTGGGCGATTGCGGACGTCACCGCCGCGCGATGCGCGGGCTGGGCGGTCGCGTACTGAGTGGGGGAGACAGTGGCGGCAATGCTGCAGAGCAGTGGGATCGCTCCGCGTCGGACCGTGCGCAGCATCGACTTCCCCTTTCAGGGGTCCTGACTTGCGGGTGGGTTCGACTCCAGGGCGCCGTCGGCGGCGTGAGGGGTATGTAACTCCAAAAGTGTTACTAGGACTAGACCTCTCGTCGCAATTTCATTTTGGATCGCAGCGACCTGCAACGATGTCCCCCATGAGCGATGACTTACCTGTCGCGCCTGTCCAAAAAGTCATTGGTCGCGCACTGCCCTTGACCGGTCCGCGTGCCGGAACGGATGCTTCGGGGACTCCAGTAACCGCGGTAGCGCACCTTGCGCCCGTGCCGTCGGCCGTGACCACACCGTTCCCAAGAGGAGCCGTCATGGCTAGAACCACCCGTGCCCGCCGCATCTTCGCGGTATCTGCTGCCTTTCTCCCGATCGCCGCCGGCCTTAGCGCCTGCGGCAGCAGTAGCAGCAGCTCGTCGGACACGCTCGTCATCGCCGAGTGGACGAACCCCGCCTCCATCGCGCAGACACAGAAGGTGGACGCCCTGTTCGAACAGCAGCACCCCGGCGTCAAGATACGTCTGCAGAGCGCGCCGACGGCCGCCAACGCCTGGCCGACCCTGCAGAACAGCCTGCTGGCATCCAGGAGCGTGGACGTGCTCGCCCAGTTCCCGCCGACGCCGAAGGCCTTCCCGCCGGCCTCGATCGGCATCAAGCCCACAGGCACCGCCGCGCTCATCGCCTCCGGCCAGTTCCTCGACCTGTCAACGCAGCCGTTCATGAAGCGGTTCGACCCGGTCGCGCAGAAGTACGCCAACGGCTACAACGGCGGCATATACGCCGTGATGACCGCCGAGTACGTCAACTCCAGCGGCCTGTTCTACAAGAAGGACCTGCTGGCCAAGTACGGCATCGCGATCCCGACCACCTTCGGCGAGTTCATCGCCGACATGCAGACCCTCAAGTCCAAAGGGATCACACCGCTCTACGTGGCCGGGAAGGACAACTACCAGAACAACATCTGGGCCGGCATCATCAACCAGCTGCTGATGCAGGACAAGCCGGCCTCCGAGGCTGCCTCGGTCTTCCTGCAGCGCGCCCAGGACTTCTGGAGCGGTGCGCAGAGCTGGGACAGCCCGCTGTACCAGGAAGCCGCCAAGCGCTATGAGCAGGTCATGGCGTTCGTCGAGCCCAGTGCGGGCGGCGTCCCGGCCCAGACGGCGCCGGGGAACTGGGCCGTCAAGGGCGATGACTTCCCGTTCTTCGTGGACGGCTCCTTCGACGGCAACACCATCGCCACGGCCAATCCGAAGCTGAACTTCGGCTTCATGTCGATCCCGGGAACCGACACCGCGGCCTGGAACCGTCCCGTCCTGGCCCCCGACCTGTCCTGGGCGGTGCCGGTGTGGTCCAAGCACCAGCAGCTCGCGCTGGAGTGGCTCGACCTGTTCACCCAGCAGAGCAACTACGCGGACTATGTGAAGACCACGGGCTCCCTGTCAACGGAACCCACGGTGCCGACCCCCTCGCTGTCCTGGACGGACTGGCTGTCCTCGCATGTCTCCCAGGGCTACCCCAACGCCTCCCAGCCCTGGATCCCCAGCAGCTTCCCCAAGATCGCGGGCGGCCCGGACCTGACCAAGGTGCAGCCGATCGGGCCGCAGCCTATGGCCGACGCGCTCAAGCAGTCCGCTGACGCCTACCGCTCTGCACCGAGGAGCTGAACCCCGTCGATGGCCACTATTCCCTTCGGCACCAGGCGGACGCGGCGATGGATCCCCTGGCTGTCCATCTCCGTGCCGGCGATCGGCTGGCTGGTGTTCGGGCTCTTCCCCTCGCTCGCCACCGTCTTCTACTCCTTCACCCAGTACTCGGGGCAGCCCGGCACCCCGCTGAACTGGTGCGGTCTGTGCAACTACCGCAACGCGTTCCACGGCTCCTCCGCGGACTTCGGCGCCGCCATCCTCACGACGCTGAAGTACGTCGCCGGCGTCGCCGTGCTCCAGATCGGGGCCGGGCTCGGCCTGGCCCTGCTGCTTCGCCACCGGCGGCGCGGGTTCGGCCTGTACCGCGCGCTGATCTTCATGCCCCAGATCTTCTCGGTGACGATCGTCGGCGTCCTGTTCTCGCTGATCCTGGACCCGCAGAGCGGGCCGGCGGAGAAGATCTACCACGCACTGACCGGCGGGACCAACGCGTTCCTGGGCGACCCCACCTGGGCCCTGCCGCTGGTCGTCCTGATCAACGTCTGGATGTTCAGCGGATACACGATGCTGGTGTACATCGCCGCGCTGCGCCGCATCCCACCCGAGCTGTACGAGGCGGCCTCACTCGACGGGGCCGGACGGTTGCGACTGTTCCGGCACATCACCTGGCCGCTGCTCGCCTCGGCCACCACGGTCAACGTCTTCCTGACCGTGGTGGGAAGCATCGGCGAGTACTCGCTCATCCTCGTCCTGACCGACGGCAACTTCAACACCAAGACGATCGGCCTCTACATGTTCGACACCGCGTTCGGACAGAACCCGTCCCTGGGCTACGGCTCGATGCTGGCCATGGCGCAGTTCTTCATCACCCTGGTCATCGGTGGCGGACTGCTGTTCTTCCTGCGCAGGCGGGAGGTGACCCTGTGAGCCTGCGCATACGCAGCGCCCTGCGCACCGGCGGGCTGCACCTGGCCTGCCTGCTCATCTCGGCCGGCCTGTTCGCCCTGCCCCTGGTCTACCTGGCGCTCCAGGCATTCAAGACGTACACGGGGTTCCTCCAGGACCCGACCGGCCTGCCGCATCCGTGGACGGCCTCGAACTTCAGCCAGGCCTGGAGCCAGGGCGACTTCTCCACCCAGATGGTCAACAGCCTGCTGTACGCCGTCGTCCCGGACATCGCCACTCTCATACTCGGCGTCTTCCTCGCCTTCCCGATCTCCCGCGGCTACTTCCGGCGCTCCAACGCGCTCTACGCCTTCTTCGTGTTCTCCGGCTTCCTGCCCGCCGGCCTGATCCCGCTGTTCATCGAGGCGCAGAAGCTCGGCACGTACAACAACCGGATCGGCTACCTCGTGATGACGTCGCTGGCCGGCGCGGGGTTCTTCTTCTTCGTCGGCTACATCAAGACCATCCCGGTCGAGATCGACGAGGCGGCGGCACTGGACGGCTGCGGCTATGTCCGCTTCATCTTCACCATGATCATCCCGCAGATGAAGCCGGCCCTGGCTACGTTCGCCGTGTTCGGCTTCGTGGCCAGCTGGAACAACCTGATCCTGCCCCTGGTCATGCTCAGCGACCCCGGCCTTTGGCCGGTGACCCGTGGCCTGTTCTCCTTCTTCGGCCAGTACTCCTCGCAGTGGCCGATGGTCGCTGCGGCGACGGCAATCGTGGCGGCCCCGATCGTGGTGGTCTTCGTGGTCCTGCAGCGGTACCTCGTCGAAGGTGTCGCCGGTGGCGCTACTGGCACCCAGGGCGTCGGCCAGGCCCAGCCGGTGGGAGCCGTCGCCGACGCGGAGTGACGGCGGACGCACTGATTCACACACCGACACCCAGGCCCGGCAGGACCTCCCCTGCCGGGCGCTCAGGAGAGTACCCACATGACAGAGCCAGAACAGCAGCCACCGAAGGCCCCTCGCGCGCTGGTCGTGCGCGGAGGGTGGGAGGGCCACGCACCGGTCGCCGCCAGCGACCGCTACGCGGCCGTACTCAAGGAGGACGGCTACGAGGTGACGCTCAGCGAGAGCCTGGACAGCTACCTCGACAAGGCACTGATGGCCGCCAGCGACCTGATCGTGCAGTGCTGGACGATGGGACAGATCACCGGCGAGCAGCTCGCCGGCCTCTCCCGCGCGGTGCGCGCGGGGACCGGCTTCGCGGGCTGGCATGGCGGCATCATTGACTCCTTCCGGAACGAGACCGGCTACCAGTTGATGACGGGCGGACAGTTCGTGCATCACCCACGCGAGTTCACCACCTACCAAGTGCGCCCGCAGCCCGAACGCGCCGACCACCCGATCATGGCCGGGATCAGCCCGTTCAGCGTCACCACTGAGCAGTACTACCTGCACGTGGATCCGGCCGTCGACGTCCTCGCGGTCACCGACTACGAGCCGGACCCCGACAACCCCGAACTCACGGGCACCGTCGTGCCCGTCACCTGGACCCGACACTGGGGCGCGGGCCGGATCTTCGTCACGGCGATCGGACACAACCTCGCCGACCTGGACATACCCGAAGTGGACTCGACGATCAGGAAGGGCATGGCATGGGCCACCCGATGACGGACCAGCAGATCCTGCGCGTGGGCGTGGTCGGCGCGGGGAACATCAGCGGCGCGTACTTCGACACGTTCCCCCGGCTGGAGAACCTGCGGGTGACCGCGATTGCCGACCTGGACCCGGCCCGCGCCACGCTCGGGGCGAAGGAGGTCCCCGGCGCACGGGCCCTGACTCCCGAGGAGCTCTATGCCGCACCGGACGTCGACCTCGTCCTCAACTTGACCATCCCCGCAGCCCACGCCGAGGTCGCCCACGCGGCCATCCGCGCTGGCAAGCACGTCTACGGCGAGAAGCCACTGGCCGCCACCACCGCCGAGGCCGACACGCTGCTGGAAGCGGCCGACGCCGCCGGGGTCCGCGTCGGCTGCGCCCCCGACACCGTACTCGGGACCGGGGTGCAGACCGCGCGCGCCGTCCTGGACGCCGGCGAGATCGGCGCACCCGTCGCCGCGACCGCCTTCATGGTCACCCCGGGACACGAACGCTGGCACCCGGCACCGGAGTTCTACTACCGACCCGGCGGCGGCCCACTGCTCGACATGGGTCCGTACTACCTCACCGCGCTGATCACCCTGCTCGGCCCGGTACGCCGGGTGGTCGGCATGTCCGCCACCCCGCGTGGCACCCGCACCATCGGCAGCGGACCGCGGTCCGGCACCGAGTTCCCGGTCGAGGTGGCCACCCACGTCACCGGCGTGCTGGAGCATGAGAACGGAGCGCTGTCCACGCTGCTGATGAGCTTCGACGTGTGGGCCGGGTCGCTGCCCCGGATCGAGGTCTACGGGACCGGAGGCTCGCTCTCGGTGCCGGACCCCAACGGCTTCGACGGCGAGGTACGGATGTTCCGCGCCGGGGCCAAGGAGTGGGAGCCGGTACCTGAGCGCGGCGGGTATCCCGGCGCCTCCCGCGGTTACGGCGTCGCCGACCTGGCACGCGCACTCGCCGACGGCGGCCCGCACCGCGCCGACGGCCGACTCGCGTACCACGTCCTGGACGTCATGGAGTCGCTGCTCGCCGCTGCCCGCAGCGGTGAGTCGGCGTGGGTCACCAGCACCTGCGAACGCCCGGCGGCGGTCCCCGCAGGTGCCCGGCCCGAGGCGCAGTAGGCCCCGGAAGCCCCGCACCGTCGCGGTGGACGGCCCCGCCCTTCCCGCCCGTCGCCCGCCGTGGCGAACCTGTCCTGCACGGAAAACGACATCTGACTCATCACTGCGCAACTATGGAGTCCGAGCCTTGACCGACCGACCCACCGCACTGTTCGCGATGGCCCCTGAGAACCTGTCCCGGCTCTTCCCGCCACCACTGATGAACCGGCTCTGCGACCTGCTGGACATGGACCGCCACCTCGTCCTCGCAGGCTTCGACCAGCCCGGGGCAGCCGACGCCCTCGCCAAGGCCGAGATCCTGATCACCAGCTGGGGCTGCCCCCCGATCGACCAACAGGTTCTGGACGCGGCCCCCCGGCTGCGGGCCGTCCTGCACGCGGCGGGTACCGTGCGCGACCTCATCACACCACCGTGTTGGGACCGCGGCCTGCTCGTCTCCACCGCCGCGGCCGCCAACGCCGTCCCGGTCGCCGAATACACGCTCGCCGCCGTCCTGCTGTCCGGCAAGAACGCCTTCGCCCTGCGGGACGCCCTCGGCCACGGACGGTCAGACCCCCATGCGGACCGAACACTGGGCAACTACCGCCGCCGCATCGGCGTCATCGGCGCCTCCCGGGTGGGAAGGCGGCTTCTGGAACTGCTGCGCCCGCTCGACCTCCTTGCCACGCTCGCGGACCCCTACGTGGACCCCGCCGAGGCCGCGGAACTGGGAGCTACCCTCCAGCCGCTGGACGAGCTGCTGCGTGGAAGCGACATCGTCAGCCTGCACGCACCAGACCTCCCGCAAACCCACCGGATGCTGGACCGCCGCCGCCTCGCCCTGATCCCCGATGGAGCCACCTTGATCAACACATCACGGGGAGCGCTGATCGACCCCGGCGCGCTGATCGACGAACTCGTCTCCGGGCGACTGAACGCGGTACTCGACGTCACCGAACCCGAACCCCTGCCCGCGGACTCACCGCTGCACCGACTGCCCAACGTCATCCTCACCCCCCACATCGCCGGGTCACTCGGCAACGAACTGGAACGACTCGGCAACGCCGTCGTGGAGGAGGCCGAGCGACTGGTCGAGGGCCGCTCACTCGAACAACCGGTACTGCACACGGACCTCGACCGGGTCGCCTGACTGCATCCGCCTGCGGCCAGGCCCGGAGCACTCAGGGGATCCCGGGCAACAGGTGGATCCCTCCCTGCGTCCAGTCCCCGCGGGCGGAGCACAACGTACGAATCAAGGAGGACGACCAATGGACCGGTTGCGCAACACCGTTCGCCGTTACCCCTGGGGATCGCCCACAGCCATCCCCGAACTCCTCGGGCAGGAGCCGACCGGCGAATCCCTGGCCGAACTGTGGATGGGTGCCCACCCGGGAGTCCGTCCCTCCCTCATTGACCGCGGCCACGGTCCGGTCTCCCTCGCGGAGGTAATCGCAGCCGACCCCGGGCGCGAACTCGGCCTGGCCGCCGTTGGCAGGTGGAGGTCAGTACCGCGGCCGCGGACGAGATCAACGACCGACGTCGAGCCGGCGGCCGGATCATCGTCTGCGGAACCTCCGCGCTGCGCGCTGGAGACGGTGGCCGATCCCCGCTCCGGCCGAGTCTGGCCCGGCTCGGGATGGACGGACCTGATCCTGGGACCAGGGCACCGGTTCACGGCATGCGACGGCTTCATCACCAACCTGCACATGCCCCAGAGCTCCGAGTTGCGGCTCACCTCAGCGGTAGCCGGTCGGGAACTGCTGCTCAACCTCTATCAGGACATCGTCGTCCCTGAACGCTACCTGTTCAACGAGTTCGGCGACTCCATGCTCATCGTCTGAAAGGCGGGAAGAACTCATGGACGACCAACTGCACTGGACCCCACTGTTCGAGGATATCGTCCGCACCAACTTGGGGCTCGGCCCCGAAACCGTGCTCTCCGCGAGCAGTTCTCTGCCCGACCTTGGCCTTGATTCACGGTCCGCGGTGAATCTGTCGGTCGACCTGGAGGAGGCCTTCGGACTCCTCTTTCCCGACGACGCCTTGATCGCCGCCACGTTCGCGACGGTGGGCTCGCTGTGGGGGGCCGTGCTCAAGGAACAGGCCACGCAGGTCGGAGACGGGACGGTGCCGCGCCATGACCGATCGTGAACCTGAGGACGACTGGAGTCCGGATCTCCTGCCTGCCCCGATATCGACCACGGCCGTGACCCGACTGCACGGCGGTGTTGCCAACAGCACCTGGCTGGTCGAACTGGCCGACGGCGCAACTGTGGTGGTCAAGGGGAGCCTGAGCGCGCCGCCAGGGTTGTTCCGGGCCGAGGCCGAAGGACTGGGCGTGTTGCGGGAACACGGCCTTCGCACGCCCGAGGTGGTCAGTGTCAGCGAGGCGTCGCTCGTCCTTCGAGCGCTGAATGCCGAGCTTCCGCAGGACGACCGCTTCTGGGAGTCCGCAGGGCGCGCGGTGGCCACCCTGCACGAGAGCACCGGAACGCGGTTCGGATGGGAACACGACGGCTGGCTTGGACGACTCGTGCAACGAAACGGCTGGGATGCCGACGGGCACCGGTTCTTCGCCGAGAACAGGATTCTGCGGTACCTGGCGGAGCCCGCCGCGCAGCGGGCCCTCGACGCGTCCGACCGTGCCGCCCTGGAGCGGCTGTGCGCCCGACTGCCAGACCTGCTCCCGGCAAGTCCTGCTGTCCTGAACCACGGGGACCTGTGGCGGAACAACCTCATCGCGGACACCGACGGGAGCCCGGTGTTCATCGACCCGGCGGTCTGCTGGATGTGGGCCGAAGCCGACTTGAGCATGGCCTACTGCACCGGAGGCGTACCGGATCGCTTCTTTGACGCCTACCACGAGCTGCAACCACCGTCGGACGGCTGGCGCGAGCGCATGGACCTGCTCAACCTACGCGAACTACTCAGCGTGGTAGCGCATTTCGGACCGGCCGGGGACTACACCGATCGGATCCGGACCATTGTGAAGCGATTCGTGTGAGCGATCGTATCGCAATGCCCAGGGAGGAGATCGCATCCGTGCACCATGTATATCTGCTCCGGAGGAGCCTTCGCCCGACTGCTAGGTCCGTGCCCGACGCCGCTCGGGGTGGAGCCGCCTGATGATGTACCGCTCTGAGCCCGTCGACCAGCACCACTACCGCGGCGAGCACCCGCTGCGCACCGTGGCCTACCTCTTCCGCCAAGACCGCTCCCGCCTCGCGCTGGGCGCGTGCGTCTTCCTGGTCAAGTCCAGTCCCACCTGGCTGTTGCCACTGGTCACGGCCAATGTCGTGGATGTCGTAGTCGCGCACCAGCCTGTTCTCCGGCTCTGGCTCAACTGCTGCCTGCTCCTCGGCCTCCTCCTGCTCAACTATCCCGGTCAGCTGCTCTATGTACGCTGCTTCAGCCCAGCAATCCGTCGCGTCAGCAATTCCCTGCGATTTTCTCTGTGCCAGCGGCTTCAGGAACTGTCCATCGGCTACCACACGAGGGTGAACTCCGGTGTGCTGCAGACCAAGGTCGTGCGTGATGTCGAGACCATAGAGCAGATGCTCCAGCAGGTCACCGACGGTGGATTGGGAGCGATTTCCGGCCTTGTCGGCGGGCTGATCGTCATCGGGTGGCGCACGCCGTCGTTCCTGCCCGTCTTTCTCCTCGTCGTACCCGCGGCCGCAGGCGTCATGATGCGGTTGCGCGTGCGTTTGCGTACGCAGAACGAGACCTTCCGGGCAGAGGTCGAACAGCTCTCGTCCCGCGTGATCGAAATGAGCGCGCTCATTCCGATCACGCGTGGGCATGGACTCGAGCGCAGTGCGCTTGAACGTGTGGACGGCACCCTGCGCCGGGTGCGCGCAGCAGGTTTGACGCTCGATCGGACCAATGGCAAGTTCGGGGCACTGAGCTGGATCGTGCTCAACACATTGGGTGTCAGCTGTCTTGCGGCCGCCGCGTTGATCGCGTACTACGGCACCTTCGGCGTCACGCCGGGCGACGTCGTGATGCTCAGCGCGTTCTTCACCAACCTCACCGGTTCCGTGGCGGTTCTCCTGAGCCTGGCGCCGGCGATCAGTAGGGGCCTCGCGTCGGTTCGATCCGTCGGACAAGTACTGGAGGAACCGGAACTGGAGGGCAATGAAGGCAAGACCGTGGTCACCCGGACCGTGGGGGCTTTCGACTTCCGCGACGTCAGCTTCGTCTACCCCGACACCGCCCAGCTGGCGATCCAGAGTTTCAGTCTCTCCGTACGCGCTGGAGAGACGATCGCCATCGTCGGTGCATCCGGGGCCGGCAAGTCGACGATACTCAACCTGATCACCGGGTTTCTCCGCCCTACCACCGGCCATATCGAGCTGGACAGCGTGGACATGGAGACACTCGATCTGCGCACGTTTCGCCGCTTCGTCTCGGTCGTGCCACAGGAGACGATCCTGTTCGAAGGCAGTATCCGACAGAATGTCAGCTACGGTCTCGAGCATGCCACTGAGGACGCGATTTTCGCTGCCCTGCGCGAAGCTAACGCTCTCGAATTCGTCCGACGGCTTCCGGACGGCCTCGATACCGTTGTCGGCGAGCGCGGCGCCCGACTCTCCGGTGGACAAAAGCAGCGCCTCGCGATTGCACGCGCGATCATCCGGGATCCAAGGGTCCTCGTCCTCGACGAAGCGACCTCGGCGCTCGACACGCAGTCTGAGTCATTGATCCAGGAGGCACTGGGACGGCTGATGCTCGATCGCACGACGTTCGTCGTCGCACACCGGCTCTCCACAATCCGAGCAGCGGACCGAATCGTGGTCATGGACAGCGGCCGACTCTCGCAGATCGGGACGCATGAGACCCTGCTCCGCACACCGGGAGCCTACGCACGCCTACACGCAGTTGGCGCAGCGTGAAGATCAGACAACGTGGCCCACCCGGACGGCATCACCTGGGCCGGCTTCATCGGCACATGCCTGGAGGTCACAGGCGGGTCCGGCTGTCCCGTATGGGCGGACAGCGCGGACCTGATCCGCCACGGAGTGAAGCAGTGGACGGAACTGCCGCTGTGGCGCACGCACAGCGGTGTGTGGTCGGTGGACCCCTCGCGGGCAGTAGCGTCAGGGTTCTCACCTCGGCCCCTCGTGGAGACGATCGCCGACACCTGGGCGTGGCTGCACGGCGGAGGCCAGGCCGTTCCGCACCCGCGTGCCGCAGAGCACGGGATCGCCCCGGCCCGTGAGCAGCAGTTGCTCGCCGAGCTGAACGGTTAGCCGCCGGCCAGCAGGCCCGGTGACGCGCCGAGTTGACGCGGCGCCGACCGGCGGGTGAATTCCTCCAGTTGCTCGCCGAGTTCGGTGGGCAGCTGGGAGCCCTGGAACTGGGGGGCGGTGAGTGCCCGCCGAACGTGGTGGGTGCGGTTGAGCAGGCCAGTGACGCGCTGCTCGGTCACGACCTCCAGCAAGGTGCGGATCGCCGCGGCGGCCCCGTCGAGGTCACCGGCGATCAGCCGCGCCATGGCCAAGTCGGCTGCGGCACCGCCGCGCACCGGAGCGGACTGTTCCCCGGCCGGCAGTGCGGACACCAGGTTGAGGGACTGCTGGGCGAATCGCTCTGCCTGCACGGGGTCGCGGAGCAGCAGCATGCTCGTCGCGTGCGACATGTTGAGCCGGGCCTCCGGGAACCCGAACTCACCGACTGGCTGGTGGAGATCGTCGACTGTCCCGGTGTCGACCACCAGGGACTGCTCCACAGCGCGACGTGCCCCGTCGCTGTCCCGTAGATGGGCGAATGCCCGCGCCTCGATCGCGTGGAGCCGGCGGCGGCCGACATCTCCGACTCCCGGATGCGTCTGCGCGGACCACGATCCAGTCGATGGTGCCGTCGTCCTTGAGCACTTTCTTCTTCTTGAAAGCGGAAGTGTCGTTCTCCTTGTAGATCTTGGCGAACTCAGGCCAGCGCAGGCGGCGCCTCGTGTCCTCGGAGTCTTCCTGCTGCCTGTCCACGCCCGCTTCCAGTCCGAACCGGTTGGAGGAGATACGGAGGTAGGCGCCGGGGCGCTTGGGGACGAAGGCGGCGAGATGGTCGTGAAGGTTGAGGGTGACCTGGCCCCGGCGTGCTTCTACGGGGACCTCGAAGGCGTCCCAGACAGTGGTGGGCGTGGTGATGCGGTGCCGACTCCAGTGACTCGGTACCCTGCGACACCGGGCACTTTCTCCTGGACTTCCGGGCTTGGTCATGCCGCTGACCTGGTGATACGGTGCGCGGCCGATGCACGGCATACTGATCGTCATGCGCATCGACTTCGACCCTCAGGCCATGGGCGCGGCTGCGTTCTACAAGCTGCTGACGGCGGTCGTCGTCCCACGCCCTATTGCGTGGGTTTCGACCGTTTCGCCAGACGCCTTTATTCCAAACCTTGCCCCTGCGAAGTTCGGTAGAAAGCAGTATCGCAGTTCGTGACGTTAGCCCAGGTCAGAAGGCATGACAACGGGTTTCGGTGAACCGCCCATTGATCGACGGGCTCATGGCGATCGGGCTTCGTGCGTGAATGGGAGGAGAAGGCCGAAGGTGTCGCCGAGGAGGAGACATCAGTCGGACGATGTGTCGGCGGGAAGCACCGGAACGTGGGAAGCGCGTTCTCCGCGCTGGGCGGTTCTTTCGGCGTCGGCGGGGAGCACAGCATCGCCACGTCGATGAAGTTCGAGTGCCGGATGCGCTTGTGGTGCTCGGCGGGGAACCGCAGGTAGGGCGCGAGGCTTTTACGGTCCGTCAGCATCGACTTCATGGCGGCCGGGTACTGCTTCTCCCAGGTCGCGACGAACGCGTCGATGCGGTCCTGGACGGCCTGGACGAGCTGCTGGCCGGGCTCGATGCCCTCCAGTTCGGGCGCCGTGGTGTCGAAGACCTTCCAGAAGTCGTCCTTGACGGCCTGCTGGTCGGCCTTGCTGACCTTGGACAGGACGTTCCGGGATTTGTGGATGACGCACCGCTGGCGCAGGGACCGGCCCAGGACCAGTTCGCAGGCGGCGATGATGCCCGGGGCGCCGTCGGATATCACCAGCAGCGGGGGACGCAGGCCGCGCTGGAGCAGGCCGGCCAGGAAGTCCTCCCAGGCGTCGGTGCTCTCCGAGGCGGCGGCGGCCAGGCCGACGAACACGGGCTTGCCGTCGGTGGTGATGCCCCAGGCGGCCAGGACCGGCTCGCTGCCGGCGCCTGTGTGCATCTTGAAGTGCGATGCGTCCAGGAACAGGTAGTCCAGTACGACGCCGGACAGGTCGCGGTCGCACCAGGCCGAGTATTCGGTGCGGATGGCCTGGCAGATGGTGGAGACCGTCGACTTCGACAGTGCCGCCTCGGGGCCCAGGGCGTCGGCCAGGGCGTTCTCCACGTCGCGGACGGACAGCCCGCGCACGAAGGAGGCGATGACCAGCGATTCCAGGGCGTTGGTGCGGGTGACGCCGGTGCCGAACAGGCGCGAGGCGAACTTCTCGGTGGTCCCGCGCAGTTTCGGGCGCTGGACGGTGACCGGTCCGGCGGTGGTCCTGACGGTGGTGGGGCTGTAGCCGTTGCGGTGCCCGGCCCGCACCGCAGGGGCGTCGCCGTCCCCGGCGGTGGCGGCGCGCTGGTAGCGGGCCCGGCCCAGGAAGGCCTCGACCTCGGCCTCCACGGCGGTCTGGATGATCATGCGGGCGCCGAGGCGGGCGACGTCCTCCAGGACCTCGACCAGGTCGCGGTCCCCGGTGAACAGGGCGTCGATTTCGGTGCGCAGGGCATGCGTGGGCGATACTCGTGCGGTCACGGGCGTAGGACTCCATCGAGAGCAGTGACGTGAGAACTTGGCGGTTCAGCACGGCACCCTACGCCCGTGATCATTTACACCGATCCTTGGACGCGACCCGCCTGGATCCGGTTCTCGTGAGGGCGGGCCGACACGTGCTCTGCTGACTTGGTCCCCGGGGATTGCTCGCTCGACTGGTGGAAGAGTGTGGTCATGGAGAATGCCAACCGCATACTGCCGGTGGACGTGGTCGCGGCACTGACGTACTGGCCTGACGTCATCTGGGTAGGTCAGAAGAACCCTCCCGACCCGGTGGATCTCACTGTTCTGCCCCCTTTCTTCAACGAGGTGCTGCAGGAACGGCCCTGGTGGAACCGCGACTGGAAGGTCAGCCACGTCGAGCCGGGTCTTCCCCTGGAGATTGACAGTGATCACCGTGGTCACCCTTCACGGTTCACCGAGGTTTCAGTACCCGGCATGGTCGGTTCCGGCAGTGGGGAGAGCCTGCCTTTCGTCGCGAGGGTCGGGTTTGCGGGTGACCAACTGATCCGATTTCAAGTCAAGATCGGCGACGTGGTCCTCGGTCCTGCCGTTGCCCCCGCTGGGCGGCTGGAGCCACATCCGTTTGCAAGGGTTCTCACCGGGTTGATGGACCTGCGCGGGATTCCGGTCAAGGTGATGGCAAGGGAGACCGCGAAATCGATGTCCACCATCCACATGCTTCGCAGCGGAAGGCACAATCCGGAGCCCCTCCTCATCCAGGAGATCGCCAAGGTTTTGGGCATGTCCGAAGCGGACGTCAGAGTCATCGCTGGACTTGAGGACGGCAGTACGCAGTAGCCGCCAGGCGTCGGTGTTAGGCCGTGGTCGACCGGCCCGGACTTGGTGATCCTCTTGATCTCGCGTCGTCCGGTCAGAGTGAACCTCTCGGGCCGCTTCGATCAGGAACGCGCCTGCCGGCCTTTGCGTTCTGGACTCAGCCGGCCGGCCCGCAACGCGCCCATCCGCAGAGCGACTTCCTCAAGAACCTCGCCCTGGCCGACGGCCTCCTCGCGGTCGCGGTGGGCGGCGGGGACGTGCCTCCCAACGGTATGGCGCCGATCCCGGACGGCCCCCGGGGCCAAAAGCCCCGCCATCCCGCACTCCGCTACGACGTGGGCAAGACCGTCAAGCACCCCGAGACGCTCAAGGCCATCGGTAGACCCGGTGGATCTTGATGGACAACGAATAAGTTCAGCACCTATTCCTGAAGCGGGCGCGCCAACCAGGGTCTTCGAAGTTGAGCGGTGTGGCGGTGCCAGCGGCCTGATGGTGTGTCACTCACAGTGATCTGTCGCCTGGTTGATACCCCGAACGCAGAGTGCCCGTGGCCGTAGGTGATCCTGGTTGTTCTCTACGCAACCTGATCACTACGGAACCACGGGCATGGACAACGATACGACGTTGCTGCTCGACCTGGACGGCCTGGCCGTTCAGCGGGTCGAGCGGCCGGAGGACGGCACCCGGCGGGTGCACCTGGTCACGGCCGAGGAGAGCGCGCGGGCCTGCCCGCGGTGCGGGGTTCCGTCGGGCCAGGCCAAGGGCACTGCGGTCACACGGCCCCGGGACCTGCCGATCGGCGAGCGGGCCCTGGAGCTGGTGTGGCACAAACGCCGCTGGTACTGCCGCGAGCCCCTGTGTCCCACGGTGTCGTTCACCGAGCAGGTCCGACAGGTCCCGGCACGGGCACGGATCACCGGGCGGTTACGCGCCGCGGCCGGGAGCAGGGTCT
>NZ_JBGCAQ010000036.1:0-50776 GCF_041261405.1 Streptacidiphilus sp. EB103A | reverse complement strand
CCACCCCAACCCCCCCGTCGCCCCCCCGGCCCCCCCCCCCCCCCCCCCACCCCCCCCCCCCCCCCCCCCCCCCCCCCCCCCCCCCCCCCCCCGGGGGGGGGCCCCCCCGGGGGGGGGGGCCCCCCCCGCGCCGGGGGAGGACAGACACAGCAATGACCGTCAGTGTGGAGCCGGGGGCACTGGTACCCGGCCCGGGGGGATTCGCCACCTCCCTCACGGGTGTCCCGTGCCAGGACGACACCCGGGAGTTCATCGATTACCTGGACCCGCAGGCGGAGCCGCGTCGGTTCGCGGCCGTGGACTCCGTACCCGTGTTCCCCGTGCCGCGGTTGAGCTCGGGGCTCCGCCTGCACGGCGAGTACCAGGGCTCCGGGTTCACCGAGCCCAAGTACATCGCGCGCCGAGGGGACGGCCAGGTGGTGCAGCTCTCCAGGCTGCTCCACCTGGTCGCCGGCGCCGTCGACGGCGTCCGCGACACCGAGCGCATCGCGCACCGGGTCAGCGGGCTGTACGGACGCGAGGTGAGCGAGGAGAACATCGCCTACCTGGTCGAGCAGAAGCTGCAACCCCTCGGCGTCACCGTCCCGTTCGGGCAGGAGGACGACGAGGTCAGCGGCGCGCCCCGGTCCGATCTGCTGCTGGCCCTCAAGGGCCACAAAGTCATGTTCGACGCCAAGCGCGCCAACACCATCGGCCGTTCGCTGGCCTGGCTGCACCGTCCGCTGATGGTGGTGCTGGTGCTGGCGTCCATGGTGCTCATGGACGTCTGGCTGTTCGGCTTCTACGGCGCGATCACCCCGGTGCTGGAGGTGCTCAACCAGCCGGTGCTGCTGCTGGCGGTGTTCGCGCTGACCGTCGCCTCGGTGGTGTTCCACGAGTTCGGCCACGCCTCCGCCTGCCGCTACGGCGGGGCCCGCCCCGGCTGCATCGGCTGCGGGTTCTTCCTGATCTGGCCGTCGATGTACACCGACGTCACCGACGTCTACCGGATCGGCCGGGGCGGGCGGATCAGAACCGACCTCGGCGGCGTCTACTTCAACATCGTCTTCATGCTCGGCATGGGCGGCGCCTACTTCCTGACCGGCCAGCAGTTCTTCCTCAGCGCCGTCTACCTGGGCCACTTCGAGGTGCTGGAACAGCTGATGCCGGCCGTCCGGCTGGACGGCTACTACATCCTGGGCGACCTGGCCGGGGTGCCCGACCTGTTCGGCAAGATCAAGCCGATCCTGCTCAGCATGGTGCCGGGGAAGCCGGTCCGCCCCGAGGTCGCCGGACTCAAGCGCTCCGCCCGGATCATCGTCACCGCCTGGGTCGTCACCATGGTGCCGCTGCTGCTGGGCGACCTGGGCTACGCCCTGTGGAACCTGCCGCGGATCCTGACCACCGGCGCACGCTCGCTGGTCACCCAACTCAGCGGCACCGCCTCGGAGTTCGCCGACGGACACCTCGCCGCCGGCCTGGTCGGCGTGCTCGGCAGCTTCATGCTGGTCTGCCCGCTCGCCGGGATGGCCTACCTCTCGGTCAGGCTGGGCGGACGGCTGCTGCGCACCGCGCTGCGGGCCACCGGCGAGAGCCCCCGGCTGAGGCTCGCCTTCTGCGCCGTCGCCGTCAGCGCGGTCGCCGGACTCGGCGTCGCCTGGGCCGGGGGCGCGACCCCGAAGCCGCTGCCGCAGCAGCCGCCGCTGGTGCCGGTACTGCAGCCGGGCGTCCCCACCACCGAGCCGGCCGCCCCCGGCCAGGGGTCCGGAAAGCCGACGTCAGGAGGGTCCGGCGGATCGGCCCAGCCCGGCGGCGGGATGAGCAGCGGGGCAGGCGTCATCCCCGGGGCCACCCCGTCGGCCTCGGCGACGGCCTCCGGCACCGCGTCCTCGGCCGCCTCGAAGCCCGCGGCCGGCCTCACCACCGCCCCGGCGACAGCGCAGACCACCACGGCAGGAAAGCCGGCCGGAACGCCGGCCGCCACCGCGGCACCGATCACACACGCGCCGAGCACGCCGGCGGCCACCACGGCCGCGCCCACCACCGCAGCACCGACCACCACCGGCCCGTCGACGACCGCCTCGGCGACGACGGCCCCGACAGCCACGACCAGCGCCGCAGCCTCCCCGGCCACGCCAACCAAGTGATCCGCTGCGCACGGTCGCTACCCGCAGAACATCCGTCAGTCAGGACATCCGTCAGGAGAGAACGCATGAATCTCAATGAGCACCGCAGAGTGACACGACGTACCGGCCCCGGCCGCAAGGCCGTCCGCCTCAGCCTGCTGGCCACCGTGGGCCTGGGCGCCATCGCCACGGCGGCGAGCGCGCAGGCCGCCGCACCCGGCACCTTCTCCAGCAACGGGCACGGCGTGGCCATCGCCGACGACGCCGCCCTGGCCTACGCCAACCCGGTCCAGCGGACCGCCTTCGACGACTCCTTCACCGTGCACCAGTACGGCACGGTGTTCGCGGCGGCGGCCCACAACGACGCCCACGCCACCTCCTCGGCCTGCACCGCGGCCTCGCCGTGCCGGTCGGTGGCGCTGTCCTTCCAGATCATCACCATGGCCGGGGAGAACATCCACCTCAACGCCCAGAACCTGAGCCGGGCGACCAACAACCACTGCACGGACTGCCAGACCTTCGCCGGGGCCTACCAGTTCGTCGTCTCGACGGCCAACCCGTTCACCCTCAGCCCTTCGGCGCAGCGTCAACTGGCGGAGATCCACCGCAAGTTGGACGCGCTTGGGCGTTCCAGCGCCTCGATCGCCTCGATCCAGGCCCAGGCCGACGCGCTGGCCGCCCAGGTCACCTCGATCCTCAAGGCCGGTGCCGCCACCGCCCCGAAGGGACCGGGCGTCGACGCCCTGGCCGCGATGGCCCCCACGGTCACCATGCACCGCATGCTGACGCACTGACGGACCGTCATTGAAGCACCGTCGCTGACGGGCCGTCGGCCCCCGGAGGGGCCGGTCGAGAATCCCTCGGCCGGCCCGTTCGGCGCGCATATATTTCATAAGTAAATTACCTGCTAATATTGACGGCATGGCGACAGAGACGGAGACAGGAACCCCCAGGCCGGCCCGACAGCTTCCGGTACGCAGCGCACTGCGGCTGAACCGCGTGGTGGCGGGCTGGCACCGGCAGGCGCTCAGCGCCGTGATCGCCCTGGGAGCGGCCGATCTGCTGCTGCTGACGCTGGGACGGCTCGACCTCGCCCTCTACACCTCCGCCGGCGGACTCTGCGCCCTCTACGCCCATGGACTGCCGTACGCGGCCCGCGCCCGCACCCTCGGATGGGTGGTGCTCGGCATGACCGCGAGTGTCGCCGTCGCGCTCAGCACCGCCGCTGCCACCGACTTCACCGTGGTCCGGGTCGCCGTCGCGGCCCTGCTCGCAGCCGTCCACAAGATGCTGTGCGACGTCACCAGGATCGGGCCGCCGGCCAATCTGATCCCCACCTTCATCGCCGCCAGCTGCGTCTTCGTCCCCCAGCGACTCGCCGACGTCCCCGCGCACCTCGCCCTGACCGTGGCCGCCGGGGCCTTCGCCTGGCTGGTCTGCATGGCCCCCGCGCTGCTGCGTCCGCAGGGACCCCAGCGGCGCGCGGTCGCTCGGGCGCTGGAGGCGGCCGCCGCGCAGGGAGCACCCGCGGCCCGGGCCGGAACCGCGGCCGCGGCCTGGCGCACCGTCCTGCTGGTGTCGGCCCGCACCGCCGAGGCCGCAGCGGACCGCGGACGGCTGGAGCTGCTGCTGATCCGCGCGGGGACCGGCACCGCCGACCCCCGGCAACTGCGGTGCTGGGCCCGCGCGCTGCGGCGCCGGGGTCCGCTGCCCGAGCTGTCCCCCACCGGCGCCGAGGTCGCCGAGCTCGCGGGCCACGCCGCCGAACAGCCGCCGGTCGACGCCCAGCTGCACCGCCGCGCCCCTGGCGCGGGCGGCCGGGTCCGGCTGCTGGACGCGCTGCGCCCCGGATCACCGCTGCTGACCATCGGCGCGCGGGTGGCCGTCGGCTGCGCCCTGGCGGGCTGGGCCTCGATGGAGCTGGGCGTCGGCCGCCCCTACTGGGCGGTGGTCACCGCCGCCTCCGTCTTCCAGGCCAACACCGCGCTCAGCTGGAACCGGGCGCTCAACCGGGTCCTCGGCAATGTCATCGGACTGGTCCTGTTCGCCGTCCTGCTGCCGCTGACCGGGCTCGGCGCCGCGGCCCTGGTCCTGGCCGCGCTGGCCTGCCAGTTCGCCACCGAGGCGACCATCACCCGCGGCTACTGGCTGGCCACCGTGTTCGTCACCCCGATGTCGCTGCTGATGGTCCAGTTCGCCCGGGTCCAGCCCGCCGGCGAGTTGATCGCGGACCGGGGCCTGGACACGGTGGTGGGCGCGGCGGTGGGGCTGGCCGCCTGCTTCCTGATCACCGACCGGCAGGTCTCGGACCGGGCCGAAAGGGCCCTGGCCAGGGTCTCGACCACCCGCGCCGAGGCCGCACGATTGCTGGACGCCCCGGGGCCGGAGGTCCCCCGGCACGAGCTGGGCTGGGCCAGGGACCGGCTGACCAACGCCCTGGTCGAGCTCCGCGAAGCCGCGGACACCGCAGGCGGCGAGTGGCGGCAACGGACCCTCTCCGAGGAGCGGATCACCGCCGCCGAGCAGCAGGGCCACCCGGTACTGACCGAACTGAACCGCAGGCTCGACCCGGCCGTCCTGCGGGCGCAGCCGGTCGCGGCCTGAGCGGGCGCATGACCTGAGCAGGCTGAACCCGGGCGTGCGCGTAGGATCGGCAGCCGAGCGAAAGGAGGCGGCGTGGAAGACGTGGTCGCAGGGGTACTCCGCCAGTGGCAGCAGCTGAACCCCAGCCTCGACACCGCCCCGATGGCGCTCATCGGACGGCTGAACCGCTGCTCCGCGCTGCTCCAGCAGGCCACCGACGCCCCGCTCACCGATGCCGGCCTGACCCGTCCCGAATTCGACGTGCTCGGCACGCTGCGCAGGGTCGACCGCGATCTGACGCCCAGTCGGCTGGCCCGGGAGACCTTCTCCTCCGGCGCCGCCGTCACCAAACGGGTCCGGCTGCTGGCCGAACGCGGCCTGGTCGAACGCCACCAGGACGCCCGCGACCGCCGCGTCGTCCATCTCTCCCTCACCGACGAGGGCCGCGCTCTGATCGACCGGCTGCTGCCGGAGCAGCTGGCCTACGAGCGTTCCCTGCTGTCCGGGATCGACGAGCTGCGGCAGGGTGAACTCTCCGAGGGGCTCAGCGAGTTGCTGGTGGTCCTGGAGGGCCGACTGGGCGGCCTGCTGCCGTACTGAACCGTTGGAGCTGAGCTACCCGGGGCTGCCCGCCCGCAGGCTGAACCCGACGATGCGATCCAGCTCGGCCTGGGTGGGCACGGCGCGTCGGAACACATAGTCGGAGATCTTGCCCAGGACCGCGTGGGTGGTCAGCGAGGCGTCCATCTCCGGGTCGGCGCTGCCCAGTTCGGTGTAGGGATCGACCAGCAGCGCGGCCAGCGGGGCGACATGCGCGTAGCGGGCCGAGGCGGGACCGTCGCCGAGGTTGCTCCCGTTCCACAGCAGCGCGCGGGTCGCCGCCGCCATCTCCTCACGGGTCTGGCAGAACACCGCTTCCAGCCAGCGGCGGACCCGGCCGGCCGGTGTCGTCTCCTTGGCCATCAGGTGGGCGGTGTAGCTCACCAGCTCCTCGGTGCCGTGCAGCAGCAGCGCGGCGACCAGGGCGTCCTTGGAACGGAAATGGCGGTAGAAGGCGTCGTTCGACAGGCCCGCGGCGGCCACGATGTCAGCGACCCGCGGCCGGGTGTCCGTCCCGCAACGGGTGATGACCTCATAGGCAGCATCGAGCAGGCGGCGGACCTCGCTCGCGTAGTCCGCCTCCTGCTTGGCCAACGATCGTCGGGCGATACGCGCGGCAACATCGTTTGCATGATCGGGAATCGTGCTCTCTATCATCAAAATCGTATTCTGCCACAGCCGGACCTGGATCGACCGGGGTTGGCTGCGAACGTCCCGGCTGATCAGGCTCGCCGTCGCGCCGTCGCGCCGTCGCGTGGTTCGCCGTACCGACCGGCGGGTCAGCGCCGCTTGGGCGTGGGGCGTGCCGCGTAGCGGTCCTGGAAGGGCTTGCTGGCGGCCGGTCCGGCGGTGAAGACAAAATCCGGTCCGTCCACCCGCTGCCCGGTGGCGCGGTCGACCAGCACCGGTTCGGCCTCGGCTCCGGTCGCGGCGTCCACCAGCACCATGCTGCGTTCCTCGGGTGCCAGGCGCGCGTTGCCCCAGGCGGCCAGGGCCACGATCACCGGTCGCAGGGACCGGCCGAGTTCGGTCAGGACATATTCGTGCCGCACCGGATTGGTCTGGTAAGGGCGCCGCTCCAGCAGGCCGTCGTCGACCAGGGTCTTCAGACGAGCGGTGAGCATGCTGGACGAGATCCCGAGGTTCTCCTGGAACTGGTCGAAGCGCGTGTAGCCGTCGAAGGCGTCATGCAGCAGCAGCAGCGTCCACCACTCGCCGACGTGCTGCGCGGCCCTGGACAGCGGGCACTCCCAGTCCTCCGGCCTGATCCGGCTCGCCATGGTTCGCCTCCACCGAGTTACTGCTAATCTAGAAGTTAGTAGCTTCTATTCTAGCAGTAACAAGCGGGCGGCCGAAGAGAGCCGACCCCTGGAGACGGAGGTCGACATGGCCAGCGACGCCGGCGCATCCCTGAAGGGCCGTCGTGCACTGATCACCGGCGGCACCAAGGGCACCGGCGCGGCCACCGCCCGACGGTTGACCGAGGCCGGCGCAACGGTGCTGGTCACCGCCAGGACCCGGCCGGATGACACCGATCCGGAACTGTTCATCCAGGCGGATCTGTCCACCGCCGACGCCACGGCCGCCGTAGTCGCCGAAGCCCTGGACCGCCTCGGCGGAATCGACATCCTGATCAACAACTTCGGCGGCTCTCAGTCGCCGACCGGCGGCTTCGCCGCGTTGAGCGAGGACGACTGGGCCAGCGAGCTGAACCACAACCTACTGGCCGCAGTCCGGATGGACCGCGGCCTGCTACCCGGCATGATCCAACGCGGCGAGGGTGCGATCGTGCACGTCGCCTCGATCCAGCGCCGGATGCCACTGTTCAACGGCACCCTGGCCTACGCCGCTGCCAAGGCCGCGCTGACGGCCTACAGCAAAGGACTGGCCAACGAAGTCGCACCACACGGAGTGCGGGTGAACACCGTCTCTCCCGGCTTCGTCCAGACCGCCGCCGCCGAGGCGCTCGTCGACCGGATCGCCCAAGGCGCCGGCAGCAGCCACCGACAGGCGCTGGAACAGCTGATGGACTCCCTCGGCGGCATCCCGCTCGGCCGCCCCAACCACCCCGAGGAGGTCGCCGAACTGATCGCCTTCCTCGTCTCCGACCGCGCCTCGTCCATCGTCGGCGCCGACTACGTCATCGACGGCGGCACCACCCCCACCATCTGATCCACCGGCCCCGGAGGACCGCCATGACCCAGAACCAGACCTCGCAGCCCATCGCCCCCGACGAACTCCCCGACGTCATCACCCGCTACCTCGCGGCCCACCGCGCCCGCAAAACCGCCGCCGCGCTCGCCACGTTCACCGACGATGCCATCGTGACCGACGACGGCACCATCTACAGCGGCCCCCCGGCCATCGAGAACTGGCTGAACCGATCCAGCACCGAGTACGACTACACCGTCGAACTCACCAGCGCCCACAGCACCGATGCGACTCACCACACCGCCACGAACCGCCTACAGGGCGACTTCCCCGGCG
The DNA here is from genome assembly GCF_041261405.1 of Streptacidiphilus sp. EB103A. Classification (NCBI taxonomy): domain Bacteria; kingdom Bacillati; phylum Actinomycetota; class Actinomycetes; order Kitasatosporales; family Streptomycetaceae; genus Streptacidiphilus; species Streptacidiphilus sp. EB103A. The sequence continues at coordinate 43,001 of NZ_JBGCAQ010000036.1, read as the reverse complement.
GGATCGTCGACCTGCGCTACCAGTTCACCCTCCGCGACGACCTCATCGAACGCCTCGTCATCGAACCCTGAGCCACCCCGGACCCGGAGTCCTCGACCCGCCAGTGCGGCCCATCGGTATTCGACGGCGGATTGGCTATACCTGTGGGGTGATGACTTCGCTTCCCACACTCATTGTCGTCAGCGGCCCTCCGGGGTCGGGCAAGACCACCCTCGCGCACCGGCTCGCCCGGGCAGTGGGGTGCCCGGCAACCTGCCGGGACGAGATCAAGGAAGGGATGGTGCACGCCACCCCGGGGTTCATGCCGGGGCCGAGCGACGCACTGACCATGCGCACGCTGCCGGCCTTCTTCGGCGTCCTGGAACTACTGCTCCGGGCAGGTGCGACGACCGTGGCGGAGGCTGCGTTCCAGGACCGGGTGTGGCGGTCCGGCCTGGAACCCCTGGCCGGTCTGGCGCGGATCCGTATCGTGCACTGCACGGTCGACCCGGATATGGCTCTCGCCCGGAAACTGCGCCGCCGAAAGACGGAGCCACTGCGCCGGGCGCACGCGGACCCCGAGCCCGGCGACCCGGCGGTGCACGCGACGACCCATATCGCGTTCGAACGGCTTTCGCTGGACGTCCCCTGGATCGAGGTGGACACCACCGACGGCTACCGGCCCGGCCTGGAGGCGCTCGCGGCGTTCGTCGACTCCCGGGCGGAATCGCCGTGGAACTGAGCAACACGTGCCTGACAAGGGGGAGCCCCGGCTGGACGGGGGAGGCCAGCCGGGGCAGATCGTGGTGGGCGGAGGTCTAGGCCTGTTCAGGCCCGGGAATTCAGTCCCCTGTCCGCGTCCACGAATGGTAGAACGGTCAACCACCCCACGGTGTTCCGCCCGCAGCCGATGCGGAAGTGTGACCTGCCCCACCCCGCCCACCCCGCCCACCCCGCTCGGCAGTTCAGGGCCTTTGCCGTTGGAGAGATCACTGTGGTGTCCGACTCTTCCCAAGCCCCCGACCACGACGCGGCCTTCGCGGCCTTCGTCCGCCGGGCCCGTGCGGATCCCGCCGTGCTCGGCCTGGTCCTGAGCGGCTCCCAGGCCCGCGAGTCCATGCCGACGGTCCACTCGGACTACGACGTCTATGTCGTCGTCGATGACGACCTGCCGGACGGCACACAACAACTGGACGCTTTGCGGACCGCCCAACTGGACCTGGCCGTCCTGCCTCTGACCCGGTTCCGGACGCGCGGACTACCGGGCGACCCGGCCTCGTGGGACCGCTACGCCTTCGTCCACTGCCAGGTCCTCTTCGACCGCGACGGCGCCACGATCACCGGGCTGGTCCAGCGGAAGGCGGCGCTCGACCCGGACGAGGCACGGGAACTGACGGACAGTTCACTGGACGCCTGGCTCAACGCCTACTACCGCGCGATGAAGAGCCACCGCGACGGCCGCCCCGAACTCGCCCACCTGGACGCGGCCGAGAGCGTTCCCTATCTGGTCACCGCACTGTTCGCGCTGCACGGTCGGGTACGCCCCTACAACAAGTACCTGCACTGGGAGCTGGAGCGCTTCCCGCTGAGAGAAGCCCACTGGAAGGCCGAGCAACTGATGCCACGGCTGCGGAGCCTCCTGGTCGAAGGAGACGCGCAGACCCTTCGGGGCCTCTTCACGGACCTGCAGCAAGCCGCCCGAACCGCCGGACACAGCAAGATCGTCGACTCCTGGGCCGACCACCTGGCCCAGATCCAGGGCAGTGGCGTTCGCGGCGATCTACGCAGGCCGCACTAGTGTCGTCGTCATGACCGACAACACCCTGCGCTCCGTCACCATCGAGCGAACCAGCACCGGCCACTTCACCGCGACGAATGCCCGCGGCGGCACGGTCAGCTTCGGCACCGGCTCCGGTCCCGACGGCGGAACCGACTTCACCCCGGTCGAGCTGCTGCTCGCCGCGATCGGGGGCTGCACCGCCGCCGACGTCGACGTCGCCACCAGCCGCCACGCGGAACCCGACGGATTCACCGTCACCGTGACCGGCAACAAGATCAGCGACGAGCTCGGCAACCGGATGACCGACCTCGCGGTCGCCTTCTCCATCGCCCTCCCGGACGGTGAGCCCGGCGACCGCGCCCGAGCGATCCTCCCCCGAGCGGTCAAGACCTCCCACGACCGGCTCTGCACCGTAAGCCGCACGGTCGAGATCGGCACGCACGTCACCGCAACGGTGGCGGACGTCTGACTCGATCGAAACCACCAGATCCGCCCGATCGATTGGACCGGACGGGATCTCTTGGTTTGGTCGGGCGTTCACGAGTACTGCTGACCTGCGACGACACGAGCGCCTGACCTTGCGGCTCAGCCAAGTACGTAGGACTCGTCGCCGAACTCGGCAACGATCTTCAGCCGACCGCCGAAGGCCTTGACGTAGGCGGCGAGAGTGTCCACCTCGCTGCGCTCCAGTTGACCCTTCTCAATACGCGAGACGCGGGCTTGGCTTATACCCATGGCAGCGGCCACCTGGACCTGCGTGGCATGCTGCCGCTTCCGCACCTCTGCAAGCCGGTGCGCCCGAACCTGGGCGATCATCTGATCGGCCCCGACACGGATCTGCTCCTGCTCATCAGAGGTGAAAGCGAAGTCCTCGACCAGGTCATCCCAGTACACGGCATTCGGATTGTTCAGCGGATCCCTGCTCATGGCTTCTCCTCCTCGTACTTGAGATGTTCCTGGTATGCCTGTTCGGCTTCCACGATCGCGGTCTCGTACCAGCCCTTCCAGTTCCCCGACTTGTCACCGCCGACCAAGAAGACCGCACGCCGCTTGGCCGTCTACGCGATCTTTCCCAGCCCCGTCGAGATCACTGCCCAGAGGCGAATGCCCCGCGTCCGCTGTCTCCTCATTACGGGGACGGGCTGCCAGGCTCGCAGACCTGGTGAGTCGACGTACTCCCCGCACCAGCTCCGCGAACCTGGCGACTCTCCCATGCGTTCAATGCGAGCAGGACCAGGGCTGCTGTCGCGAGGGCGGCGGCGCCGCTGGTCCGGACCGCGGCGGGCGTGACGAGTGCGGCGGCGGCGAGCGCGGCCGTGAGTCGGGCCGCAGGCCAGGTGCCGGCGAGTGTGCGGTGGAAGCAGGCGAGGCCGAACAGGTACAGGGAGATGCCGAGCGGCAGGAGCAGGGCGGAGAGATGGTGGGAGGGGTGGTGGAACTCGTCGATGGCCTTCTCCATACCGACCGCCGCGACCGCGATGCCGAGGATGATGACGTAGTAGGCGTAGCCGAAGGAGTAGACGGCGACGCGTGGTCGGCGCTCGGCCGGGACGCGTTCCAGTCGGGCTTCGCTCTCGCGTTCCTCGCGGCCGAAGTAGAGCCACCACATCTCCGCGCTGATCACCAGGGCCAGGAGCGCGCCCACGATGGAGGTGGTCACGCTGTTCTCTCGTGAGGTCACCGCACCGACCTCCGTGATCGACTCGCCCAGCACGATGATCACTGCGAGTCCGTGGCGCTCGACGAAGTGCCCGACTCCGACCGTGAATTCGCCGACTCCGGTGATCAGTGGCGTCACCCCCTCGAGCGCTGCGGCCAGGGCCCAGAGCCACAACCGTGCGTGTGGCGACACGGCCCCTGCGGCCAGTACGACGAGGGCGCTCGCCAGGTTCAGGGGTCCGATGCGCATGATGCCGCGGTGTCCTGAGGTGCCGATGAATCCGAGCATGTGGACCGCTACGACCAGGAGGTAGCTGGCGCCGAAGATCAGCGCCCAGGGACCTTTCCCGGTCGCTTTCGGGACGGTCATCGACATCAGGAAGAACCCGGCGGTGCCGGTCAGCAGGAGCAGGCGGGGGCCAGTGCGGTCCAGATCGAGTGCGTTGGTCAGCCAGGCGTAGCCGGAGTACATCCACCAGATGATCACCAGGAGCACGGCCACCCGCGCCAGGCTGAGCGGCGTGGGTGCGGCGGTGAGGATCGAGGCGACCTGGGTGATCGTGAAGACGAAGACCAGGTCGAAGAAGAGTTCCAGCGGGCGAACGGACTCTGCGGCGCCTGGGAGGGCTGTCTCATCGGTCACGGTCGGGATTGTCCCAGGCTGGTGATGACGCAGCAGCTGACAAGCCGGCGCCGCGTGTCGGCGCTGCTCACGGCCGATATCCGATCGCACGAGGGTCGGTGCGGTCCGGCGAGGCCCTCCGATCGCAGGCTCGCAGGGGTGCGGCGGCGGATTGCACTGCTCATCCAGGGCGACCGTGTCTAGGTTCGGGCGTTTCCGGGGGCGGGTCGTGCGGCGGCGTGGGGTGCGGTCATGTCGAGCAGAATCATGGCGTCGTGGTCGGGGGTGCCGGGTTCGGCGACGTAGATGCCCAGGCGGTGGCCGGGTGTTCCCTCCAGTTGCATGCCCTGGAAGGCGAGGGTGATCTCGCCGACCTGGGGGTGGTGGAAGGTCTTCGGCTTCTGGGCGTGGCCGGCTCGGGCGACGTCGTAGCGGTCCCAGAGTTTGGCGAAGTCGGGGCTTTTCAGCAGGAGTTCGCCGATGAGTCCGGCCAGGTCAGGGGCGTCGGGGTCGGTGCCGGCCAGGGCGCGCAGGCGGGCGACGCAGCCGCGGATCTGGGTGGTCCAGTCGGCGTACAGGTCCCGGGCCTGGGGGTGCAGGAAGAGGTAGCGGGCGAGGTTGCGCTGCCGCACCGGCCAGCTGTCGATGCCGGTGTACAGGGCGAGCGCGCCGGGGTTGGCGGCGAGCAGGTCCAGGGTGCGGCTGGTGACGTAGGCCGGGCTCGGACGCAGGTTCTCCAGCAGCAGCTTGACCTTGGCGCTCACCGTGCGACTGGGCGCGACCGGGGGCACCGACGGATGGTGGGCGGCGCGGACCGCGAGGGCGCGCAGGTGGCCCTGCTCGTCCTCGTCCAGCTTGAGGGCACGGCCCAGCGCCTCGACGACGGCCAGGCTGGGACGGGTCTCGCGGCCGCGTTCCAGCCGGGTGTAGTAGTCGATGCTGACCCCGGCCAGCGCCGCTACCTCCTCGCGGCGCAGCCCGGGCGTGCGGCGCACCCCGGCGCCGGGGGTGAAGCCGACCTCGGCCGGGGTGACCTGGGTGCGCCTGGCGCGCAGGAACCGCCCCAGTTCCGTACCGCCGCTGTCGTGCTGCCGCTCAGGTGCCATCCCACCAGTGTGGCCTGCGCGCGACGCCCCTGCCGAAGACGAGGGGGACCGTGCCACACCCCCCTTCGCGCTCACTGGAACAGCTCGCCCTGCCGCGTGGCCGCCGTACCGGGCACGGTTTAAAAAGAGGGCGGATCATCGATCCGCTCCGCCGTCCGGAACCGCCCGAAGGCGAAGTCCCTTCGACGGCCACCACCGCCGAGACGAAGGCATCGACCCATGACGGAGCAAGGCCCCAGCAGAGCCCGGCAACTGCTCGGCGACACCGCGCCCGAGCTGGTGCGGCTGACCGACGAGGTGCTGTTCGGCCAGGTCTGGGCCGACCCGGCGCTGTCGCCCAGGGACCGCAGCCTGGTCACGGTCGCGGCACTGACCGCGCTCCACCGCCCCGAACAGCTCAACTCGCACCTGCGCCTGGCCCTGGCCAACGGCCTGAGCAAGGACGAGCTGGTGGCCGCGATCACGCAGCTGGCGTTCTACGCCGGATGGCCCAATGCGATGTCCGCGATAACCCAGCTGAAGGCCATCACCGAGGAGTGAAGCGGCCACCGCCGCCGAACGGACGAGGAACCATGGAAATCTTCCACCGCCCGCCCACCGCGAAGGGCCCGGCCGCCACGTTCACCGGAGACGTCTGGGTCGACGGGATCTACGCCTGCCCCCAGCCCGAGCGGGCCCGCCTGGCCGTCGTCCGGTTCGCACCCGGTGCCCGCACGCACTGGCATTCGCACCGCCTGGGCCAAACCCTGCACGTCATCGAAGGCGTCGCGTTGCTGGGCAGCCGCGACGGCGCCGTCATCGAAGCCCACCCCGGCGACACCATCTGCACCGCGCCGGACGAGGAGCACTGGCACGGCGCCGCCTCCGACCGCTTCATGGCCCACCTGGTCCTGATGGACGGCGACACCAGCGACGCCCCCCAGACCGCCTGGGCCGAGCCCGTCGCCGACGACGCCTACCGGGCACCCCGGGCCCCCACCCACTGACCACAGCGAACACACCGAAGGACAGGAACCCCCTCATGCGCGCAACACTGCTCTACCAAGCCGGCGACGTCCGCGTCGAGAACGTCGCGGACCCCAAGATCCAGCAGCCCACCGACGCGGTCATCCGCATCGTGGCCGGCTGCGTCTGCGGCAGCGACCTGTGGCCTTACAAGTCCCAGCCGTACGCCGACCACCCCCGCCAGATGGGCCACGAGTTCATCGGCGTCGTCGAGGAGACCGGCGCCGAGGTGATGAGGGTCAAGTCCGGCGACCTGGTCGTGGTGCCGTTCACCTACTCCGACGGCACCTGTGAGAACTGCCGCCGCGGCCTGACCACCTCCTGCGTCCACGCCGGACAGTGGGGTGTCGGCGGCGTCGACGGCGGCCAGGGCGAGGCCGCCCGCATCCCGTTCGCGGACGGCACCCTGGTCAAGCTTCCCGTCGGCGAGGATTCCGAGCTGCTGCCCGACCTGCTGACCCTCTCCGACGTGCTGTGCACCGGCTACCACGCCGCCCGCACCGCCGGAGTGAAGGCCGGCGACAGCGTCACTGTCATCGGTGACGGCGCGGTGGGCCTGTCCGCGGTCATCTCCGCGAAGCTGCTGGGCGCCGAGCGGATCATCCTGATGGGCCGTCACATCTCGCGCACCGACCTCGGGCGCGAGTTCGGCGCCACCGACGTGGTCGCCGGACGCGGCCAGGACGGCGTCGCCGCCGTGCGCGAGCTGACCGGCGGTACAGGCACCGACCGGGTGCTGGAATGCGTGGGTCTCAAGGACGCCCTGGTCCAGTCGGCCGGAGTGGTCCGCGACGGCGGCGTCATCAGCCGCGTCGGCGCCCCGCAGTACCCCGAAGTCCCGTTCGGGTTCATGGAGTTCATGCGCAACATCACCCTCACCGGCGGCGTCGCGCCCTCCCGCGCCTACATCGAGGAGCTCATGCCGCACATCCTCAGCGGCGCCATCCACCCCGGCCGGGTCTTCGACCGCACCGTGGCCCTGGACGACATCGCCGAAGGCTACCGGCTGATGAACGACCGCGAGGCCCTCAAGGTCCTCGTCCGCCCCTGACACCGCACCTCACACCCCGCACTCCACACAGCAAGGAAGAGACCATGGAACGCATCACCTTCCAGAACAAGGGCAACACCGTCGTCGGCAATCTGTTCCGGCCGGACGGCTTCCAGCAGGGCACGCGGTACCCGGCGATCGTGGTGACCCACCCCTTCGGCGCCGTCAAGGAGCAGGTCTCCACGACCTACGCGAAGCTGCTGTCCGCACAGGGCTTCGTCACGCTGGTCTTCGACGCCTCCTACCAGGGCGAGAGCGGCGGCGAGCCGCACTTCTCGGAGTTCCCGGCAGCGCGGGTGGAGGACATCCGCTGCGCGGTGGACTTCCTGAGCAACCACCCCGACGTGGACGCGGACCGCATCGGCGCGCTGGGCATCTGCGCGGGCGGCGGCTACACCGTCAACGCGTCGCAGACCGAGCTGCGGATCAAGGCGGTCGCGGGCGTGAGCACGTTCAACATCGGCTCCGCGCGCCGCGACGGCGTCGGCCCCCTGGGCAAGCAGTCGGTCGAGTACCGCACCAGCCTGCTGGAGCGCTCGGGCCAGGCCCGCACCCGCGAGGCGGCCGGCGGTGAGGTCGAGATGTTCTCGCTGATCGCCGACAACCCCAGGTTCGACATGAGCGACCTGTCGACCATCCCGACGATGTACCAGGAGGGCTACACGTACTACTCGGAGATCGACCCCAACCCGCGGTTCATGGGCACGTTCGCCCTGTCCAGCCTCAGCCAGCAGATGGCGTTCTTCCCGTTCGAGGGGATCGAGCTGATCTCCCCGCGCCCGCTGCTGCTGATCGCCGGCTCCGAGGCCGACACCCTCTACTTCAGCCAGGACGCCATCGCGAAGGCGAAGGAGCCCAAGGAACTCCTCGTCCTCGACGGCGCCTCGCACATCGACCTGTACTGGAACCCGGAGTACGTCCCGCAGGTCGCCGAGAAGCTCGCCCAGTTCTTCACCAAGAACCTGTAAGCGACCCGGCAGCCGGCAACACCGCCTCAGCGCGACAACCGCCGTGAGCGCCACGTCCTCCAGGCGCCCCGGTCCAGGGGCTGACAACCCCCGGACCAGGGCGCCTGCCGCGTTCACTCGCCCCGCGCCGCCGCCGGATCGTTCCTGGCGCAATCCCGTCAATCACCAGCCCCTGTACTGGAGATCGCATGCTCACCGTTCCTGCCTACGGCGCGACGTCCGCGACCGAACCGCTCACCCCGATGCGCATCCAGCGCCGCGACCTCGGCCCGCACGACGTCCTCATCGAGGTCAAGTACTGCGGCATCTGCCACTCCGACATCTCCCACGCCCGCAGCGAATGGCGCCCCGAGCCCTACCCGCTGGTCCCCGGACACGAGTTCACCGGCATCGTCACCGCGACCGGCACGGACGTCACCCGGCACGCCGTGGGCGACCGCGTCGGCGTCGGATGCATGGCCAACTCCTGCCGCTCATGCGCCAACTGCCGCAAGGGCCAGGAACAGTACTGCCTGCGCGGCACCACCCTCACCTACGGCTCCGTCGACCGGGACGGCACGACCACCCAGGGCGGATACTCCACCCATATCGTCGTCGACCAGGACTTCGTCCTGGCCGTCCCCGACGCGATCGGGCTCGCCGAGGCCGCCCCGCTGCTGTGCGCGGGCATCACCGTCTACTCCCCGCTGCGCCGCCGGCACGCCGGCCCCGGCTCGAAGGTCGCTGTTGTGGGCCTGGGCGGCCTGGGCCACCTCGCCGTCAAGCTCGCTCACGCGATGGGCGCCGAAGTCACCGTGCTCTCGCAGACACTCAAGAAGCAGGAGGACGGACTTCGCCTGGGCGCCGACCACTACTGCGCCACTGGCGACCCGGACACCTTCACGGCACTGTCCGGCAGCTTCGACCTGATCGTGAACACCGTCAGCGCCACGATCGACCTCAACGCCTACCTGTCGCTGCTGGCCCTCGACGGCGTCCTCGCCAACGTCGGCGTCGCCACCGAGCCGCTCTCCCTCAACGGCTACAACCTCGTCGCCCAGCGCCGCACCGTCACCGCCTCCCTCATCGGCGGCATCCGCGAGACCCGCGAGATGCTCGACTTCTGCGCCGAGCACCACCTCGGCGCGGACATCGAGATCATCCCCGCCCAGAAGATCAACGAGGCATACGAACGGGTCCTGGCCTCCGACGTGCGCTACCGGTTCGTCATCGACGCCTCCACACTGGCCTGAAGCCCCTACGGTTCCGTCCATCTGCGACTGGGTCTGCCTGTCGGCCTCAGGAAAAGTGAGCCCTGTGACCTCTTCGGCATGACCCGACGGCATCAACCACGCGTCCAAGGGGCGAAAATCCGCCCCAGCAGAAGCCCGGGACCTCTCCCAGGCCCTGAAAGGGCCCAAAACTACGAGATCCCGTCCGATCAGTAGTGATCGAACGGGATCTCGTGAACCGCTCCTGAGCTAACTCAAGACCAGCTGTTGGGTGGAGCTGAGGGGATTCGAACCCCTGGCCCCCTCGATGCGAACGAGGTGCGCTACCGGACTGCGCCACAGCCCCAACGAGAAGAAACTCTATCAGGTCCGGGCGGGTGGTCCGGCACCGCTTTTGGCGCTGGTGGGGGTGCGTGTCATTCGTTGGCGGCGCGGGGGTGGGGGGCGGGTTCGTCCGCGTACTGGTCGAAGAGGGGGGTGGACGGGGGGCGCCGCTGTCCGGGGGCGGGTGGCTGCTGCGGCTGGAGGTGGGGCTGGGGTGGTGGGACGACCGCGCGGCCGGCGCTCCAGGTGTCGGGGGCGCCGAGGTCGAGGCCGCCGGTACGGCGGGGGGCGACCGGGGCGGTGACGTAGGTGGGGAGCGGGACCGGGACCGGGTCCCAGCCCTCGGGGTCGCCGGAGTGGTCGCGCGGACCGTCGTGCCAGTCCTCCGACTCCTCGGCGGCGGCCGCCGCCTCGACCAGTGCCCGGGTGTGGTGCAGGCCCGAGCCGGAGGAGGTACGGCCGGTCGGCTGTGCGGCCGGCGGGGGTGGCGCCGAGACCGCCTGGGTCTCCGGGACGGCGGCGGCCCGGCGGCGGTCGCGCTCCCGCTCGCGGACCCGCTGGGCCGCCTCGGCCGCGCGGCGACGGTCGATCTTGACCTCGAACCGGCGGCGCTCCTGGCGGCGCAGGTGCGCGATGTAGACGGAGAAGAGGACAGCCGGGATCGCCGGGGCCCAGAGCAGGGCGACGCCGCCCACCGCCGCGGCGATCATGCCGAGAGTGAAGACCGCGAACAGCAGGATGACCATGCGCCGGCGGCGGGCCAGCAGGGAGGCGCGCCGTTGCTGGGCCTCGGACCGCTGGGTCCCGGCGCGACGGTCCGCCGCAGCGGCGGCCGGACCGGTCCCGGGGGTGGGAACGGACGTCGGGGCCGGGGCGGGCGGCGCGGTCTGACGCTGCTGCTGACGCGGGGACGATCCGGCCCCGGCGGCCGGCTTGGCCGCCGAGGCCTCGGCCGGGGCGTCGTCCTCCCGGTGCCGGGAGACCTTGCGTTCCATCGCCGCGCGTCCGGACAGCAGTCGGATCGCGGTGCTGAAGCGTTCGGTGGGCCGGGCCTCGTTCAGTTCGTCCTGCCGGCGGAGCCACATCGGCACCAGATAGGCAGCCCAGGCCCCCACGATCACCGCGTAGATGAGGCCGCTACTGCTCACGCTTCACACCGTACGGGCGAGGAGGAGTGCCCCGTGGCAATTCCGGCCGGTGTGTCGCACGCTCATGCTCATCTCACCCTAATTTTGTCGCTTTGAATCACAGATTCAGGACACAGTCGAACACATTTGTGAATGTACGGCTAGGAATTGGCTGCCGAGGTACTGTTCCCGCGCCATCGACGCAGCAGGCCCTCCGGCACCTCGTCGGCCGTCAGCGCGAAGACCAGATGGTCCCGCCAGCCGCCGTCGATGTGCAGATAGCGCGGACGGATCCCCTCCTCGCGGAAGCCGAGCTTCTCGACCACCCGTCGGCTGGGCCCGTTCTCCGGACGGATGCACACCTCGATCCGGTGCAGGCCCATGGTGCGGAAGCAGTGGTCCACGACCATCGCCACCGCGGTCGGGATGATCCCGCGCCCGGCGACCGACTCGTCGACCCAGTAGCCGATGTTGGCGGAGCACATCGACCCCCAGGTGATGCCGCCGACGGTGAGCTGGCCGACCAGCTGCCCCTGGTAGGTCACCACGAACGGCAGCATCCGTCCCGAGTGGGCCTCGGACCGCAGGAAGTGCACCATCTGACGGTAGGTCGGCCGCGGCGTCGAGGGGTTGCCCGGCTGGGCCGGGGGGACGGTGGCCTCCCAGCGGCGCAGCCAGTGCCGGTTGCGACCGCTGACCTCCTGCCAGGTCCTGCGGTCGCGCACCCGGATCGGTCGCAGCCCGACCGGGCCCTCGTGCAGCTCGACCGGCCAGAAGGCGTTCAGTGCAGTTCTCCTGACGGGAGGTCGGGCCTGCCACCTGCGGGCCCCTCGGCGTCGGGGCGCCGGTGGTCTCCCCCGTGCACCTGGTCGACCGCGTGGGCCAGCAGCGGCTCCAGCACCGCCAGGCCGTCCTTGACCCCGCCGGTGGAACCGGGGAGGTTGACGATCAGCGTGTTCCCGGCCAGGCCGGAGAGCCCGCGGGACAGGGCCGCGGTGGGCACTCCGGCGGCGCGGCCCTCGGCGCGGATCGCCTCGGCGATGCCGGGCGCCGGGCGCTCGATCACCTGTGCGGTCATCTCCGGGGTGAGGTCCATCGGGGTGAGCCCGGTCCCGCCGGTCGTCAGCACCACGTCGTAGCCCTCGGCCACGGCCGCGCGCAGCGCCGCCAGCACCGGCTCGCCGTCCGGCACCACCCGGGGGCCGTCCACCTGGAAGCCCATCGCGGCCAGACCCTGGACCAGCAGCGGGCCGCCCTTGTCGGCGTAGACGCCGGCCGAGGCGCGGTTGGAGACGGTGACGGCCAGGGCGCGCTTCACCGGACCTCACCCCCGACCGCCCCGTAGCCTTCGCGGTGCCAGTCCCCGCTCTTGCCGCCGGTCTTGGACTCCACCTGCACGGCGTCGATCCTGGCGCCCTTGTCCACCGCCTTGACCATGTCGATGACGGTCAGCCCGGCCACGGCGACGGCGGTCAGCGCCTCCATCTCCACCCCGGTGCGGTCGGCGGTGCGCACCGTGGCCGCGATCTCCACGGCCTGGTCGGTCACGGTCAGCTCGACGGTCACCCCGGAGATGGCGATCGGGTGGCAGAGCGGGATGAGGTCGGGGGTGCGCTTGGCCCCCATGATCCCGGCGATCCGGGCCACCGACAGGGCGTCCCCCTTGGGCACGCCCTCACCCCGCAGCAGCTCCACCACCAGGGGCGCGACCAGCACCCGGCCGGTGGCGCGGGCGGTGCGCACCGTGGTGGCCTTCTCGGAGACGTCGACCATCCGCGCCGCCCCCGTCGCGTCGACGTGGGTCAGCCGGTCGCTGTGCGAGCTACTCAAGGTGTCGTCTCCTGGGGCCGATGCCGTGCGGGCACAGGCTATCGCTGCCTGGCGGCTGCGTCAGATCGGACTGTCCGCGGCTTCCAGCAGGACGACCTCGACCTGCTCCCCCGCCGCGACCGAGGTGGTGTCCTCAGGGACCACGATGACCGAGTTGGCCTGCGCCAGCGGCCCCACCAGATGCGAGCCGGCTCCGCCGACCGGTGCGACGCTCCCCGGCTCGCCGGGCTTCCCGACGACATACCGCGCCCTGGCGAACTGTCGTCGGCCGGACGGGGATTGCAGCCCAGCGGTGAGCACCGCCCGGACCACCGGCCGGTGCACCTCCTCGGCGCCCATCATGGCCCGGATCGCCGGGCGCACGAACAGTTCGAAGGAGAGGTACGCGCTGACCGGGTTGCCCGGCAGGGCGAACAGCGGGACGGAGCCGTCCAGCAGGCCGAAGCCCTGCGGCTTGCCCGGCTGCATCCGCAGCTTGCGGAAGGAGATCACGCCCAGCGGCGGCTGCTCGACGCCCTCCGGCGCCAGCGCCTCCTTGACCACGTCGTACGCCCCCACGCTGACACCGCCGCTGGTGACCACCAGGTCGGCACGGATCAGCTGGTCCTCGACGACCTCGCGCAGCCGCTCGGCGTCGTCGGGGACCCCGCCGACCCGGTAGGCGATGGCGCCGGCGTCCCTGGCGGCCGCGGTCAGGGCGAAGCTGTTGGAGTCGCTGATCTGCCCGGGGCCCACCTCAAGGCCGGGCTGCACCAGCTCGCTGCCGGTGGAGAGCACCACCACCCGCGGCCGCGGCCGCACCCGCACGGTGTCCTGGCCGATCGCCGCGAGCAGCCCGATCTGGGCCGGGCCCAGCAGGGTGCCCTCGGGCAGCACCACCTGGCCCGAGCTGATGTCGTCGCCGCGGCGGCGGACGAAGGCGCCGCCCTCGGCGGGCCGGAACACCCGTACCTCGCCGCCGGCGCCCTCGGGCGAGCTGCTGCGCGGGGCCATGCCCACCGCGGCTTCCTTGCCGCCGCTGCCGCCGTCGGTCCACTCGACCGGGACCACGGCCTCGGCGCCGGGGGGCAGGGGCGCCCCGGTCATGATCCGGGCGCACTGCCCGGGGCCGACCACCGGCAGGTTGGCGGCGCCGGCGGCGATGTCACCGACGACGGTGAGCACCGAGGGGTACGCGTCGGTGGCTCCCTCGACGTCGGCGACCCGGACCGCGTAGCCGTCCATGGAGCTGTTGTCGAACGGCGGCAGGTCGACCCGGGCGGTGATCCGCTCCACCGTCAGGCAGCCCTGGGCCTCCAGCAGTTGCAGGTCGAGGGGCGGCAGCGGGCCGACAGTGCCGAGGATGTCGGCGAGGTGCTCGTCGACCGTCCAGTAGCGCTCCGCTTCGCTGTCGGCGGCGCAGGGGTCGCCCTCGGCGGTGTGCTCGTGCTGGTGGTCGCTCACTGTTCTCCCCCTGCTGCCGCGCTGCGTCGTCGTCCGCTGCCTACCCCTCTGTCACCCGAAGATGTCCAGCGGATGACGTCCCGGTGCTACTCGGCCCCGGTGAGGGTGTCCAGCTCGCCGCTGCCGACGAGCTCCTTGAGCCAGGTCCGGAAGTCCGGGCCCAGGTCATCACGCTCGCACGCCAGGCGCACGATCGCGCGCAGGTAGTCGCCGCGGTCGCCCGTGTCGTAGCGTCGGCCCTTGAAGAGGACGCCGTGCACCGGACCGCCGCGGCCCGGGGTGCGCTGGGCGAGCACCCGGAGCGCGTCGGTCAGCTGGATCTCGTCGTTCTTGCCGGGCGGGGTCTCCCGCAGCACGTCGAAGACGGTGGGGTCGAGGACGTAGCGGCCGATCACGGCATAGCTGCTGGGAGCCTCGCCGGGGGCGGGCTTCTCCACCAGGTCGGTGATCCGGACGATCTCGTCGTCGCCGCCGACGGTGCCGTGCCACTCGGCCGGCTTGACCGCCGCGCAGCCGTAGAGGTGCGCCTGGTCGGGGTCGACCTCGATCAGCGCCACGACGCTGCCGCCGAGTTCGCGCTGGACCTCGATCATCTTGGCCAGCAGCGGGTCGCGCGGGTCGATCAGGTCGTCGCCGAGGAGGACCGCGAACGGCTGGTCGGCGACGTGCGGCTCGGCGCAGAGGACGGCGTGGCCGAGCCCCTTGGGGTCGCCCTGGCGCACGTAGTGCATGGTGGCGAGGTCGCTGGACTCCCGGACCCGGGCCAGCTTGGCCTCGTCGCCCTTGCGGACCAGCAGCTCCTCCAGCTCGTACGCGCGGTCGAAGTGGTCCTCCAGCGGACGCTTGTTGCGCCCGGTGATCATCAGCACGTCGGTCAGCCCGGCGGACGCGGCTTCCTCCACCACGTACTGGATCGCGGGCTTGTCCACGACCGGCAGCATCTCCTTTGGAGTCGCTTTGGTCGCCGGAAGGAACCGGGTGCCCAGACCCGCGGCAGGGATGACGGCCTTGGTGATCTGGCGCGCACGTGCTTTCGTCATACCGATGACTGTACTGGCCAGCAGTCGCAGGTCAGGCCCGACCCCGTGCATTCACTGTCAGGTCACAGAGAGGTCACATCCCTGGGCCAGCAACCGGTAAACGGGCTGTGAAGCGGGAGTTGCAGACGGGGAGTCGTTTCCGGTCCGGTGGGTGTCCTGGCTGGAGTCCTCCGCCGCACCCTCGGATTCGAGCATGGATTCGGTCACGGGTTCGGTCATGGATTCGGTCGTCGGCTCCGGTCCGGTTTCCGGCTCGGTGTCGCCCGGTGCCGGCGCCGCCGGGCCCCGGGCCGCGGCCAGCGCGCGGTCGGCGGCACGCAGCAGCAGCGCGGCGTGGGCGCCGTCCCTGGGCAGCACGGCGGTGCCGACCGCCGCGCCGAGCCCGTTGACCGGAGCCGCCCCCGTTCCGTCTGATCCGTCTGATGACGGCACCGGGACCGACGGCAGCGCCAGCGGATGCCTGCGGACCGTCCAGCGGAGCCGCTCGGCGACGTGCTCGGCCCCGGCGGCGTCCGTGTCCGGCAGCAGGACCAGGAACTCCTCCCCGCCGTAGCGCCCGAACACATCGGTCTCGCGGACCTCCATGGCCAGCCGCTGGGCCAGGTCGCGCAGCACCGCGCCGCCGCGCTGGTGGCCGTGCTCGCGACGGATCTCGTCGAAGCCCTCGATCTCCAGCAGCAGCACGGCGAGCCGCTCGGCCCCCTCCGGCTGGACCGGCTGCCGGGCGCAGCGGGCGATCTCCCGGTCCAGGGCGAGCTGGAGGTAGCGGTAGTTCCAGACCCCGGTGAGGGCGTCCGTGTAGGAGGTGCGTTCGAGCTCGGCCCGGCCCTGCTGCAGCCGCTGCAGTTCCTGGCGCAGGCTCAGCTCGCCCGCGGCGGCGCTGCTGCGGGCACGGCGCAGCCGGGCGTAGGCAGTGACGGCGGCTGCCGAGGCGATCAGCAGCAGCGTAGCGAGGGCCACTGACAATGCGGTCTGCCGGTCCATCGGCCTGCCCCTCCGTCGGCACGTGCATACTCGGCTTCAGCTGGCGGGGTTCGGCCGTCCCGCTCCCGCACGAAAGGCCCGCTCATCCCATGTTGAACGAGAAGACCGCGCTGAGGTCACGCCTGCTGGCCGCCCGCGCCGCAATGTCACCCGAGCAGCGGAAGCAGGCGGGGCTTGAGCTCGGGCGCCGGGCGCTGGAACTGCTGCCCGCCCGGCTGCCGGCGGTGGTGGCCGGGTATGTGTCGGTGGGGGCGGAGCCGGGCACGCAGGCGCTGCTGGACGCGCTGCGGGCGCGGGGCGTGCGGGTGCTGCTGCCGCTGCTGCAGGAGGACAACGATCTGGACTGGGGTGTGTACCAGGGCGCGGAGAGCCTGGTCGGGGCGCGCCGCGGACTGCGCGAGCCGGGGGGCGCGCCGCTGGGCCCGGAGGCGGTGTGCGCGGCGGACCTGGTGCTGATGCCGGGCCTGGCGGTGGACCGACGGGGCGTCAGGCTGGGCCGCGGCGGCGGCAGCTACGACCGGGTGCTGGCCCGGCTGGCGGCGGCGGGCTCGCGGGCGCCGCTGGTGACCCTGCTGTACGACGACGAGGTGCTGCCGGAGATCCCGGCCGAGGCGCACGACCGGCCGGTGGACGCGGCGGTGACGCCCTCGAAGCTGTGGCGCTTCGGGGCGTGACGCCCTGGCCCCCACGGGTTCGGTGGTTCTGACGGAGCTTGGCTGCGGGGTTGCAACCGGCCACAGCCCGCAGCCAAGATCCGTCAGATGCCTACGGCGTCAGCGTCAGTTTGTCGACCGTCGCCGCCGTCACCGCGGCCTTGCCGAACGGCCAGGTCAGCAGCTGGCCCTCGGCCCAGAGCTGGGTCTGGTCGTTGTAGTGGGCGCTGTAGGCGTGGCCCGAGGCGCCACCGATGGTGATCCAGCGTGAGGCGTCCAGGTCGGACAGGTCCACGACCATCCGCATCGAGGGCACCCAGTCCACCTGGTAACCCGCTGCGGCGTCCCACCCGGTGGCGTCCACCGCCGCGCTGCTGCCGTCCAGTTGGTACGGCCCGCGGTTGAGCAGCTTGTGCACCAGCCCGGAGAAGATCGAGGAGTCGTCCGTGCCGAGGGTCTGCTCCTTGAGGGTCAGCGTGTGGATCCGGCCCCAGCTCCAGGTGCCGATGTCCTTGCCCATCAGCGAGGTGAGCTGCTTGCGGGCGTCGACCATGGCCTTGAGCAGCATGTTGTCCAGGCCCTGGACCTGCGCGCCCTTGGTGTCGGTGTACGTC
The DNA here is from genome assembly GCF_041261405.1 of Streptacidiphilus sp. EB103A. NCBI lineage: Bacteria > Bacillati > Actinomycetota > Actinomycetes > Kitasatosporales > Streptomycetaceae > Streptacidiphilus > Streptacidiphilus sp. EB103A. Next base: position 25,605 of record NZ_JBGCAQ010000036.1, on the reverse strand, counting down.
CACCAGTCGCTGCTCGGCTGCTTCAGCAGCGCGGTGACCGCGGTGGTCCACTGGTCGCCGCCGTCCGGCTGGGCCTGGTCGGGGCTGCGGGTGCCACAGACCGAGACCCGCTTGGGGGCGGCGTTCACCCCGTCCACCGGGACCTTGGCGGTGCCGGCCGGCAGCTGCAGCACGCAGTCGGTGGTGGCGCGGACCTGCGCCGGGAACTTCTCGTCGAAGGCGAGGTGCAGCAGGTTGCTCCAGACCGCGTTGTAGTACGCGGCGGCGGCCGATCCCGCGTCCTGCTTGTAGTTCCAGTCCTTGAGCAGCTGCTGCGCGTCCTTGTAGTAGGGATCGTTCAGCGGCACCTTGAGCAGGTAGGGGACCAGGGTCTGCGCCATCACGCTGGTGTCGTCGGTCTGCATGCTCTGCATGTCGTCCGGCGAGATCCTCCCGCCGTTCGCCAGCTTGGACCTGATCAGGTTGGTGATCTGCTGGGAGCGGGTGCCGTAGCCCCAGTCGTCGGTCAGCTCGTACGGGTACGAGCTGTCCACCACGGCCTGGTTGGCGGTGACGATGTACCCGGAGGAGGGGTTCTCCACGTAGGGCAGCGCCGCCTGCGGGATGAATCCCTTCCAGCTGTACTGCGAGGTCCAGCCCGGCATCGGGTAGGTGCCGTCGTCGCCCTTGGCCCGGATCGGGATCTGGCCCGGGGCCTGGTAGCCGATGTTCCCGGCGGTGTCGGCGTAGACCAGGTTCTGCGCCGGGACGGCGAAGTCCCGTGCGGCGGCCCGGAACTGGGTGAAGTCGGTGGCCCGGTCCAGCTCGAACACGGCGTCCATGGACTTGCCCGGGTCCAGGGCGGTCCAGCGCAGCGCGATGGCGTAGCCGCCGTTGCGGGGCGGCGCGGTGCCGTCGACCGGGGCGTCCTGGCCGACCGACTGCTGCTGGGTGTTGTGGTCGGAGATGATCGGCATGCCGTCGGCGGTGCTGCGCACGGTGATGGTCTGGTCGGCGCCCCCGGCGACCTTGATCACCTCCTGGCGGGTGGTGAACTTCGCGTTCTGGCCGTTGTACAGGTAGGTGTTGTCCCCGGTGACCTGCTCCAGGTAGAGGTCCTGGACGTCGGCGCCGAGGTTGGTGAAGCCCCAGGAGATCGACTGGTTGTGGCCGATCACCACGCCCGGCATCCCGGCGAAGGTGAAACCGGTGGTGTCGAACGGGCACGCGGTGCCGACGACAGTGCAGTGCAGGCCCATCTGGTACCAGATGGACGGCAGTCCGGGGCCGAGGTGCGGGTCGTTGGCCAGCAGCGGCTTACCGGTGGTGGTGTGACTGCCGGAAATCACCCAGGAGTTGGAGCCGATGCCCTGGCCCGGGTCTCCGAGCAGGGCGGGGATGCTGTCCAGGTTGGCGGCGAGCTGGGTGGCGGCCGTCTGTGAGGCCTGCACCGCACTCGACACCGAGCCGCTGCTGCCGGTCGTCGTGGTCGTGGTCGTCGAGGAGGCCTGGGTGGCGCCGGTGCTGCTTCCGCTGCTGCCGGAGGAGCTCGACGACCCGTCGCCGGCCGCCGGGTGGTAGGTGGCCTTGGCGGTGCCGGCGTCGCTCACCGTGCCGGTCTTCAGGATGGTGCTGTTGGTGCTGTACGGGTAGGACGGGTACAGCTCCGCGATCTGCTGCTTGCTGAGGTTCTGCGAGAGCAGCGAGCGGTCGATCTCCTGCTGCATGTTCCCGCTGAGGTCCCAGGCCATCGCCTTCAGCCAGGACACCGAGTCCACCGGGGTCCACTGAGCCGGCTTGTACCCGCTGTAGGCGGTGCCGAGCAGTGCGTACTCCAGCGAGGCGCCGGCCCCGCCGGGGTGCTCGGCGAGCCAGGCGTTGACGCCGTCCGCGTAGTCCTGGAGGTACTGCTTGGTGGTGGCGTCGAGCTTGGTGTCGTACTCCTGCTGCGCCACGTCGCGCCAGCCCATGGTGCGGATGAAGGCGTCGGTATCCACCTGTCCCTTGCCGAACATCGAGGCCAGGGTGCCCGAGGTGATGTGCCGGTCGACGTCCATCTGCCAGAAGCGGTCCTGGGCCTGGACGTATCCCTGGGCCTTGAACAGGTCCGCCGGGGTGTTCGCGTAGATCTGCGGAATGCCCTTGCTGTCGCGGTCGACGCTCACCGGCGCCGAGAGTCCGGCGAGGTGCAGGGTGCCGGTGGTCTGCGGGAAGGAGGCCTTGACGGTCCTCACCCCCAGCCAACCGCCGAGCCCTGCGCCGACGACCAGCAGCAGGACGACAAGGATCACCAGCAGTCGGAGCCGGCGGAACTTCTTGGTGCGGGGCATCAGGGTCCTTGTGGGGCAGGGGCTCATCCGCCGCCAGAGGGCGCGGTGCGGTGCGGCGGAGCCGACGCTAACACTTGAACCGAATGCCCTGTTGACTGGTATCGGCCTTGGCATCCGCCCAGATTCTTCACGCTGGACAGGCAATCCCCAAGGCAAGGTAAAATGTTAAACACGTATACATCTGACTGCTCGTCTGACGCCTGCTGCCGTGAGGTGCCCCTGAGTGACAGTCCACCATCTCGACACCCTGCTCCTGGCCTTCTCCCTGGTCCTCCTCGTCGCCGTGGCCGCCGTGCGGCTCGCCTCCCGGAGCGGCCTGCCCAGCCTGCTGCTCTACCTCGGCATCGGCGTCGCCCTCGGCCAGGACGGACTGGGCGTCGGATTCGACAACGCGTCACTCACCCAGGTTCTCGGCTATGCCGCGCTGGTGGTCATCCTCGCCGAGGGCGGCCTCAGCACCAGCTGGACCAGCATCAGGCCCGCCGCCCCCGCCGCCGCCGTGCTGGCGACCGTCGGGACCGGCGTCAGCGTCGCGGTGACCGCCCTGGGGGCGCACCTGCTGGTCGGCACCGACTGGCGGCTGTCGCTGCTGCTCGGCGCGGTGGTCTCGTCCACCGACGCCGCCGCGGTCTTCTCGGTGCTGCGCCGGGTCCCGCTGCCGTCCCGGCTCAGTGGGCTGCTCGAAGCCGAGTCCGGCTTCAACGACGCCCCGGTGGTCATCCTGGTCGTCGCCTTCGCCACCACCGGACCGATAGACAGCTGGTACGTCCTGATCGGCTCGATAGCCATGCAGCTGGCCATCGGCCTGGTTCTCGGCCTCACCGTGGGCCGTCTGGGCTCGCTGGCGCTGCGCCGGGTCGCGCTGCCCTCCTCCGGCCTCTACCCCATCGCCGTGACCGCGCTGGCGCTGCTCGCCTACGCCGGGGGCGCGCTGCTGCACGGCTCCGGATTCCTCGCCGTCTACATCGCGACGCTGATCCTCGGGAACTCCCGGCTGCCGCACGGGCCGGCCACCCGCGGCTTCGCCGAGGGGCTCGCCTGGATCGCCCAGATCAGCATGTTCGTCCTGCTCGGGCTGCTGGTGACCCCCCACACCATGGCGGACGCGATCGGCCCGGCGCTGGTCGTCGGCCTGGTGCTGGTGTTCCTGGCCCGCCCGCTGTCGGTGCTGCTGACGATGACCCCGTTCGGCATGAACCTGCGCGAGCAGACCCTGCTCTCCTGGGCCGGGCTGCGCGGCGCGGTGCCCATCGTGCTCGCCACCATTCCGGTGGTCGCCCAGGTGCCGGGCGCGCACCAGCTGTTCAACATCGTGTTCCTGCTGGTCGTGGTGTTCACCCTGGTCCAGGGCCCGACGCTGCCCTGGGTGGCGCGACGGCTGCGGATCAGCGACCCGGGCCACGCGGACCGGCTCGACGTGGAGTCCGCGCCGCTGGAGCGGCTGCACGGGCATCTGCTGTCGCTGACCCTGGCGCCCGGCTCCAGGATCGCCGGCGTGGAGGTCAGCGAGCTGCGGCTGCCCAGGGGCGCGGCGGTCACCCTGGTGGTCCGGGACGGCGCCAGCTTCGTCCCCGGGCCGACGACGGTGCTGAGGGCCGGCGACGACCTGCTGGTGGTCGCCACCGACGAGGTACGGGACCGCGCGGAGCGGCGGCTGCGCACCGTGGACCGGGGCGGCAAGCTCGCCGGATGGCTCGGACAGCGCGACACCTACTGACCGTGACGACTCGGCAACAGCTCGCATCGTCACAGCTCACAGTGGCCACGGTGGACTATCGCCGCGGAATACCGCATCATTGACCGTCGTTAGCACTCATCAGGCGAGAGTGCCAGCCAGGAGGAAAAGACAGTGCCGACGTACCAGTACCAGTGCACCGAATGCGGCAACGGCCTCGAGGCGGTCCAGAAGTTCACGGACGACGCCCTGACCGTCTGCCCGGCGTGCAACGGCAGGCTTCGCAAGATCTACTCCGCCGTCGGCGTGGTCTTCAAGGGCAGCGGCTTCTACCGCACCGACAGCCGCTCGTCGTCGAGCAGCGCGGTGGGGGCGGCCAAGCCGGCCGCTGCTTCCTCGACGTCCTCGTCCGGCGACTCGTCGTCGAGCTCGTCCGGGTCGACGGGTTCGTCGTCGTCCTCGTCGTCCTCGTCGTCCTCGGGCAGCAGCTCCGGTTCCGGCTCGGGCAGCAGCTCGCCCGCCGCCTGACCCGAGCGGTCGGGCGGCCGGGCGGCCGGGCGGCAGCCGAACGTCAGACGTCCGCGGAATGTAAGACCGTCTGGGCTACGGCGGACCCCGGCTCTTCGTATGCTGCCGCCCATGGCCAACTCTCAGCACGAGACACCCGCAGCCGATATCGGGATCATCGGCGGAACCGGTCTCTACGCCCTGGTGGACGATCTCGCCGAGGTCTCCGTCGACACCCCGTACGGGCCGCCCAGCGACTCCCTGTTCGTCGGCGACTTCGGCGGCCGTCGGGTGGCGTTCCTGCCCAGGCACGGCCGCGGGCACCGGATTCCGCCGCACCGCATCAACTACCGGGCCAATCTGTGGGCGCTGCGCTCGCTGGGCGTACGCCAGGTGCTGGGGCCGTGCGCCACCGGCGGACTGCGGCCCGAGTACGGCCCCGGAACGCTGCTGGTGCCGGACCAGTTCGTGGACCGCACCTCCGGGCGGACGCAGACCTTCTACGACGGTGAACGGCGCGGCGACGGACTGCTGCCCGAGGTGGTGCACGTCTCCGCGGCAGACCCCTACTGCCCCACCGGGCGGCTCGCCGCCCTGAAGGCCGCCGGGGCGTCCGGCTGGGAGCCGGTGGACGGCGGGACGCTGGTGGTCATCGAGGGCCCGCGGTTCTCCACCCGGGCCGAATCCCGCTGGTACGGGGCACAGGGCTGGGCGGTGGTCGGCATGACCGGGCACCCCGAGGCCGTGCTGGCCCGGGAACTGGGGCTCTGCTACACCTCGGTGGCCGTGGTGACCGACCTGGACGCGGGCGTCGAGACCGGCGAGGGGGTGACCCACGCCGAGGTGCTGCGGGTCTTCGCCGGCAGCATCGACCGGCTGCGCGGGGTGCTGACCGGCACGGTCACCGGGCTGCCGGACACCGCGGAACGGGACTGCGTCTGCTCGCACGCGCTGGACGGACTGGAGACCGGGCTGGGTTTCTGACCCTCCCTCACCCGTGGGCCTCACCCGTGGGGGTGAGGGAGTTTTCCACACCCCCCAGGTTGTCCACAGGAGGCGGCCGGGCGGCAGCGGAGAGCCGGGCGAAGGGACATCGTGGAGGCAGTCCGGTCGGGAACAGCCCGGCCGTCCCCGGAGGCGGTGTCCCATGTCCCTGATGACCGAATCCCCTGTGGCCGAGTCCCTGCTGAGCGGCAATCCGGTGCGCCGGGCCAACCGGCACCGGGCGCACTCGCTGCGCCCCGGCCCGGGCCGTGACCAAAGCCTGCCCGTCCATGAGCCTGAAGCATGGGACGAGGCGGGCTGGGACTACGGGGAGGACACGTCCGCCACCGCAGACCCCACCCCCACCCCCACCGCCGCTCCGGCGACGTCCGGCCCGCTCGCGCCCCGTCCCGCCGCGCTGCCCTGCGAGGCCCCCGCTGTGCCGCCCCGGCGCACCGTGGCGCCGTTCCCGCCGATCCGGGCCGGCGGCGGGCGGCACCGGCTGCCTGCCGCCGTGCGACGAAGGCCCGGGCCGATCGCCGCCGGGCTGATGGTCGCGGCGACCACCCTCGCCGCCGGCTCCCTGCGCGGCATCCCCGCCCCGGCACCGAGCCACCCGGCCGCCGCGGCGCCGCTGCGCATCGAGGTGGTCGACGATCCCCCGCAGGAGTGATGTGGCCGGGTGAAATCGGAGTACCGCGCCGGCCGTGAGCCCTCGCCGGCGTGGCTTCCGGAGGCGTGACGTTTCCGCAGGTGGGAGTCATGACCCCCGGACGGCCTGGAAGCCCCCGATGGGCCGTACGGGTGAACCCGGCGCGTACGGCCAGGACGCGCCGACTGCCGTAGGTTCCCAGGACCCATCGGCCATCACAGCATTGCGAAGGAAGACACCCCTTGAAGGGCTTCAAGGCATTCCTGCTGCGCGGAAACGTCCTCGACCTCGCGGTCGCGGTCGTCATCGGCGCCGCCTTCACCTCCGTCATCAACTCGATCGTCAACGGCGTCATCAACCCGGTCGTCGGCCTGTTCGGCACCTCGTCCCTGAACGCCTACAAGTCCTGCATCAAGGGCTGTTCCAGCGGCGCGGGCAGTAACACCGGCATCTACATCCAGTGGGGCTCGGTCCTGGCCGCCGTGCTGCAGTTCGTGATCACCGCGGCGGTGGTCTACTTCTGCATCGTGATGCCGGCCAACCACTTCATGGCCAAGTACATCGCCAAGAAGAAGGCCGAGGAGGAGGCTCTGAAGGCGGCCGAGCTCACCGAGGTGAAGCTGCTCGGGGAGATCCGCGACCTGCTCGTCCACCAGCGCTGAACAGGCACCCGGCCAATCTGCCCGGCCAACGGAGAAGGCCGGGGCGCTCGGCCCCGGCCTTCACTGCTCCGGTGTTGCTCAGTCGCCGTGGTGCGGCGGGGTCTCCCGCCGGTACCAGGCCTCGTCCCGGCCGCCGGACTCCTCGCCGCCCCAGCCGTTGTCCGTGTCGTCACGGCTCGGCCGGCTCAGCGGGTCCTCGAAGACCAGCCGCGCACGCGCGGACTGCGGCGGCTCCGGCTGCTGCTCCTGGGCTGCTGTCGCAGCGCTGTTGTCGTCCGTCATGGGTTCAGGATAGGTCGCGCGCTCACGCGGCCTCGAAGCCCGAGTGGTCGGCGATCTTCCGGAGCTCGGCCAAGGCGTGCTTCTCGATCTGGCGGATCCGCTCGCGGGTGAGTCCGTGCTGCTTGCCGACCTCGGTGAGGGTCCGCTCGCGGCCGTCCTCCATGCCGTAGCGGGAACGGATGATCGACGCCGTGCGGTTGTCCAGACGGCCGATCAGGCCCTCCAGCTCCTCGCGGCGCAGCATGACCATGACCGCGTCCTCCGGAGAGGTCGCCCCGGTGTCCTCGACCAGGTCGCCGAACTGGGTCTCCCCGTCGTCGTCCACGGTCATGTTGAGGCTGACCGGGTCACGGGCCCAGTCCAGTACGTCCTTGATGCGCTCGACGGTGGTGTCGAGTTCGGCGGCGATCTCCGCGTGCTCCGCGTCGCGGCCCAGCTCCTTGGACTTCTCGCGCTGGACCCGGCGGATCCGGCCGAGCTCCTCGACCAGGTGGACCGGGAGGCGGATGGTGCGGGACTGGTCGGCGATGGAGCGGGTGATCGCCTGGCGGATCCACCAGGTGGCATAGGTGGAGAACTTGAAGCCCTTGCCGAAGTCGAACTTCTCGACGGCGCGGACCAGCCCGGCGTTGCCCTCCTGGATCAGGTCGAGCAGGGGGAGTCCGCTGCGCGGGTAGCGGCGGGCGACCGCCACCACCAGACGGAGGTTGGAACGGATGAACACGTCCTTGGCACGGGCACCGTCGGCGGCTATCGCACGCAGTTCCTCCTCGCTCGCCCCGCCGGCGGTGTCGCCGGTCGCGAGCAGGTGCTCGGCGAAGACACCCGCTTCGATGCGGGTGGAGAGCTCGACTTCCTGGGCGGCGTCGAGCAGCGGGGTCCGGGCGATCTCGTCCAGGTACATGCCGACGAGATCGCGGTCGGCCTCACCGCTGGTCGGACGCGCGTTGCGGGTCCGGTCGGCCTTGTCGCGGACGACGGCACGGGTGGCCATGCTTACTTCCTCTCGGAGGACGTGACGGGCCTGGCTGACCCGTTCGTGGCTGCTTCGTGGCTGCCTTTCATAACGATGCAACGACCAGAATCCGGACATCATTCCCAAGGTGAGGATTTTTCTCCGGAGTTGCAGTATGCTGGCGGATTTTCCCGCGTTCGCATGCGGAGCGTATCCGGTCGCTCACGGAGTCCGTCGCGGTGAGGTCCGGTCACGATGGGGTCGGCTGCTTGAACACTGCGCGTGTACCCCGTATGCCCGCCGTATGCCGGGGGCGTCCTGTACTGGGCGTCCTGTACTGACTGAAACGATTGTCCGCCGGGCCCTGGTTCCCCGCCCGTCGGAACGCAGCAGCTCCCGCCCCCTGTGAAGGGGACGGGAGCTGCGGGAACAGACCGGCTTGCGGCTGTCAGGACTTGCAGTAGTACAGCTTCTCCGTGGAGTTGGCGGTGTCGCTGGTACTGGTGGTGCTGCTCGACGTCGAGCTCGTGCCGCCGTAGGCGGAGGCGCTGACGACGGTGCAGGTGGAGGTGACGTAGGCGGTCGCAGCCGAGTTGGCGTCGCCGCCCATACCGCCGCCGCCACCGGCCAGGACGTAGTGCAGCTTGCCCGAGGAGATGTACTCCTTGATCTGGGACACGCTCATCGCGGGGTCACTCCCGGTGAAGCCGCCCATGGCGATGGCCGCCTTGCCGCCGCTCGACAGGATGATCCCGTCGGCCGTCTGGGCGCTGGACGTGGCCACCAGCCAGGTGGCGCCGTCCTGGTGGGCTTCCAGGTAGCTGAGCATCTGGGTGCTGACGCCACCGCCCATACCGCCGCCGCCGAAGCCGCCGCCCGTGGGCGCGCCACCGGCCGTACCGCTACCGGTCGGCGCGCCGTCACCGGTCGGCGCGCCGCCGCCGGCCGCCGCACCGCTGCCGTCGCCGCCGCCCGGGAAGCCGCCGGTCGGCATCTCGCCGGCCTGGCCGCCGCCGGGGAAGCCCTGGCCGCCTGTGGTGCCCGTCGGGCGCTCACCGCGCAGGCCGCCGCCGAAACCGCCGCCGCCGGGCGCACCGCCGCCGCCGAAGCCGCCGCCCGTGGAGGGGCCGCTGCTCGGGTTGGTGCCGTTGACCGCGCCGGCCGTGGCCGTGTCGGCCGCGTACGCGGCGGGCCCGGCCAGCAGGGCGATCAGCGCGGCCGCCGCACCCACGGTGAAGAGCGGCCCGGCCACCCGCCCGAAGCGGGCGACCAGCAGGAAGACCACCGCCGCGACCGCGAGCACCGCGATCGTCGGCCAGAGCCAGCTGTCGAAGCTGGTGGAGCGGCGCAGCAGCACGATCGCCCACACCGCCGACACCGCGATGCCCAGCGGGAGCACCCAGGCCCAGGCCGCCGAACGGACCCGGAAGGCCCGGAAGATCGCGAGCCCGCCGGCTCCGGTGAGGGCGGCGATCGCGGGGGCCAGCATGGTCGTGTAGTAGGGGTGGAAGGTGCCCGAGGCGAAGCTGAAGGTCACATAGTGCGTCAGCAGCCAGCCGCCCCACAGCAGGTAGGAGGCGCGCTGCAGGTCGGTGCGGCGCCTGCGGCCGCGCAGCACCAGGGCGCCGACGAGGGCGATCGCCGCGAACGGGATCAGCCAGGAGATCTGGCCGCCGAGGATGCTGTTGAAGAGGCGTCCGATCCCGGCCGTGCCACCGAAGTTGGCGCCGCCGCCACCGCCGCCCGCGCCACCGCTGTTGCCGGTGATGCGCGCCAGGCCGTTGTAGCCGGTGACCAGGTCCCAGACGGTGTCCTTGGTGCTGGAGCCGACGAAGGGCCGGTCGGCCTTGGGAATGGAGTCGACGATGACCATCCACCAGCCGCTGGACACCACCAGCGCGACACCGGCGATCAGCAGGTTGCGCACCCGCTTGAGCACACTGCCCTGGGCCGCCCACGCATAGGCCAGGAAGAAGGCCGGCAGCACGATGTAGGCCTGCAGCATCTTGGTGTTGAAGGCGAAGCCGACCAGCACCGCGGACCAGACCAGCGGCTGCAGCTTGCCGCTGCGGATCGCCTCCAGGCAGCACCAGGCCGCGGAGACGGTGAGCAGCACCAGCACCGGGTCGGGGTTGTTGTCCCGGGTGATCGCCACGGTGATCGGGGTGAGCGCCATGACCAGTGCGGCGACGGTCGCCGCGGTGTGCCCGAAGACGCGGCGGACCGCGCTGTAGAGCACGCCGACGGCGGCGATGCCGCAGGCCGCGATGGGCAGCAGCATCTGCCAGGTGCCGAAGCCGAAGATCCGGCAGGAGACCTCCATCACCCACAGGGCGAACGGCGGCTTGTCGACGGTGATGAAGTTCCCGGTGTCCAGCGAACCGAAGAACATCGAGGACCAGCTCTTGGTGCCGCTGAGCACGGCCGCGGCGTAGTACGTGTTGGCGTTGCCGTTCTCACCGAGCCCGTAGACGTACACGGCGGTGGCGAGCAGCAGCACGCCCCACAGTGCGGGGCGGGCCCAGCGGGGAGCGGTCTCCCGGCCGAGGAAGATCCGTTGCAGCAGTGATCGTCCCTGGCCGCGGAGCTGGTCGCTCCCGGCCGTCGGAGGGGCGGTTACATGCGCGCTCATCAGTGGTTCAGCTCCTGGTTGGGCGAGGAGGAGGCCGCGTGTCGGCGGCGGGCCTGCCGCTTGGGGTTGAACACCCAGACCCGCATCAGCAGGAAGCGGACGACCGTGGACAGTGCGTTCGCACCCACCAGTGCGGCGAGTTCGACGACATGGGAGGCCCCCGGGGCGGCGACCCTGACGACCGCGAGGGTGGCAGTGCTGAGCACCAGCCCGATGATGAAGGCGATCCCGCCTTCGACCTGGTGCTTGAGGGCGTCGGCGGTGCCGGTGACGCCGAAGGTGAAGCGCCGGTTGGCGGCGGTGTTGGCGATCGCGGTGGCGAACAGGGCGACCGCGTTGGCCAGCACCGCCGGGGCGAGTTGACGCAGGATCAGGTAGAGCGCCAGATAGGCGATGGTGCTGATGACGCCGATCACCGCGAAGCTGGACAGCTGCCAGCGCATCGCCGGCGGCAGCTGGGCCTGCTGGACCCGCGGCGGCACCGGCAGCCTGGTGGCTCCGGAGAGCGTCTTCCTGGCCACCCGCCACATCCCCTTGAGGTCGTCCTTGACCGTGCGGACGATGTCGACGCGGCTGTCCGGGTCGTCGACCCAGTCGACCGGGACCTCGTGGATGCGCAGTCCGCTGCGCTCGGCGAGCAGCAGCAGCTCGGTGTCGAAGAACCAGGTCTGGTCCTCGACCGAGTCGAGCAGCGCCTTGACCACGTCGGTCCTGGCGGCCTTGAAGCCGCACTGGGCGTCGGAGAACTTCGCCGCCATGGTGGTGCGCAGCATCAGGTTGTACGTACGGGAGATGAACTCACGCTTGGGACCCCGGACGACGGCGGAGCCGCGGTGCAGGCGGCTGCCGATGGCGAGGTCGCTGTGGCCCGACAGCAGTGGCGCGACCAGGGGCAGGAAGGCATCGAGGCCGGTGGAGAGGTCCACGTCCATGTAGCTGACGACATCGGCGTCGCTGCTGCTCCAGACCTGGCGCAGGGCCCGGCCCCGGCCCTTCTGGTCGAGGTGGACGGCGCGTACCTGGGGAATCTCATCGGCCAGCCGGGTCGCGACCTGCCAGGTGGAGTCGGTGCTGGCGTTGTCGGCGACGGTGATGGTGAAGCGGTACGGGAAGGTCTCGGACAGGTAGGCGTACAGACGCCGGACGCTCTGTTCGAGGACGTGCTCCTCGTTGTAGACGGGGACGACGATCTCAACCAGTCTGGCCCGGCCTCCGGACTGCGGGGCCGGCTCCGGGTCCACGGCGGGCTGGGCCGCCAGCGCTGTCGGTTGGCTCATGTACGACAGACTTCGGCACGGATCTGTGCGGAAGCTGTGTCTGGGATAGGGCGGTGGTGAGAGTTCCGCACCAGTTAGCCAGCAGTCAGCCCCTGAGCTGGCCCTTCAGTATCTTGCCCGAGGCGTTCCTGGGAAGTTCGGAAATGAATTCGACCTGCCGCGGCACTTTGTAGTTGGCCATCTCCCGGCGGGACCAGGCGATGAGCTCGGCGGCCGCCTCCGGATCCGCCCCTTCGGCAAGCCCTCCGCGCGGGACGACGAAGGCCTTGCCGACCTCCCCGAGCCGCGGGTCGGGGACGCCGACCACGGCGACGTCGGCGACCAGCGGATGGCGGGCCAGCACCCGCTCGATCTCCGCCGGGTAGGCGTTGAAGCCGCCGACGGTGTACATGTCCTTGAGCCGGTCGGTGATCCGCAGATTGCCCTCGTCGTCCAGCACGCCGATGTCGCCGGTGCGCAGCCAGCCGTCGCGGGTGAAGGCCAGCTCGGTCTCCTCCGGGTCCTCGAAGTACTCGCGCATCACGGTGTAGCCGCGGACCTGCACCTCGCCGGGGGTGCCGGCGGGCTGTTCCTTGGACTCCTCGTCGGCCACCCGGACGGTGACGCCGGGCACCGCGCGTCCCGAGGTGGCGGCGATCAGGCCGGGGTCGTCGCCGCGCCGGCCCATGGTGACCAGGCCGCAGGACTCGGTGAGCCCGTACGCGGTGAGCACGGTCCGGAAGCCCAGCTCCTCGCGGATCCGGGTGACCAGTTCCAGCGGGACCACGGCGGCGCCGGTCACCGCCAGCCGTAGAGTGCGCAGGTCGTACGAGCCGCGGGCCGGGTGGTCCAGCAGCGACTGGTAGACGGTGGGCGCGCCCGGCAGCACGGTGACCCGTTCGCTGGAGACCTTGGCGAGCACGGCCTCAGCGTCGAACACCGGCTGCGGCAGCACCGTCGCCCCGCGCATCAGGGCGGCCAGCACGCCGGCCTTCCAGCCGAAGGTGTGGGTGAACGGGTTGACCACCAGATAGCGGTCGCCCTCGACCAGTCCGGCGATGTCGGCCCAGGTGGCGAAGGCCCGCAGGGACTGGGCATGGGTGGTGACGGCGCCCTTGGGGCGTCCGGTGGTGCCGGAGGTGAACATGATGTCGGCGGGGTCGTCCGGCTGTACCGCGTCGGCGCGCTCACGGACGGCCCGCGCGGGGACGTCGGCCGCGTCGGCGAGGAAGGAGCGCCAGTCCTGGAAGCCCTCGCCCGCCTCGGCACGGTCGCCGAGCAGCACCACGGTGCGCAGCTCCGGCAGCTCGCGCAGCGGACCCCGGTTGCGGCCGCCGGCCGCTCCCACTCCCCCGGCCGCCGCACGCAGCGCGGAGACATAGCTGACGCCGAGGAAGGCGTCGGTGACGAAGAGCAGCCGGGTACGGGTGCGCCGGAGCAGTTCCACCGCCTCGGCGCCCTTGAGCCTGGTGCCCAGCGGGACCAGCACGGCGCCCGCGCTGACCGCGCCGAGCGCGGCGACCACGTAGTCCGGGGTGTTCGGCGCCCAGATCGCGACCCTCTCGCCCGGCCCCACCCCGGCCGCCATCACCGCGGCCGCGGCGCGCTCGACCCGCGCCCCCAGCTCGCGGTAGCTCAGCCGGGTACGGGGTCCGACCACGGCCTCGCGCTCGGCGTGGCTGACCGCAGCGTCCCTGACCAGCCTGGGGATGGTCCCCCACTCCAGATCTCCTCGCACGGCGCCCTCCGATTAGACCCGTCACTCCAAGCCGCGCACTTCTCCGGTTTTTCCCTTATGACGCCACGTCAGATTAGATCGGCAACGGCCTTCCGGCCAGACCCCCGGACACCTATTCTGACGCCACGTCAGATCCGGCGACGCCGTCGGGGCCGCTCCCTGCCCCGCGCCCGAAGCAACGGGGGAAGCCATGCTCAAGGACCGTACGGCGATCGTCGGCATCGGCCAGACCCGCTTCGCCAAGAGCCTCGACGAGCCCGAGAAGACCCTCGCCTGCCGGGCCGTGCTGGCCGCCCTGGACGACGCCGGGATCGACCCCGCGGAGGTCGACGCCCTCGCCTCCTACACCATGGAGGAGACCGACGAGGTCGAGCTCGCCAAGTCCATCGGCGCCGGCGACATCACCTTCTTCAGCCGCACCGGCTTCGGCGGCGGCGGCTCCTGCGCCACCGTCGCCCACCTGGCCATGGCCGTCGCCACCGGACAGGCCGGCGTCGGCGTCGCCTGGCGCTCCCGCAAGCGCGGCTCCGGCGTCCGCCCCTGGACCAACACCGGCGTGCAGCTGCCCACCCCGGCGCAGTGGACCCGTCCCTTCGGCCTGCTGCGCCCCGCCGACGAGATCGCCATGCTGGCCCGCCGCTACATGCACGAGTACGGCGCCACCCGGGACCACCTCTTCAACGTCGCCCTGGCCTGCCGCAACCGCGCCAACCAGAACCCGGCGGCGGTGATGTACGAGCGTCCGCTGACCCGGGAGATGTACATGGACGCCCGCTGGATCTCCGAACCGCTCTGCCTCTACGACAACTGCCTGGAGACGGACGGCGCGCTCGCCTGCGTGGTGGTCGGCGCCGAGCGGGCCCGCGACTGCCGGCAGCGGCCGGTTTACGTCCACTCCGTCGCCCAGGGGCTGCCAGCCCAGCACCACGGGATGGTCAACTACTGGAACGACGACCCGCTGACCGGCCCGGCCTGGACCGCCGCACGCCAGCTGTGGAAGACCGCCGACCTCGGTCCACAGGATGTGGACACCGCCCAGATCTACGACGCCTTCACCCCGCTGATCCCGCTCTCCCTGGAGGGCTACGGCTTCTGCGGCCGCGGCGAGGGCGCCGCCTACACCGAGGGCGGCGCCCTGGAACTGGGCGGACGGCTGCCGATCAACACCGCCGGCGGCGGCCTCTCCGAGGGCTATGTGCACGGCTTCAACCTGATCAACGAGGGCGTCAGGCAGCTGCGCGGCAGCTCCACCTCCCAGGTCCCCGACGCCGCGACCTGCCTGGTCACGGCCGGCGAGGGCGTCCCCACCTCGGCCCTGCTGCTGCGCAACTGAGGGAGTCCCATGTCTGTCACCGGAACGTCTGTCACCAGAACGTCTGTCACCGAAACGGTCCACGCGGCCGGGGGCCTCGTCGACGGCCTGCTGCTGCCCTGGCCCGACGCCGACGGCGAGCCGTTCTGGCAGTACGCGCTGCGCGGCGAGCTGCGGGTGCAGGCCTGCGCCGACTGCGGGCTGCGGCGCTTCCCGCCCCGGCCCAGCTGCCCGCGCTGCCACAGCTTCGCCGACGAGTGGCAGCAGACCTCCGGACGCGGACGGATCTGGTCGTTCGTCATCGCCCACCCGCCGCTGCTCCCCGCCTACGCGGCCCAGGCCCCCTACCCCGTCGCGGTGGTCGAACTGGACGACGACCCGGCCATCCGCCTGGTCGGCACGCTCACCCCCTCGATCCGCCAACCCGACGCCCCCTGGAACGCCGTCCCGGTCTCCAGGCTGCGCATCGGCGCACCGGTCCAGGCCGTCTACCAGATCCTCCCCCCGGGCGTGGCCGTTCCCCGCTGGGCGCTGACAAGCCCTTGAAGCCCGTCCGGGCTGACAGCGGCGGCTCATAGAATGCGGTCCATGACTTGGTTGATCACGGGCGGGGCAGGCTTCATCGGTGCGCATGTGGTGCGGGCCATGGTCGAGGCGGGCCGGGAGGTCGTGGTCCTGGACGACCTCAGCACCGGCGACCCGGCCCGGCTCCCGGCCGGCGTCCCGCTGGTCGAGGGCTCCACCCTGGACCGCCCGCTGCTGGACCGGGTCATGAAGGAGCACCAGGTCACCGGGGTGCTCCAGATCGCCGCGAAGAAGCAGGTCGGCGAGTCCGTCGAGCAGCCGCTGCGGTACTACCACGAGAACGTCGAGGGCCTGCGCGTCGTGCTGGAGGCCGCGGCCGTAGCCGGGGTCCGCCGGTTCCTGTTCTCCTCCTCCGCCGCGGTGTACGGCATGCCGGACGTGGACACCGTCACCGAGTCCACCCCGTGCGCGCCGATGAACCCCTACGGCGAGACCAAGCTCGCCGGCGAGTGGCTGGTCCGCGCGGTGGGACGGGCCCACGGCATGGGGACGGTGGCGCTGCGCTACTTCAACGTCGCGGGCGCGGCCACGGCCGAGCTGGCCGACCCGGGGGTCTTCAACCTGGTGCCGATGGTCTTCGAACGCATCACGGCGGGCAAGCCGCCGCTGGTCTTCGGCGACGACTACCCCACCCCCGACGGCACCTGCATCCGTGACTACATCCACGTGGACGACGTGGCCACCGCGCATGTCGCGGCGGTACGGCGGCTGGAATCCGACCCGGACGGGACCGAACTGGTCCTCAACATCGGCCGCGGCGAGGGCGTCTCCGTCCGCGAGATGCTCGACGCGATCGGCGCGGTCACCGGCCTCGACACCACCGGCGAAGTGGTCTCCCGCCGACCGGGCGACCCGGCCCGCGTGGTCGCCTCCGCCGAACGGATCACCCACGAGCTGAACTGGTCCGCCCAGCTCGACCTCACCGCGATGGTCGCCTCCGCGTGGAAGGGCTGGCAGCTGCGTCACCCGTGACTACCCAGGGGCGCGGGGAACTGCGCTGCCAACCATGCACCTCCGTAGGGGGTTGATCGCGCGTGCAGTTAATCAAGCAGAGCCCCGCGCCCCTTAAAAGCGTCAGTCCCGCGTCGCGGTGCCCCGTGCGGCGTCCAGGGCGTAGACGCAGCGGTCCTTGCTGCAAGCAAACACCCGGCCGTCCACCGCCACCGGGGACCCGGTGATCTCTCCGCCGGTGTCGAGCTTCCAGCGGAGCCGTCCCGTGGTCAGGTCCAGGGTGTAAAGCGAGTGGTCCCGGCTGCCGAAGTGGACCAGTCCGCCGAACGCCGCCGGAGACCCGGTGAGCTCGCCACGTGCGGTGTGACGCCACCGCTCCTCGCCGTCGCGGGCCGCGAAGGCGTAGACCGTGTCGCCACTGCCCACCAGGACGGTTCCGTCCTCGTGGATCACCGGGTCGATCCCCTGGCGGCCGCCGGTGCGGGCCTGCCAGCGCAGCGCACCCGTGCCGGTGTCCAGGGCGAAGACCGCGCCGAGGTAGTCGGCCGCGAAGAGGTTGCCCTGGTCGTCCAGGGTCGGCGGGGTGAACAGCACCACCGGGGCCTTGAAGCGCCAGCGCTCCTCCCCGGTCTCCTCGTCCAGGGCCAGCACCCGGGCGCCCGACGTCAGGTGCAGCACGCCCTGGCGCAGCACCGGCCGTGAGGGCACGTCCTCGCCGACCGGGAACGCCCAGCGCGGCCGACCCGTCGTCAGGTCCAGGGCGCGGAGCATCCCGCCGCCGTAGTAGTAGACCGAGTCGCCCACCACGCAGGGGCCGGACTGCGGGCTCTCGTACTCCTGCTGCGCGTCCCCGACCTGCCACATCTGGCTGCCGTCGATCGCCGAGCGGACCTGGACGCCGCCGCCCCTGGTGCCGGCCACCAGCGCGCCGCCGCCCGCGTCCAGCGAGTACGTCCAGCCGTCCAGGGTGACCCGCCAGCGCTCGGCGCCGTCCGCCGCGGCGAGGGTGAACAGGCTGGGGCCGTCTGCGGCGTGGACCTGGCCGTCGGCCACGGACATCGCCCAGGCGACGTCGCGGGTCTTGAAGCGGCGGCGACCGGTGGCGATGTCGAGGGCGTGCACCTCGAAGCTGGTCACGTACAGGACACCATCGCTGACCTGCGGCACTCCCCAGACGTCATTGGACATCCGGAACCGCCAGGGCCGCCAGCGCGACCCCGAGGTGGGCGGCGCGGGCACGGCGGCAGCGGACTCGGACGTCGCCGCGCCCTGCCGTTCAGAGCTCTGGTGCGTGGCATTCTGCTGCCCTGGACCCTGCTGACCAGGGACGCGCCGCACCCAGCCGGTGGCGGCGGGCGGCAGCGAGTCGTCCGGCCTGGGGCCGCCGCTCTCGCCCGCCTTGACCCCCGGGCCGATGGCGACGGAGCCGCCGAGCAGCTGCACCACCGGGGTGGGCGTGGTGGACGGCACCGGACCCGGCACCGGACCCGCCACCGGCACCGGCGCCTGCTCCGGATCGGGCGCACCGGCGTGCCGGCGGCCACCGCCCGCGGCCGGGTAGACCTTCTTCGTCGGCGCGTGCTCGTCCAGGGCGGACGGCTGGACGGCCGGCGCCGGATGCGCGGTCCTGGGGTCGTAGCCGGCGGACGGCGCGGCCACCGGAGCCGCCACCGGGCCCGCCAGGGGGGCCGGCGCGGGGACGGGCACCGGGACCGGCGGCGGGGGTGTGTTCCGCCGCCCGCGCCTGCGGTCGATCAGCTCCAGGGCGGACGGCGGCAGCCAGTCGCGGGAGTCGTCGTCACCGTCGCCGTTGGAGTAGAGGTGCGGGGCCAGCTCGGACTGGATCTGGGCCGGGGTCAGCCGCCGCTCCGGCGCCGGGCGCATACAGGCCTTGACCAGCGGGGCCAGGTCCGGGGCCAGCCCGGACAGGTCCGGGGACTCGCGGAGCAGCATGAACACCGTCTCCACCGGGTTGGCCCCGTGGTACGGGGCGTGCCCGGTCGCCGCGTAGACCAGCATCGAGCCCAGCGAGAACACGTCGCTGGCCCCGGTCACACTGCGGCTGTCCCTGGCCTGCTCGGGCGACATGTAGGCGGGGGTGCCGACGGCGACGTTGGTCATGGTCAGCCGGGTGTGCGAGACCCCGGCCGCGATGCCGAAGTCGATCACCCGCGGTCCGTCCTCGGTGACCAGCACGTTCGAGGGCTTGAGGTCGCGGTGGACCAGTCCGGCGGCGTGGATCGACTGCAGCGCCTCGGCGATCCCGGCGACCAGCCAGCGCACGGCGCCCACCGGCATCGGACCGCACTCGGCGACCAGGTCCTCCAGCGAGGGCGCCGGGATGTAGGCGGTGGCCAGCCAGGGCACCGGGGCGTCGGCGTCGGCCTCGACCACGGCCGCGGTGTAGAAGCCGGAGACGGTGCGGGCCGCCGCGATCTCGCGGGCGAAACGCACCCGGAACAGCTGGTCCTCGGCCAGCTCCGCGCGCACGGTCTTGATCGCCACCCGTCGGCCCGCGGAGGACCTGGCCAGGTAGACCAGCCCCATTCCGCCCGCGCCGAGGCGCCCGAGCACCTCGAAGGGGCCGATCCGCCTGGGATCGTGCGCCGTCAGCTGGTCCACTTCCTCAGCCACCTCCCCGTAGTCCCACGCCCGCACCGTGTTCGTCGCTGCACCGTGGCGTCGCTGCTGTGCCTGATTCTCCAACGTCGACCGCCGCTGTAGCCAACCAGCCCCGAAAAATCGTTCCCGCCGAGACATGGCACAGGGGCCCGGCGGGGCAGTAGGCCATGCGTGTGGACACATTCGGCTGAGTCCTACGACTCGGTAAGGAATTCGGGACGCCGTCGTTAGATGTGACGAAGGCGGAGGCGCACGGGAGGCGCGGGATGGGTGGCAAGGTGACAAAGACACAACAGACAGAGCTCCGGAAGGCGCTGCCGGGGCAGGGCACGGCCGGCCAGCTGGTCCCGGTGCTGGAGGACCTCCTCGGCGCCGAACTGCCGATCCGGCTCCGCACCTGGGACGGCGGGGAGGCCGGGCCGGCCGGCGCCCCCGTCCTGGAGCTGCGGAACCGGCGGGCGCTGCGGCACCTGATCTGGCGTCCGGACGAGCTGGGACTGGCCCGGGCCTATGTCTCCGGCGATCTGGAGATCCCCGAGGACAGCGACCTCTACGAGGTGCTCGACGCGGTGGTGCGCCTGGTCGAGCAGACCGACGCGACGAGCCTGCGCCCGGACCCCCGCGAGATCTTCGGCCCGCGGGGCCGCCGGCTGCTCCGTACCGCGATCGGCGCCGGGGCGATCGGCCCGCGGCCGCCGCTGCCGCCGGAGGAGGCGACCCGGGTCAAGGTCGCCGGCAGCCGGCACTCGCTGATGCGCGACCGCAAGGCCATCAGCCACCACTACGACGTCGGCAACGACTTCTACCGGCTGGTCCTGGGCCCGTCCATGGTCTACTCCTGCGCCTACTGGCCGGCCGGGACGCACACCCTGGAGGCGGCCCAGGAGGCCAAGCTCGACCTGATCTGCCGCAAGCTGGGCCTGCACCCCGGCATGCGGCTGCTGGACGTCGGCTGCGGCTGGGGCTCGCTGCTGCTGCACGCCGCCGAGCACTACGGCGTCGAGGGCGTCGGGGTGACGCTCTCGACCGAGCAGGCCCGCGGCGCCCGCGAACGGATCGAGGAGGCCGGGCTGTCCGACCGGCTGACGGTCCGCCTGCAGGACTACCGCCTGGTGGACGACGGCCCGTACGACGCCATCTCCAGCATCGGCATGGCCGAGCACGTCGGCTCCGAGCAGTTCCGCCGCTACGGCACCCAGCTGTACGGGCTGCTGCGCCCGGGCGGCCGCCTGTTGAACCACCAGATCGCCCGGCGGCCCAACCTGCCCGGGGAGCACTACCGGATCAGCCCCTTCATCGCGGCCTACGTCTTCCCGGACGGGGACCTCGCCCCGGTCGGGCACACCGTCAGCCTGCTGGAGGAGTCCGGCTTCGAGATCCGTGACGTGGAGTCGCTGCGCGAGCACTACGCCCTGACGCTGCGGGCCTGGGTCACCAATCTGGAGGCCGACTGGGACCGCGCGGTCAAGCTCTCCACCCGGGGCCGGGCCCGCGTCTGGCGGCTCTACATGGCCGCCTCGGCGCTGGCCTTCGAGGAGAACCGGATCGGGGTGAACCAGATCCTCGCGGTACGCACCGGAACTGACGGCGACAGCGGGCTGCCGTCCAGCCGGGAGGAGTGGCTGGACCGGGTCGTCCTGCCCGCAGCGGACGGGTCCTCAGACCCGGGATCCGGCGGTCCGTCCGGCGGTCCGTCCGGCGGTCCGTCCGGCGGTCCGTCCGGCGGTCCGTCAGCCTGACGGACCATTCGAGCCACTGCCGAATAGCGCGGAGATCTTGCCACGGTAAACTGACGGCATGACAGGACAAGTTCGCACCGTCGACGGGCGTGTCGCCGGGCGACGCGGGCAGGCGACGCGGCAGAAGCTGCTCGAATGCCTTAGCGAGATGCTCAGCACATCGCCCTACCGGGACGTCAAGGTCATCGACGTCGCCCGGATGGCCGGTACCTCCCCCGCAACGTTCTACCAGTACTTCCCCGACGTCGAGGGCGCTGTCCTCGAGATCGCGGATGGAATGGCTCGGGAAGGCGCCGCCCTGAAGGACCTGGTCGCCGAGAAGTCGTGGGCCGGCAAGTCCGGCTACCAGACGGCTGAGGAGCTGGTGGAAGGCTTCCTCAACTTCTGGCGCGACAACGAGGCCATTCTCCGCGTGGTGACGCTGGGATCGGCGGAAGGGGACAAGCGGTTCTTCAAGATCCGCATGAAGATCCTCAACGCCGTGACCAACTCGCTCACGGACTCCCTCAAGGCCATGCAGGACACCGGGAAGGCGGACAAGTCGATCAGCGCACCGGCTGTCGCCGGCTCCCTGGTGGCCATGCTGGCCGCCGTCGCCGAGCACCAGAAGGGCTTCGACTCCTGGGGCGTCAAGGCCAAGGAGCTCAAGCCGAGTCTGGCGCTCCTGGTCTACCTCGGCATGACCGGCAAGAAGCCGCCGAAGTGACGCGGTAACGCGGAAATGCGGTAACGCAGTAGCAGCACCGTCCTGGGTCGCGGGCCCCGGCCGCCTGTCCGGTCGGGCCGAGCTGCCGGGCGTGCCTCGGGGGAGGTACTCCGGTTCGAGCCCCGCGCCCATGCCCACCCGTCGCCCGCCGCCACCCTTGTTCGGGTCGCCACGCGACACAACCCCTTGAGGGCGGTCACCCCAGCGATGGGGTGACCGCCCTTCGCTCTGCCTCAGCTGTCCCGGCCGGCCGTTCCCTGCTGCACCGGCGTGAGCCGGAAGATCCGGATCTGCCGTTCGATCCGCGCCTGGTAGGTCGCGTACGGCGGCCACATCCGCAGCAGCGCCGCCCAGGCCTCGGCCCGCGCCTCGCCCTCCAGCAACTGGGCGGTCGCCTCGACGGTACGGCCCCGGTGCTCGACCAGCGCCTTGCCGTCGGCGATCAGGTTGCCGGTCCACGCCGGGTGGTCGGGGCGTCCGAAGTTGCTGCCGATCACCAGGAAGGTGCCGCCGGACTCCGGCAGGCAGGCCATCGGGGCCACCCTCGGCTGCCCGGTGCGGCGGCCGGTCGTCGTCAGGAACAGCGAGGGCAGCATGTACTGGCTGATCATCACCTTGCCGCCGGTGATCCGGTGCACCAACTTGTCCATCGGCGGCAGCACCCGGGGGGCGATCCTGGCGAAGACCGGGCTGGAGGAGACCTTCTGGACCACCGCCTCCAGCCGGGAGCCCGGTGGACGCAGCTCGGGTCCCGGAGCGGGTGCGGATGCGGGTGTCGATGCGGGTGTCGCCATGTCAGGCCTCCTGGCGGATGGGGAACAGCTGCGCGCACTCGGCGGCGCGGGCACGGAGCAGGTGCGGCGGACCGAACAGCAGTTCGTCGGCGGCGGCCCGCTTGAAGTAGAGCTGGGCGTCGTGCTCCCAGGTGATGGCGATCCCGCCGTGCAACTGGATGGCGTCGGCGGCGGCGGTGCGCAGCGAGTCCAGGGCGTGCGCCAACGCGAGCGGGACCGCTGTGCCGGGCAGGTCGCCCTCGTTCTCCCTGCCCTCCCCGCGCTCCCTGTCCTCCCCACGTTCCAGGGTCCAGGCCGCGTAGTACACCGCCGAGCGGGCCGTCTCCACGGCCACGTACACGTCCGCGAGGCGGTGCTTCACCGCCTGGAAGGAGCCGACGGCGCGTCCGAACTGCTTTCTGACCTGCACATACTCCACGGTCCTGGCCAGGCACTGCTCGGCCGCGCCAACCGCCTCGGACGCCACGGCGAGCGCCGCGAGCAGCCCCGTGCGGCCGAGCGCGGGCGCCGCGTCGGACGCCGGGTCGCCGAGCGGCACGGCGGGGGTGTCGCGCAGCTCGACCCTGGCCAGGGTCCGGGTGTCGTCCATCGCGGCGAGGCGGGTGCGGGTCAGACCCGTCACCCATTCCTGCGCGTCGGCCTCCACCAGGAACAGCACCGTACGGCTGCGCGGGAACCCGCCGGTATGGGCGGCGACGACGAGCAGGTCGGCGCGGGCTCCGTCCAGTGCCTGCCCGGCCTCGCCGTAGAGCAGCCAGCCGTTGCCCTCCCGGGCGGGCCGCGCCTGGACGCCGCCGGCCCGGCCGCCGCCGGCCGGAGTGCCGTCCGGAAGTCCGTCACCGGCGCCGACCGGGATCAGCCCGAGGGCGAGGGCGGGCGGAGCGGCGGTGACCAGCGCGCCGGTGCGGGCGCCGCTTGCGAGGGCGGGCAGCAGATCGGCGCGCTGCTGCTCGGTGCCGAGGACGCGGATGGCGGTGGCCGCGAGGACGGAGGAGGCCAGCAGCGGCGACGGCAGCAGCACCCGTCCGCTCTCCTCGCAGGCCAGCGCCAGCTCCACCGGCCCGAGCCCGACACCGCCGTACGCCACCGGGAGGGCGAGACCCGGCAGACCGAGCTGCTCAGCGAGCCTGCGCCACAGCTCGGGGTCGTAGCCCTGCGGGCTCGCGGCAGCCGCGCGCACCTCGTCGGGACCGCAGTGCTTCGCCAGCGCCTCCCGCAGGGTGCGGCGGACGGCTTCCTGTTCCGGGGTGAGCGCGGGGTCCATGCCGTCTCCAGGGTTCTGTGGTCCAGCAGGCGTTCTCGGGGTTCTTTCGATCTGACGATCCGTCATACTAGAAGCGCCGATGCGCAGGGCACAGGGGCACGGGGCCACAAATCTGATGTACCGTCAGATGACGTTGCCGAGACCGAGAGAGGCGGTCGCCCGTGCCCGCGCCGTCACTGCACGCCCCCGTCCCGGACAGCTCGCCGCGCCGTCGCAGGGTCGCCGTCGTCGGCGTCGCCCTGGCCGACTGCGGCCGGGTGGACGAGGCCACCCCCTTCCAGCTGCACGCCCAGGCGGCACGCCGCGCCCTCGCCGACTCGGGGCTGCCGCGCGGGGTCGTCGACGGCGTCGCCTCGGCCGGCCTCGGCATCCTCGCCCCGGTGGAGGTGTCGGAGTACCTGGGGCTGCGTCCGAGCTGGACCGACTCGACCTCCGTCGGCGGCTCCACCTGGGAGGTCATGGCCGCCCACGCCGCCGACGCGATAGCCGCCGGACACGCCGAAGCCGTCCTGCTCGTCTACGGCTCCACCGCCCGCGCGGACCTCAAGGCGCGCCGCCGCACCGCCGGAATCGCCCTCGGCGCACGCGGCCCGCAGCAGTTCGAGGCCCCGTACGGACACACCCTCATCTCCAAGTACGCGATGGCGGCCCGCCGCCATATGCACGAGTACGGAACCACCCTGGAACAGCTCGCCGGCGTCGCCGTCCAGGCCAGGGCGAACGCGGCCGCCAACCCCGACGCGATGTACCGCACCCCGCTGACCGTGGACGAGGTTCTCGCGGGACCGGAGATCGCCTCCCCCTTCACCAAGCTGCACTGCTGCATCCGCTCGGACGGCGGCTGCGCGGTGCTGCTCGCCGCCGAGGAGTACGTTCCCGACACCCTGCACGACCCGGTGTGGATCCTCGGCACCGGCGAGCACCTCAGCCACAACCTGATGTCCGAGTGGGAGGACTTCACCGTCTCCCCGGCCGCCGTCTCCGGCCGCCTCGCCTACCAGCGGGCGGGCGTCACGGCGGACGACATCGACCTGGCAGAGATCTACGACGCCTTCACCTACATGCCCCTGGTCGCCCTGGAGGACCTGGGCTTCTGCGCCAAGGGAGACGGCGGCCCCTTCGTCGACGCCAAGGCCGGCCGACTCCTGCGAGACGGCGAGCTACCCATGAACACCGACGGCGGCGGCCTCTCGGCCTGCCACCCGGGGATGCGCGGCCTGTTCCTGATCGTGGAGGCGGTCCGGCAGCTGAGGGGGGACTACGCGGCGGCGACGGACCGTCAAGTATGGCGGATGCGAAGGAAGAACGCGGCCCGCAGCCTCCCGCAGCTGGCGCTGGTGAGCGGGACGGGTGGGTGGTTCTGCTCCTCGGCGACGATGGTGCTGGGGCGGGGGTGAGGGGCACCGTGCGGGGCGGTCGGCGGGGGAGGCGGGACGCCGCCACAGGCGCGGCGGAATCCCTCT
Source organism: Streptacidiphilus sp. EB103A (assembly GCF_041261405.1). Classification (NCBI taxonomy): domain Bacteria; kingdom Bacillati; phylum Actinomycetota; class Actinomycetes; order Kitasatosporales; family Streptomycetaceae; genus Streptacidiphilus; species Streptacidiphilus sp. EB103A. The sequence goes on along the minus strand of NZ_JBGCAQ010000036.1, from coordinate 517 downwards.
CGCTGCCGAGCCCCCGTCCCGCTCCCGTCTCTGACGTGCGTGTTCGCTCCCGCTGAACCACCGTCACCTCCCTGGGGCACGCCGGTCCGTGCGTGGCTGGGGTGGCTCGCTCCGCTCGCTGGCCAACCACGAGGAGCGGGGCGGCTGGCGGGGCGTGCGTTGCCGGGTGGCGCGCCGGTGCCGGGGGGCGCGCCGGTGCCGGGGGGTGAAGAAACGTTCCTTCATATGTCCTCGGCTGAACCGGGGTCACTTTTGGTACGCGATTCTCGGGATGAATCGGGCATAACGGCAAGATCAAATGACACCTTGTCCCAAAAGTGACCCCGGTTCGCCCGAGCCATCCGGTTTTGGGGTCACTCGACCTACTTTTGGGTCACTCGTCCGACGAAATGTGACCGCTATGTCCGATATGACGTCAAGGCAGTGACAGTGATGATGTTCTCGGTGATGCTTCTGGTGGGTCTGACTCGCTAAGTGACTGACGCTTCGGCTGTCCTGTTGGGGATGTGTCGGCCTG
>NZ_JBGCAQ010000035.1:0-52137 GCF_041261405.1 Streptacidiphilus sp. EB103A | reverse complement strand
GCCCCCGGCCCCACCCCCCCCGGGGGCCCGCACCCGGCCGGGCAACCGCCCCCGGCGGGGGGGCCCCCCCCTGGGGGGCCCCCCCCCGCGGCCGGTGACGCCGATGCAGCGGCACCGCTTCACCCACCGGTTCGGCCGGCCCCGGACCCGGTCGGCAGGGGGCGAAGCGCCGTGCCGGCCGGGTCCGGGGCCGTGCTCAGTCGGCCTGCGGCAGGCGCGGGGCGGGCCCCCTTCCGTGCCGGCGGACGGGTTTGTCCGCGTCTGCCGCCTCCTGGAGCGCGCGGAAGGTCTCCTTGCCCTGCCGCTTCTTCAGGTGGGGGATGTTGTTCGCGGCCAGGCCGAGCGTGTTGGGTCCGTACACCGCTTGCAGGTCCGAGGGCGTCTGCGAGGTGTAGCCGGCCGCCTGAAGGGACTCCTCGTTCGGGAAGACGTCGGCGTGGGGGTGGCGCGCCGGGTCGATCAGGCCGTCCTGGGTGCCGCCGTAGCTGAAGCGGAAGTGGAAGTTGGCCGGCTGGTCGGGCCGCGCCCACTTCTCCAGGAGCGCGACCTGCTTGGTGTAGCTGTAGAAGGTGACGTGCGGGGCGCTGCGGAAGATCCGCAGCCACGCCTTGAGGTAGGGCAGCGACAGGTAGTCGCCGGCGTCGTGGACCCGCACGTGGACCGTGCCGCCCTCGGGCGCGCGGTAGCGGCGGTGCTGCAGCTCCTCGGTCATCTGGGCCTCCCAGCCCGGCAGGTCGTCCAGGACGTACTGCAAGTTGCGCTGGTGCGCCGCCAGGACGGTGCCGTGCCGGAAGTGGCCGGCCCTCGCGTAGCACAAATCTACGCAAACCCCGGCCGTGGGACAGGCGTTGTAGCGGCGCCCGTCGGGCAGCTCGCCCTCGAACGCCGGCAGCGTCCACTTGTAGATCCGCTCCGACGCGCAGCTGGAGCGCATCGGCAGCAGCAGGAATCGCGGGCGCGCGGGGACGGCCTTTCCTGCATTTTCCGTGCCCCCCTCGGACACGCCGTCCGCTATGTCGTTCAGAAGAACCTCCCTGGTCGGCGGATGCGGCGGAGGTTCCGGTCCGCATGACACCGACCCTGAGCGGCCCTGCCTGTGGACAGAGGGCGCGGCCGCGCAGCCGGGCGGCAGAGGCAGGGGCCGGGCGACGCCGGTCCGGGAGGCCGGGGCCGCGTCGCCCGGCCCGGCGGCACCGGCCGAGTCGGAGCAGCGGCGCCGGAGCCGGCCGCGAAACAGCCGCACGGCTCCCCCCGGGAACGGGGCCGCTGGCCGGCCGGCGTCCCGAACACCCCTCCGGGGACTGGCTGGTGAGGCAGCCGCTGCCGCCGCACGCCGGGCCCCGGCGACCTCGAGCGGGCCGGGCGGCCTGCGCACCGGTTCCTCTTCCGCCGCCAGGGGGCCGGTCGCTCCCCCGCCGTCCCTGCCAGCCGGCCCGGGCCGGCGACCGGCCCGAACGCCGTCGGCACCGGTCGCGCAATGTTGACCAAGGAGCTACGGAGGGTAGTGACGCCGTGGGACGCTACGGGCATGGAGTCCACCGTCACCACCAGCGCGCAGGTCGGCAGCCAGCCCCGGTCCTGGGACCGGCGCGAGGCGGACCTGGGCGTCCTGCTGGCGCACTACGACCAGCAGCCGGACCTGGCCGGGTGCTGGCAGCAGGAGCAGTTGGAGCAGGTCCTCCTGCTGTCCCTGAGGTCGATGGAGCACCCGGACCGGCGCGGGGCGCCGGCGTCGGTGTGGGGGATCCGGGAAGCCGCCGCGCGGCCGAACTGCCTGCACCTGCGGGTGGCTTCGGCCGCCGTGGGACCGCTGCTGCACCTGCTCCTGCCCAGGCTGGACGGCGGCCGGTTGCTCGGGGCGCCGGGGCTGAGGTGGGAGCCGGCCGCCCGCCCCGACCGCCTCGTACTGGCCGGCCCGGGCCACGGCCACCTGGTGCTCCACCTCGACCGGGCCTCGGTCGCCGAAGCCGAGCTGTGGGAGCGTGAGCTTCGGGACCTGTTCCCCACGGCCGTCGGCGGCGGCACCGCGGCCGGGCCGGTGTACCTGCACCGGGAGCACGGGCTGCATCCCGCCGAGGAGCAGGCGCTGCTGCCCCGCGGAGGACCGCGGACCCCGGACGTGGGAGCGCGCGCGTACAGCCGGGCGCTGCGCGACGCGCTGGCCGCGCTGCCCCCGGTCGCCGAAGCGCTGCTGGGCCACGGCACCGCCGTCCTGCTCGGCGGCCTCGGGCCCACCCGGGCCAACCCCCGGCGCCCGCGGCCCTCCCCGGCACTTCCGCTGGACCAGGACCGGACGCAGGAGCTGGAGGAACGGCTGCGGGCGGTGGCCGAGGCCGACCCGCCGCGGCCGCCGTGGGCGGCGGCGTGCGCGGGGCAGCGGCGCCTGGAGCGCGTGCTGCTGCGGACCTTCGCCGGACACGACGTCTGGGCCGAGCAGGACGAGATCTTCGGCATCACCGGCGCGCTGGCCGGCCCCTCGTGTCTGCACCTGACCCTGGCCACGTACAGCACGCAGCTCCTGTACTCCGCGCTCGCCCCGCGGATCGGACCCGGCGGCCTGTTCAGCGGGGCCCCCGGGCTGCGCCGGGTCGGCGAGGACCAGGCCCGGGTGGAGCTGGCCGCGTGGGACGGCCACGGGCGGGTCATCCTGCACCTGGGCCCCCAGGAGATCGCCGCCTGGCGCGAGGGCGAAGCCGACGAGCGGGCGTCCGGCTTCCTGGACTGCCCCCACGGCTGCCCGCCGCTGCGCTGCCCCCTCGCGGCGGCCGACGACCTGCCGCTGTCCTCCCCCGGCCCCAGACTGGTGGTCGAGCACCCGCTGGAGCGCCTGCCCCGCCTGCACCCGCTGGAGCTGCGGGCACTGTCCGCCGGGACCGACCCCGCCCACGACGCGCGGGCCAGCCGCGAACTGCGCCGCGCACTGGCCCACCTGACCGCCCTGCACCTACGGCACGACTGCCGCACCACCCCGCTCCTGGCCGTACCGCCCGCACCCGCCCCTGCCGCACGGCCCCCGGCGGCCGCGGCGGACCGCCGGCCCCCGCGGGCGCTGTCCCCCGCCGGCTTCCACCGCACGGACTCGCTCAGCACCGAGGACCTCGCCGCCGACTTCACCCGCCAGCTCATCCAGCTCCTGGACACCGGCCAGGCACTGCCCGGCGACCTCCTGCTGGAGCCCGCCGCCATCGTCCAAACCATCGGCGGCCCCCGCACCGTGGGACGGGCCACCAACATCATCAACCGCGCCGCCCAGCGCTACGGCCTCGTCCGCCACCGCCCGGCCCGGCCCGGCGACCACCCGACCCACGACGACAACCACGTCGACCGGGCGCCGCTGCTCTGGGAGGTCAGCGCCGGCGCACCGGCAGTCCTCCCGGCGGCGCGCACCGAGTTGGACCAGCCGCGGTGAAGCCGCCCACACCGCACCCGGTCCACGCCTGCCTGTAGGGCCCGGTCCCCGAAGGCGTCGAGCAGCCGCGGGTCCAGCAACCGGTACCCACACGGGACGACCCGGGCGCAGCGGACAGGGGCCGCCTCCCACCTGCTCGGCCTCCCGGTCGGTGGCGGGCTCCACTGCGCGCCGCAGGACGCGGGCAGGGCGCTGCCGCACCGGCAGCGGACCCCGTGGTGGGCCAGGCCCTCGAGGCGTGGCATCGCAGGACGGTGGAACAGCGGCGACCCGACAGCGCTCCCCGACAACAAGGGCTGCCAGGTTTCGGATTCCAAAATTATGATAGGATTTGGAATCCGAAACCAGTGAGGAGTGTGGATGTCTCAGATCCCCTACACCGTCAAGGACTCCGACGGGTTCGTCCAGCACGGCGTCTTCCAGCCCGACTTCCCCGGCGTCGAGTACTTCGAGGGCGAGGGTTCGGGCGAGGACAACCCCGTCTACGGCGTGAACGATCTCTACCGCACCGAAAGCGGATTCTGGATCTGGGGCACCAGCAACACCGGCACCGACGCCCTGTTCGCCTACGAGGGCATCACCGAGGAGCAGGCACGCGACTGGCTGGAGAAGAACGGCCACCACGAGGCCGTCGACCGCTACTTCAACAAGCCCAAGGGCGGACGCCCCGCCAAGGGCGAGAAGTTCCAGGCCCGCGTGCCGAGGGCGACGCTGGAACGGATCGACGCCGACGCGGCGCGCAACGAGATGGACCGCTCCGACCTGGTCGCCGCCCTGATCGAGATCGCCTACTGCCCCTCGGTCGCCGAACGCCGCATGCTCGAGACCGCCCTCGGCATCTGACGCGGGCCGGCGCCGCTCACGCGCACGCGGCCGCCGTCTGCGCGGATGTGTACACCGCCAGGCGCCGCGCGACGTCCTCGGTCATCTCGCAGGCGGCCACCGCCCGCTGCTGGGCCCCGGTCAGCCGGGTTCCCGGCACGGCCGCGGTCTCGGCCGCGCGCAGCGGCAGCTCGTCCAGGCACCGGCCGACCTGCAGGGCCGCGGCGGCGGCCACGTCCTCGGGGCGGGGCACCACCGCGCCGGCGACCAGGGCGTGGGACAGGCCGGTGATGTCGCCGTGCGGGTCGACCAGGGCGACCGACCAGCCGGTCTCGGGCAGCCAGACCAGCACGTTCGGGTCCAGGCCGATCGTCAGGCCCGCGCGCGGCCAGGTGAACCACTGCTCCGGCCAGCGGAAGCCGTCGGTGGGCCCGGCGACGGGGCCCAGCGCGGCCACCACCGCGCGCAGGTAGGCGGACGCCGGCCCCTCGGGCCGCAGCAGGGTCTCCATACCCACCATGGTGACCAGCACCCACCGCCCCGCAGGCGCCGACACACCGCGCCGGCGGCCACGTCGCACGGACGGCCCCGCGCGCCGGCCCGTTCGCAAGCACCTGATCCCTGACAGCTGGCACGCCGTCAGGGACGAGGTCGGGCCGCCGCGCTCCCGAACGGCGCCCTGCTGCGCCTCGAAGCCGAGGACCACACGGCCGCCCGGGCCCGTTGGACGCTCACCGGCCTGGAGCAGCCGGACGCGCCCGGGGGCCGGCCTCCGGGCTGAGGCGCGCTGCTGCGGCCGTGGTCCTGGCCGGCGCTACTGGCCGGGGCTGTCGCCCCGGGCGGGCGGGGCGGCCGCCGCATCTCGTTCGAGTTGCTCCTGGACCTCGGGCGGAAGGGGCGGGGTCTCGTAGGCGGGGTCGCCGCTCTCTGCGGTGGTGATGCCTTCCTGTGCACTGGTGATGGCCAGCCGCCGCACCTCGGTCGCCTCGTGGTCGGCGACCCGCCACACCGTGTGGCCCGAGCCGACGGAGAACCCTTCGGCCTCGGAGCCGAAGGACATCCAGTTCACCCGCAGCACGCCGCCGTACAGGGCCAGGGCCGTGGTCATCCATTCGACGTTGCGCGGGTCCACCGAGCTGGCCCAGCCGTCGTCGCCGTGGGGATGGGTCTGGTACTCGAAGTAGGCGCGGCCGTCCTGGCGGGCGAACTGCGGCAGGGGGCCGGAGGCGGGGATCCGCCCTGCCCCGTCGCTGGTCAGATACGCGGACCGGGCCTGGCAGTGCGGGTCTTCGCAGGCGACCTCGGTGTCGGTCAGGTCCAGCCACATCGCCACCGAGACGTCCTGCCCCCTCTCCACGCCGTTCGCGTACAGCTGCTGCCGGCACTGGGCGGCCTTCGCGTCCGACTGCCGCCAGTGCTGCGGATCGCGGTGGGCCAGGTGGTGCAGGTAGTGCCCGACCAGGCGCCACCCGTCCGTAGCGGTGGGGTGGATGCTGTGCGCGGGGACGTCCCGGGCGCCCGTGACGGCAGCCGCCCCGGACGGCTGTGCCAGCTGCTCGGGGATCGCGCCGTCTGGTGCGGGCCGCTCGGCTTCCACGGCCTCTTCGTCCTCCTCGAAGTCGTCGTCCTCGGGCCGGCGGTAGTCGGCGAGGGTCGGCATGGGGGTCAGCTCCCCGGTGACCGGCGCCCAGGGCGACAGGTCCTGCTCGGTGGCACGGCGGATCGCCACGATGTCGGTGAACGAGATGCCCGACAGCGAGCCGTCGGCCCACTGCACGCGCATCCAGGGGACGTCGCGCGGGCCCGTGGAGTGGTCCTCGATCTCCCAGGCCTTCACCCGGAACCACAGCGGCGGGTAGTAGTGCCCGGCCGGTGCGGGCCGGGCCCAGTAGACGTTCACCAGTTCGCCCTCACCCGCTGCAGCGCCGGGCATCAGCCGCCGGGCCTGCGCGAGGGCGATCTCGGGCACGTCGCTGAGCACGGCGCGTCCGTCGAGCTCCCAGACCTGGTCCGGGTTCTCCACATGCCAGACCCGGTGCTTCTCGCCCATCGCCGCTCCGATCAGGTTCAGCACCTGCTGGCGCCATGCGGCGACCATGAAGTTCGCCGCCGACACGGTGCCCAGCGGCGCGTTCTGGTCCGGCACCGCGCACACGGGGTCGCCCGGGGCCGCGGTCCCCTGTGCGGGTGCGTCGTCGGCGCCGAGCCAGACCGGTTCGACCGCCAGGGCGCGGCGGGCGTGCTCGGTCAACTGGGACCAGACTTCCTCGGGGAACCCGCGGCCCGGGTCCCGGGGCAGCGTGGTGGCGAAGGTGTCGAACCAGCGTTCGGCGCGCAGGTCCTCGCCCAGCATCATCTGGTTGCCCAGCGGATGGCCGGGGCACTCGAAGCCCTGGTCGTCGTCCCACAGCAGGTAGATCTCGGCCGCGCCGAGCAGCACCTCCTCCAGGTCGCGGTAAGTGAAGGCGTCGCTGCGCCGCAGGCTGACCCGCCCCAGGCCGGGGAACCACTCGGCGAGGTGGCCGGCCGCGTCCAGCGGCTCCTCCCCGGGCTCGTCCACGTGGGGGTCCGCGGCGAACTCCTTCGCCTGCTCGACGACCTCGCGGGCCTTTTGCGCCGCGACCATCAGGACGAGGTCCTCGGCGTGGCAGCGCGCGACCGGTGCCCGGCCCGCGCGCAGGTCCTCGGCGATGTCGGTGAAGGCGCGGGCCATCCGGGCACGCCACGCCTGGTCCTGGCGGTCGCCCTGACGGGGAAGCCGCGGCAGGACGTAGTCGTCGGGGCTGTCGAGGTCGGCCAGCACCACCGGTTCGTCGCCCCAGCGCAGCACGTCCAGCGCGTACATGGAGGAACCGAGCTCAGCGGCGACCTCACCGAGAAGCCGCAGTTCCTGGCGCGATGCCAGGCCCGACAGCTTCGTCCCCTCCCACTTGCTGCGCTCCTCGGGGGTGAACGCCTCCCAGGCCGAGGCCTTGGGAGCAGCGGTCTCCTCGAGTGCTGCGACCGCGCGGCGGGCCTCGCTCAGCGGCACCCCGTGCTCGTCCCTGTAGGCCCGTACCGCACGGTCGCGTGCCCGGGTGGTGTTGTTGCTCATGTCAGTCCTCATCGCGGCCGCAGTGCTCCACGCTGCACGGGCCGCAGGGAGGTCAGCGGTGCCGTGTCAGTGCACGTCGAAGGAAGTGCGCGAGTCGGAGCCTCTTGGCCTCTGGGCCCCCTGCGGCGTGGACGCGAGGGACGGGGCAGCAGGCCAGCGCGGTGGCCTATCGCCGACCACACTACAGAAGCCGCCGCCACCGGTGCAGCCGAACCCCTCCCGCCACCAGCCTGGCCCCGGCACCGGGGCCGACCGCGCACCGGGCGCGGGCAAGGAAGCGGTCGCCGCCAGGGCCGCGCCGCAGCAGCTTCCCGCCCCGGCCGGGGGCGCCGCCCCGCGGGCAGGGGGTCGTGTCAGTACCGGGCCCTACGCTTCACCCAAGATCACCGCTCGCGCACCCACGAGATAGAGGACCCCCCATGGCAGGCGAGACCGTCATCACCCTCATCGGCAACCTCGTCGACGACCCCGAGCTGCGTTTCACGCCGTCGGGAGCCGCCGTCGCGAAGTTCCGGCTCGCGTCCACCCCCCGCACCTTCGACCGCCAGACCAACGAGTGGAAGGACGGCGAGAGCCTCTTCCTCACGTGCAACGTCTGGCGCCAGCCTGCGGAGAACTGCGCCGAGACGCTGCAGCGCGGTATGCGCGTCATCGTCCAGGGCCGTCTGCGCCAGCGCACGTACGACACCAAGGAAGGCGAGAAGCGCACCGTCTACGAGGTCGAGGTCGAGGAGGTCGGCCCGTCCCTGCTGCGCGCCACCGCGAAGGTCACCAAGGCCCAGCGGACCGGCGGCCCCGGCGCCCCGGGCGGCGGCTTCGGCCACCAGCAGGGCGGCAACAGCAGCCAGCAGCAGGGGAACCAGGGCGCCTCCGCGGGCTGGGGCACCGCGGCATCCGCGGGCGACAACCCGTGGGCCGACACCTCCAGCGGCCCCCACGACCAGCCCCCGTTCTAGCCGCCGGCCCCGCCCCGGGGCCCTACCGGCGGGGCGTCCCGGGAGCAGCGCCGCCTCCAGGCGGGCTTCGGCCCGCCGGGCGCCGGACCGGCCTGCTCCGCCGCCGGGGCGCGGCGGCCGGGACCGGCGCTCCCGGCGGCCTCTGGCCGGGCGGCGGCGCCACTGGCTACCGTGGACCGGGCGGATCGTTCGGCGATCGGGGGACCAGTGAGGCAGCAGCGCGCGCACCTGAGCGCCGGAGTGCAGTGGAGCGACCGGCTGCGCTCGCGCTCCAAGGGCAGCCCGGCCGTACCGCCGCCGGACCCGCTGGCCCTGGCCGCCGAGCGGCGGGAGCTGCAGAACACCCTGGTGCTGCTGCAGCGCGCCGTGCAGGCCGGCGACGCCGCCGGGGCCGTGGAGCTGTACCGCGCCGCCCTGGAGCAGGCCCGCACCAGCACCTCGGCCTCCCAACTGCGGTGGCTTGCATCACTGGAGGAAGACGGACGCCTCGCCCGCTGGACCGACGACGAAGCCGCCGACACCGGTGCCGTACCGGCCCCGACGGCGGTGGCGGACGGGGAGGTTGTTCCCGCGCCCCGCCGCGCTCCCGGGCCCCCGGCGCAGCCCCTGCGCCGCCCGGCCGGGCAGCCGTCCACCGCCATCACCGCGCCCGAGCCCGCGCCGGTGCCGGACCGGCCCGCCACCGACCCCGCGCGGCTGACCGCCGCCGCCGTACAGGTACGCGCCGTCCTGGCCGCAGCAGCCGCCGCGGGCACCACCGTCACCTGGTCCGCCCTGCTGCGCCGCGCCCCGGCCCTCGGGCCGCTGACCGCACCCGAACGCGAGCAGGCACTGACGCAGGCCAGCACCCCGCGGCAGCCGGACGAACCACTGCTGGCCGCCGTCGTGACCGGCCCGCTGCGCGACATGCACCCCCGCTACCCCCACCTCGCCCGGCAGACCGCCGGCCCCCAGGCGACCGCGGACCCGGCCGGCTGGGCCTACGAGGTCCTGCGCGTGCAGCAGTACTGGCGCCACCGCCACCCCTGACCCGCCGGCAACTCACCGGCACCGCGGCCTCAAGCAACCGGACCCCGCCCGCGACCGCAGGTCAGCGGCACGGCGTTAGCCCCAGCTGACACACCTTGTTCTTCCCCCGCAGAACAAACAAACCGGGTCGTGCGGCAGTTCAGTCCTGCGCGATGCGCTGCAGGTCCCGCAGTGTCAGCTCCTGGCGGGCGTCGGCCGCCCGGCTCGCCACCCAGGCCGCGATCCTCGGGTCGGCGTCGGCCTGGTACCCGCCGGCGTTGGTCTGCCGTCCGTCCGAGGCGAGCAGGCCCGTGATGTACCGGGCCAGCCTGCCCGGGCCGGTCCCGCCGTACCCGGTCCCGTAGCCGCCCTGGTGCTCCTGAGGGAGCAGCGTCAGCACGCCGTCGGCCGTGCGGATCCAGAAGTTGCCGCCGTCGTTGAGGACCAGGGAGGCGAAGGTGTCGCCGGCGCGCAGCTCCAGCGGGGCGTAGGTGCTGTAGGTCCACCGGTCGGTGCGCCCGCCGTCGGCGGTCCGGTAGTGCTCGGCCACCACCGGGAGCCCGAAGTGCGGGTCGTACCAGGTCCGGAAGCATCCGCAGCCCGAGCCGGCGACCGCGGCGGGGCTGTCCTTGTCGTCGTCCACGCACGGGTGGAACAGGTCGGGGATCCTGCGGGGGTCGACCAGTGTGGTGTGCAGGGCGTTCGGATCGCAGCGCACGAGCCCGCCGGCCCACTCCCGCGTGCACGGGCCCGGGCGCTCGATGGTCACATCGGCGTTCATCGCCGACCCGACAGCCCCGATCCGCGGCTCGTAGGCCAGGACGAAGTGCAGGTATTCCTTGCCGGGCTCGTAGGTCGTCCTCAGCTCACGCGGCGTGTAGCTCAACTGTGCCTGCTCCCTCGGTGGTTGGTGCACGTCGTTGGACAACGCCGACACTGCCCCACCAGGGCGCCCCGGGTCCAGGGGGTCCAGGGCGGCGGTCGCATCGCGTTGGTGCCGGATGCCGCCCTGGGGTGCCCGGCACCGCCGCGCGCCGTACCGGTTCGGGGGCGGTGCCCCCGGTGGGTTCGGCTTCACCTGCCCCTCGACGCGGCAGGGTGTCTCCGCCACAGGCACAGTCGTCCATGCGGAGCCGTCTTCGCTGGTCAGGACGCCATAGCAGCCTCTGCGCGGGCCCGGTAGTAGGCGAGGACGTCGTCGTAGGTGTACCAGTCCCGGCCGTCGACCGTGCGGACCGGCGGCGGGAAGTCGCGATGGCGCAGCTTGTGCATCCGCAGCAGCCCTGGTTTCGTCGGGACGCCCTCGGCGGTCAGCCGCTGTGCGATCGCAGTGAGGCTCAGCGGCTCCGGCCCGGGGATCGGCTCGTCAGAGGGCTGCGCACTGGCCTGTTCACGCGCGCGGTAGTAGGCGCGGATGTCGCCGTAGGCGTACCAGTCCCGGCCGTCGACTGTGCGGACCGGCCGCGGGAAGTCGGCACGGCGCAGCTTGTGCGTACTCAGCAACGCCGGCTTGATGGGTGTGCCCTCAGCGGTCAGCCGCCGTGCGATCGCGGTGAGGCTCAGCGGCTCCGGCCCGGGGGCCGGCTCAACGGACAGCTGTGCCTTGGCCCCTGTCTGCGTCTCCTGCTCTGCCGGCTCAGTGCCACCAGCCTGCGAGGTGCCCGCGGAAGCGGGCTGTAGGGGCCCCGCGTCGTCGCTGCGGGTATCGGCTGGAGGCTCCTTCGGGAGGACCGGCGCGAGGAATCGGCGCAGTTCGCCCCTGCACCGGAACCACTCCCGATCCCCACGCAGCCGCTCGGCCTGGAACTGCCGGTGGTAGGCGGCCTCACGGAACCTGTCTCCGGGTACGACCAGCAGGACCCATGACAGGTGGCACCCGAGCTGGTCCATGCGCTTCTGCAGGTTCCTCGTCGTACCGATCTTGATTCCTCCCTCGATCTGCACGAAGTACACGACGGGCCGGTGGCGCCTGCCGGCGAAGATGTTCGCCAGGTCGATGCCCGCCGGGTCGGGTCGCGCACCCGGCACCCCGGCCGTGCGGTCGCCTCCACCGAGGCCCGTCATAGTGACGTCCTGCGGGGCGCGGCGAACTCGGGACAGGGACGGTGCTTCGGTCATGCCCGCATCCTGGCCAGGGCAGCCTGTGGACAGAGGTCGCGTGGCGGCGGGCAGTGCCCGGGAGCAGCAGCAGGGGCGGGCCGGCAGTACAACCGCCCTCCCGCGGCCGACCACCAGCCTGTGGCCGCGCCGCTGGTGGCCTGCCCGGATGGCCGCGGCCGGGCCAGCGGGCAACAGTGCCCGCAAGCCGTTCGGCGACCCGGAAACTCAGGCACTTCAGGCACTCCCGCAGCCAGACCGCGGCCGCCCCGGGGGCCCGGCCGGGCTCGTCGCGGCCAACTGGGTACCCCGGGTACCCGAACCGGCTACGGCCGGCGGGCGGCGCCGGTACAGATCAGACCGCGCCGGAGCGGGGTCGGGTCGGCTCCGACCGCCGCCTTCGCCACCTGGCCTGTGCTGCGCCCCGGCGCGGCGCCGCGTGCGGTGCACCGGGTGTCAGTACCTCGCTCTACCGTTGGACCACCAACCCCCTTGAGGAAACGGGAACACCCATGACCGTCACCGACGAGCACCGGGCCGAGCGCGAGCAGATGCAGGCCTGGGACGCCAGGTTCGAGGCAGCCCTCGCCCTGGCCGCGGAGACCGTGCCCGGACTCAACTGCCACACCACCCGCGAGCAGCCGCACCTGGGGATGCCCCGGCTGTTCTGGGACGGCGACACCCGCGGCGCCTACTGGGTCCGCGCCGGCCTGATCTCCACCGGCAGCCCCGCCACCACCCTCACCAAGGCCAGCGCCGTCCTGCACTACCTGCGCGACCCCGCCGGCGACGGGCCCTTCGAGCGCGACGAGAACCCCCTGGATACCCTCGACGCCGGCACCACCGACCCCCACCTGGTCGCCGCCCTCATCGTCACCGCCGCCCAACACCACCGCACCAGCCTGTAGTAGGCCCCGGCCCGGCCCCGGTGACGCCGACCGCAGCACCTGCCGGCGACACCGGCCGATGGACGGCGCCGCGGCCCGGACTTCACCGGAACCGTCCGGCGGGTCCGCCAGGTCGAGAACGTCCATGCCGCCGCGATCCGCCTGCACCGAACCCGGCGGCAGGGCCACCGGCTCCCCGGCTGGCTCCGGCACCGGGAGCAGCGGGATCGGGTCCGGCCGGTGTCAGGCCCCGGCCGCCGCGTAGGTGTCGGCGGTGACCAGCAGGGTGAGCAGTGCGCGGACGGAGCGCACGTTGTCCGCGCGCAGGTTCGTGGAGTACACCGGACCCAGGCCGTCGGAGTGCAGTTCGACCCAGCCGCCGGGCCATCCGATCCTGACGTGGCCCGGGTCCAGCCCGGGTCCGACGCGGGCCTTGGGGCCAAGCAGTTCGCGGGCCCGCGCAGTCACGGCCTTCAGGTCCGCGACCGCGCGTTCGGTGCGGGTGGTGAGCTCCTCGGTGCGGCGCGCCAGCATCGGGGCCAGTTCCGTGCTGATCGTACGGGCGAGCGCCGGCAGGTCCTGGGCCGTGCCGCTGGCCGTGCCAGTGAACTCTCCCTGCCCGGCGCCGACCAGGTGGGCGGGCGAGGCGCAGGTGTCGACCCGGACCGTGCCGGCCTGCGGGATCCAGACCCTGACCATGCCGTCCGGGCCGTCCAGGACGGCAGTGCCGCCCCGTTCGTCGGCGCTCCAGGCGGGGCCCAGCTCCAGGGCCAGGGCACGGGCGTGATCATGGGCTGTAGCGGTCCTGCGGGGCACAGGGGGCCTCCGAAGAGCGGTCGGGTCAAGGGCTGGGCACGGTCGGCCCGCGGCCGTCGGGACGCAGTGCACCCGCTGAGGCTACGACCCGGCACTGACAGCGCACCGTCCCGCCGGACCGGTGCCCCGCCGCGGGCCGGCGACCCGCGCGCGATCGGGCGCCGCACGCCCGGTTGCCGGTATAACCGCTGGTCGCCGTCCCGTCGATGGACCATCATCGGCGGACGGCAACACCATCAACGATCTTTGAGGAGGGGCTCGCCGCGTGAGCACCACCGCGCCTTCCCGGCGCAGCCGCCAGGCCGCCCGGGTCGTCAGGCTGGACAGCCGGTACGCCTACCTGGTCTTCCCCTCCTGGTGCGCCGGCCAGGTCCTGGTCCGAATTCCGGCCGCCGTGCTCACCCGCGCGACCTCTGTGGCCCGCCCCGACCTCCTGCACGCCGAGCTGACCGCCCAGATCACCCTCGGCGCCCTCCTGGAGGAGGACCTCGACCCCCTCGCCTGGCAGCTCGCCACCGAACCGGACTGACCCGCCCCCTCCGTGCACCGTGCCGGCACCGCCCGGGCACTGCCCGGCCGGCTGCCCGGCGACCTGCTCCGACGCGGTACCGGGGCCTCCCGCCCCAACGGCCACCGACGGTTCGGGCGGCGGCGCCGGTCACCGTCGCGCAGGGGCCGGCCGGGTACCCGCCGTGGTTCACGCGACGGGGCGCAGCAACTGCTCCTGACCGGTCCGGCGGCGGTCCACCCGCCCAACGTGCCCGCCCGGGGCGGACGGCGTGCGTCGGTGGGGTGAGACGCAACCGGCCCGGCCCCGCCAGGACGCCCTTCCGCGCAGGTCAGGGGCGAGACGCACCCTGTGACGCACCGACTGACGCACCTGACCGTCTCACCCACCGACGCACGACCGACGCACCCCCGTCACGCAGTACCGACCCGGCCGGCGAGCCTGCCCGGCCACGCACCGGTAGGCGCGCAGGCGGGCGGTCCGGTCCGGGGGGTTGGTACAGCCGCTGGTCACCGGACCCGGCCTGACGCCGCCCGGCCAGGGGCCTGCTGCGCCGCCTGGGCCATCGACCGCGGTGAACCGGCGGGCGCCGCGGAACGGCCCGGGGCGCGGGGCCGCCCGGCCTGACAGAGGGCCACCTCACCGGGCCGACCGTCACTGCCGGGGCGGCCTCGGCTTGTCCGCGCTCGGAACACGCGTGCCCTTCAGGAACCGGGACAGGCCGGCCTCGCTGAGGCCCACCACCGGCGCGAGGCCGCGCTGAGCCATGCCGTGGTCCCGCACCAGCCGCAGCACCAGGTCCCGCAGCGCCGGACCCGTCAGCGTCCGCAACTGCTCCCGCTCCTGATCGCTCAGCGGGCGGATCCCGGCCGCCCGCGACTTCGCGTGCTCCCGGGCACTGCGGTTCTTGTCCGCGGCCAGGCACTCGGCCGAACGGCAGGTCACACGGTTGTAGCCGCCCGGCAGCGGGCACCACTGCGCCCCGCACACCCGGCACGAGCGCACGGTCCCCTTGCGCGTGGCCCGCCCCAGGGCCTGAGCGCCCACGACCTGGACGTGGCGGGTCTGGGCGGCGTCGGCCGGGAACGTCCGCGCCGCGGAGGCGGCCTGCGGGTCACGGGCCCGCTCGAACCGCTTCCACGACTCGCTGCCGATCCGGCTCCGGGAGTTGGCCGAGAACTTCGCGCTGACCTGCGCGCAGACCAGGCCCTGGCCGCGGGACAGGCCGTGCGCGGCACGGTACTGATCGGCCGTCATGCCGTGCGCCCCGGCGGCGTGCGCGGCCAGGGACTGGAAACTGCCGCCGCACTCGTGGCACAGCACGCTCTGCCCGTCGTCCTCCAGCACCCCGTACCGGCCGAAGCCGTCCGGCTGCCCGTACGCCCGCGCGTCACCGCCCGGGTCCGGCCGGCCCCGGCGCGCCCGCTTGTAGCAGCGCAGGCACAACCCCTTGGCCACCGCCACCCGTTCGCTGCAGGCCGTGCACGGCCTCTTCATCGTCCCGGTCACCCCGCGTCCTGCTGCTTCCCTCACCGCGCCGCGGTCCGCGGCGCGCGCTCACCGGCACCCGAGACCTCCCAGTGGTCCTGCGGGCCGCCGTCGGGCTCCCACGCCATCGGCAGGCACTGGGCGCCGCCGGCGGTGAGGATCTCGTCCAGCGCCTGCCACAGCACCCGCACCGGATGCTCCGGCGCGAGCTCACGGACCGCCTGAACCATCATGGGGTGCAACTCGTCGGTGCCCAGCCCGTCCAGGTCCATCACTGCCCGTCCTCCCCGTTCGCGGCCACCTGCCCGGCGCCGCGCTCTGTATGTCGTCGGTGTTCCCCACGAGGCGTCACCCGCTGCCCAGACCGGGGACGTTGTTCCAGGTCGACGAGGGGACG
Organism: Streptacidiphilus sp. EB103A; assembly: GCF_041261405.1. Lineage (NCBI taxonomy): Bacteria > Bacillati > Actinomycetota > Actinomycetes > Kitasatosporales > Streptomycetaceae > Streptacidiphilus > Streptacidiphilus sp. EB103A. Next base: position 36,655 of record NZ_JBGCAQ010000035.1, on the reverse strand, counting down.
CCACCTTCGTCCGCGGAGGATGCCGGTGGCGTTCCCCACCGGGCGCGACACTACCCGCCGACTATGACAACACCCCCCGGCGCCCGAAGAGCCACCGCCCTCCTCCGGCTGCCACCGGCCGGCGCCGCCGCACGGGCACTGCCAGCGGTCCGGGTGAAGGCATCGGCCCCAGTTCCGAGGGGCCGGCCGACGCACACCGCTGTTGTTCACGGGCCGTACCCAGCAGCTGCTCCCGGCCCGGGCCGCACGCGGTGCGAGAGTCCAGGTGAGACGCAACCAGCCGGTACCGCCGGGGCACCCGTCCGCGCAGGTCAGAGCCGAGACGCACCCCGTGACGCACCGACTGACGCACCCAGTGACGCACCCAGTGACGCACCTGACCGTCCCACCCACCGACGCACCCCTGGCGCCCGTTGCCCATCGCACCGGGCCGGCACGGCTGGCCGACACGCCAGGCGGGCCTGAGGGTGCGCCTGTTGCAGCCACGCTCGGGACCGACCGCCGGACAGGGGAGAGCGAAGGCCCGGGAGCAGCGCCGCGGCCGTGTGTCCAGCACCGGGGCGGTCGGCCTTCGGCGGCGGACACACCCCGGCAGGCCTTCGACGGCTGCGGACGGCAGTGCGACGATCGAGGTGAGACGCAACCACCGACGGCTCCGGGGCACCCGTCCGCGCAGCTCAGGGCCGCGACGCACCCAGCGACGCAGCGACTGACGCACCCAGTGAAGCACCTGACCGTCCCACCCACCTGTCCTCTGACGCTGAACCTTGACCGTTTGCCGCTGAAGATTGACCAACCCTTGTTTCTGACACTGAAGTCTGACCGCCCAGGTCAGCGCGCTGCCCCGGTCCCGGTCCGCCACGGCTGCGGACCGTCGCCGGGCGCAGCAGGGGACTGCACGCGGTGCAGGCGGCGCAGGGTATTGGCGTCTGCGTTGCCCTGGGCGAGCAGGTGGTGGGCGATGGCGGTGGTGTGTGCCCAGCAGTCGCGGACCAGATCGTCGGCCTGGTCGTAGAGCGAGGCCATCTCGATGTGGTCGTGGCCCGGGGGCACGTCCGAGACCTGGTCGGCGCCCCAGGTGAAGTGGGCGGGCCGTGCGGTGGTGAGCATCGCCATCCGGGCCTGGTCACCGGCGCTGCCGAGGACGTCGTTGAAGAATGCGGTGCGAGGAGTGAGGAGCTCCTGCTCGGCGAGCCAGCGGTGAGCGGCGCGGACACCAGCGGCGAGGAATACCAGCACGCTGCGGACATCCGCATCGAACGGACCGAGAGCGGTGTGCCCTAGGTGCGCCATGCCATCGGTCGCCCCGAGGCCGGGTACCGCGTCCGGGGCGGCGTAGAGGTGGACAGCGGTCACGGGCAACCCCAGGGCCATGCCCACGGCGGCATGCCCGGCTTCGTGGTGAGCCTCCCGGGAACGCACCTGCTGCCAGGTCAGGCCGCCCGTCATCAGGTCCGGTCCGTACGTCCCGGCGGGCACCTGGCTGGGATACCGGGTGTACACCACACGGCTGTTGACACCCACCTGCATCCACATGGAGCCCATTGTGCCGCCCGCGCCCGCAGCAACTGCTGGACGGCGGCGTCCAGCAGCACCACGCCGTAGTTCGGTCCGCATCCGGCCGCGCACCACCGCGAACCACAGCACCCCGACGACGTGCTGCAGCAGCAGCGAGCACCACGCAGCGGTTGCTGCTCGGAGGTACCAGCAGCGGGCCACCCGACGCGAAACCGGCGGCGCCTCGGTGGAGGTGAGACGCCGCGACGGCAGCGGGTGCAGCAGCGTGGTCCGGTTGCTGCGCAGCAGCACGGTGACCGCACTGGCCGGCGACCGGCAGGTCGGTCACCGGCAGCTGGTGCTGCTGCGCAGCGGCCGGACAGCGCGGCACCCCCGGCCGGGGAGGTTGGTGGTGCTCCAGCAGCCGGGCGCCACCTTCGTCCATCCCCGGTGCCGGTGCTGGACGGCCGCGCGGCCCGGGGGTTCGGGTCGGTGCCGGCCGGTGTGCGCCGCCGTAGCTCACGGGGCGCAGTTGTTGCTCCCCGCCAGCCGGGGCGGGTCGGGTGGCCTGCCCCGGCCGCTGTGCCCTGACGTGGTGCGACGGTCCAGGTGAGACGCAACCACCGGTGCCTCCGGGGCACCCGTCCGCGCAGGTCAGGGCCGAGACGCACCCAGTGACGCAGCGACTGACGCACCCAGTGACGCACGACCGTCCCACCCGCCTGATCCGTGACAGCGAAGTCGGGGCGGTTGCCGCCGAAGGTCGACCGCCCGCAGCCCGGCGGGCGGCGGATGCTCCGGCGATGCGGCGGTCAGGCCAGGGCGAGCGCGCCGACCCGGGCCTTGTACACCTCGGTGTCCTCGAAGGGTTCGACGGGCCGGCCGTGCCATTGGGGGTCTGTGGGGTCGTCGTAGAGGCCCAGGTCCATGGTCCGGGCGACCCAGCGCGGAACATCGACGAGCAGCACCTGGCCGCGCACCGCCTCGTCGCTGCGCAGCCAGCCGGTGGCCAGGGCGATGTCGTGGACACGGGAGAACAGGTCGGAGCCGAAGCCGGTGGCGACCTCCACGCTGCCGGGCACCGGCGCCTTGACGAGGTAGCCGTAGCCGTTGGTCGCGGTAGCCGCCTCGGCCAGGGTGAACAGGTAGACCCTCACCGGGTCGGGCAGCGGGGCGATACGCAGGGAGGCAACGAATTCGGCGCGCAGTGCGTCGACGGCAACGGCCTCGGCTTCGCGGGCTTCGTCATAGCTGGTGGTGGTCACCCGAGCAGCCTGGCCGCCCGGTCGGCAGGACCGCAACTCGCCAGGCCGCGGGCGGTCAACCTTCTGGCGCAGCCTGCGTCGCGGTGACCCCGCTCGTCCTGGTGCTCACCGAGCGACCGGGACCGGACTGCAGCAGCGAGCAGCAACGAGGTGCTGCAGCCGCGCGCAGCACGCAGCGGTTGCACCGGTGCAGCACGTGCAGCAGCAGCGGCAGCGGTCACTCCGCTGCTGCACGGAGCAGCGGTTGCCGCGGTTGCTGCGGTTGCTGCGGTTGCTGCACGGAGGTAGCAGCAGCCGGTTGCCCGGCGCGAAACCGGTGCTGCGTCGGTGGAGGTGAGACGCAACCGGGCATGCCCGATACAGCAGCGAAGTACCAGGTCAGGGGTGCATCAGTGGCACCGATGCACTCACTGACGCACCCACCGTTGCACCCGCTGACGCAGCACCGACGCAGCACCGTTGCACCCGCTGACGCAGCACCGACGCAGCGACGGCAGCGGGCGCAGCAGCTGCGCAGCACGGTGGTCCGGCTGCCGTGCAGCAGTGGGGCAACGGAGCAGCGGTTGCTGCGCAGCAGAGCGGTCCGGTTGCCGTGCAGCAGGGTGGTCCGGTTGCTGCGCAGCAGGCCCGGCACCGGCACCGGGTGCTGCTGCGCAGCGGCCGGACACAGCACGCAGCACTCCCCCGGCCGGGGCGATCAGCGGTGAGCAGCCGGGCGGCACCTTTCGACGGCTCCCGGTGCCGGCTTCCGCCGAGGGCGGCCGCGCGGTGCCCTGCCCTCCGCCCGCGCCCGCCGGCGTCGCGGCACGAAGGCCGCCGGCGGTTCGGGCCGGTCGGTGCCGGCGGTGCCGGCCGGCGTGCGCCGCCGTAGCCCACGGGCGCGCAGCAGTTGCTCCTGACCGGCCGGGTGGACCGCCCCGGCCGGTATTGCCCGGCCGGGGTGAACGCGGTGCGACGGTCCAGGTGAGACGCAACCAGCCGGCCCGCCACGACACTCGTCCGCCCAGGTCAGGACTGAGACGCCTCCTCTGACGCACCCGGTGACGCACCCGACCGTCCCACCCACCGACGCACCCCCGGCGCCCGTTCCCAACACGCCGAGCCGCCATGGCCGGCCGGGGCCGACCGGCCAGGTGGGCCTGAAGGGTGAGCCTGTTGCCGCAGCACGCGGAACCGACCGCCCGGGGGGAGGGCGACGACTGGGCGACGGCTGGGCGACGGTGGAGGCCCGGAGCAGCGCGGCGCCCGCGAATCCACTACCGCGGCCGGCCTTCGGTGAGATGGGCACACCCCGGTGGACCTCTCGGCGGCTGCGGACGGCAGCGCGAGGGTCGAGGTGAGACGGTCGAGGTGAGACGCAACCGCCGGTGCCTCCGGGACGCCCGTCCGCGCAGGTCAGGGCCGAGACGCACCCAGTGACGCAGCGACTGACGCACCCGGTGACGCACCTGACCGTCCCACCCGTCGACGCGGTGCCGTCGGGCAGTTGCGCGAGGCGGGCCCGGTCCGGGCGCCGCTGCGCCCGGGTCCGCCCGGGGCGGCCGCGGTCAGGCCGGGTGCTCGGGCCAGTGCTGGCGAAGGACGACGGTGCGGCGTACTCCTTGGTCCATCAGCGCCTGGGCGCGGTGCTGGCCGTTTTCGTAGTGGCCCTGGCCGTCGGGTTGGATGGCGTCGGCGGGGTCGAGCAGGCTCGCCAGTGCTTCGCGCTGCCAGACGGTGGCGCCCAGGGCGAGGGCGTGCCGGTCGGCGTGGGCGGCGAGGTCCCCGGCGGCCGCACCCTGGTGGCCGGCGTGCTCCAGGCTCTGCCGGGCCAGGCGGCTGACGGTGTGCCAGTCGCCGCCGTGGTACCAGCAGCAGGTACGCGGGCGGCGGGTGGGCACAAGCCACCGGTACCACCTTCGCCACCGGGAGGACGCCGCGGGCATGCACCCGGGCCCGCGGAACGGCTCGGGCCGCCCCAGCCGGCGCACCGCCATCGCCTCGAACCGCAGCTCCGGCTCCGGGACCGGGACCGGCGGCACGTAGCCCCGGCCGCGGCCGGGGTCCACCCGCTGGCCCACGAGCTCGGCGAGCTGCCCGTCCGTCAGGGTGCGCCAGCGCGGACCGCCCAGGCGGAACGGCTCGGCCCGGGCGAAGGTCACCAGCTCCCACACCGCCGCACGGGCCGCCGACTCGCCGCGCAGTCGCCGCTGCACCCACACCGGCGGCTGCTCCTGCTCGGGGAAGTACCGCTGCCACACCGCGGCGGCGTACCGCTCGGCCGCGTTGGTCAGCCCCGTGCCCTCCCCCGGCCGCTGGGTGGCCACCGCGACCGGGCGCAGCCCCGCACCGGTGAACAACTGCAGCCGGAAGGCCGCCGACCGCGGCCCGTGGCCGGGACGGAACATGTGCTCGTCCACCACCCGCTCCCGCCGCCCCGACAGCCGCAGCACCGCCGCGACCGCCGGCACGACCCGGCCCGCCCCCTCGGGAACGGACACCACCGCGTCCGAGCTCTCCTGTGCCATAGCGCGATCCTGCCCGATCGGCGGGCACCACACCGGGCCGATACCGCCTTACCCGCCGAACCGCGCCGTCGACGAGACACAGCGGCGGGGCCGGCCTCGTCGAGCAGCTGACCGGCGACCCCGACGCCCGGTTGCCGCTAGCGGCGGGGGCGTCGTCCGGCTCGAACAGGCCACGGCAACCGCAGGCCTCGGCCCGCCAGCGGCCGGGGCGCGAACCCCGCCCATCTTTGTTCATAATTATTGACATCGTTCTGATTTGTGATGCATCATAAATCTTGACGGCGTTCGGTGATAGGGGAGAACATGGCGGCCAAGAAGGACACCCGACAGCTCATCAAGAAGCTGGAGAACCAGGGCTTCGAGGTGACACTGCGCAACGGCCACTACAGGGTCTTCAAGGACGGCACGTTCACCGTGGTCATGCCGAGCACCCCCAGCGACTCACGGGGCCTGAAGAACGCCATGGCCTACCTGAAGCGGGCAGGCTTCCAGCGCTGACCCGCCGCAGGGCACCGGGACGACCCGGTGCCCCGGCCCGCACACCGTCACCGACACCCCCAGCGAAGAAGAGGACGAGATGACCGACTCCCCCCGCGGCGCCCACGAGCCGTTCAGCGTCTGCGTGGAGTTCGCGGCGCCCACCGCCCCGGCGGACGCCCCCGCCCTCTACGAGGCCATGCTCGACGCCCTGCTGGACCACCACCCCGACAGCGGACCGGCAGCCGGACCGGCCCCCAGCGGCAACCCCAGCGTGCGGCTGTTCCTCGACGCCGCCGGCGTCGTGGACGCCCTGACCCGCGGCATCCAGTACGCCCAGGCCGCGGCCCTCGCCGCCGGCATCGCCCCCGACGCCCTCATCGGGGCCGAGATCCTCACCGAGGCCGAACTGGACCGCCGCAACGCCCAGCCCCCGGTACCGGAACTGGCCGGCGTCGCCGAGGCCGCCACGATCGTCGGCGTCTCCAAGCAGCGGATCAGCGAACTCGAGGACGCACTGCTCAAGCACCGCGTCCAGGCACTCGCCGCCGGCCCCGTCTACCTCGCCGACGGCCTGCGCGCCTACGCCGCCACCGAGCACAACACCACCCGCGGCGCCAAGATGACCGACCCGGGCCTGACCCCCGCCGAACGCGCCCTGCTGGAACTCCTCCACGCCAAAGCCACCGGCCGGCCCTGGACACCGACCACCACGCACGAGCACGACGCCCACCACGCCGCCCACATCGAGGACGTCCTGGACCAGGGCCGCCTGCGCCTGCACCCCCACCCCACCGACGACTTCGACCTCCAGGCCGCCCTGGCCACCCTGATCGGACACCGACTGCTCAAGACCCGCGCCCCCTACCGCGCCGAACAGCTCACCGGCCACGACACCGACCTCGTCGTCACCCTCACCCCCAAAGGCACCCGACACGCCCAAGCAGGAGCCGCCACCACCACCCGCTGACCCACCCACCCACCCCACCCACCCCACCGACCGAAGGGGACCCCGCACCGCGAAGACCACCACCACGACCAGTCACGCCCGCCGTACCGCGGCTGACCGCCGACCCGGACCTGCCGGACCTCACCAGCCGGACGCCGCGCGCCACGAAGCCCGACCAACTCCTCACCCCCGACCCCACCGACGCCGACAGCATCTGAGCACCCTGACCGCGCCCCTGCCCCGGGAAGCCGGCATCCAGTGCGCCTGCGCCGTGGCCCTCGCCGCCGCCACCCCGAAGATCGAGGCCAGCCCCCTGCGGACCACGGCCGGCCTGGACGCAGGCGCGGCCGCCATGGCGTCGACCACAGCCCTCGCCCAGCGCGGCAGGGCCCGCACCCCGCTCCAACTCGCCCCGCAGCCCCGGGAGCAGCACGTCCTGGACCAGGACCTGAGCCAGCACGCCGGCCAGCTCCTCGCCCGCGCCGACCGCGCCGTCACCGCGGTCCTGCGCTCCCGGGTCCACCTCGGCGACCAGCTGGACCGCCAGCGCAACAACCTGCTCCTGCCGGCGCAGCGGTGGGAGGTCGCCCAGCTGCTGCGCACCCACAACCGCCTCGAGCGCTCCCTGCCCGAGCAGGCGCAGGGCGACCAGGTCCGCCCCGTCCTGGAGGCGCACCGCGCCGTACTCGACCAGGCCCTTCAGGGCATCGAACGGCGGGTCGCGGCGCTGGAGACCTACGCCGAGCAGGCCGCCGAGGCCGACCGGCGCTACGCGGAGCTGACCCAGCTCGACCAGGTCAGCGCCGCTGGCCCGGAACTGCTGGAGCTGATGGCCCGCAGCGTCCGCGACGACCTCGCGGTCGCCGAGGTCGCGGACCTGACCGCGCGCACCACCGCGGTGACCGACGCGTTCACCCCCGCTACCCGCGGCTCGGCCCCGACCGCGACAGGTCCGGGCCCGCCGCGTCCTGGCGAGCCGCGCCGGCACCGCGGGCGGGCGGGCGGCTCGCCCCAGGCGGCCCCCGCGCGGCCGGCCCCGCACGACGTCCCGCTCCCGGCCTCCACGCCTCGCAGGCCTCCGACAGAACGGTGAGGACCCGACGCGCGGGGGCCGGCGGGCACTAGGGTCGTAAACCACCAAGGACCGCCGGCATCCAGGGAGACGCGCATGCCCGATCCGATCACGGCGCGAGCCGACCGCGAAAGCCTCGAACAGGGTGCCCGTGCCGTCGCCTGCTCCGTCGAGCAGCAACTGACCGGCGGCCACTACGCCGACCGCGCCGCCCGGTTGCCGCTCACCGTGGCCACGATGTGCCTGCAGGCCGCCGTCGGGTTCCTGTCCTCGCTCACCGCCGACCCCGTCACCGGGCCGGCCCCCAGCGTGGGCGTGCTCCTGGGCGGGGAGTACCTGCGCCGCGCCCACGACCAGCTCACCAGCCCCGCCGGGCAGCCCGCCGACCGTCAGACCCTCGAACTGGGCGCCCAAGTCGCCGCGGACCTCGTCCGCGACAGCCTGACCGAGGCCCACTACGCCGACCCCGACGCCCAACTCCTGCTCACCATGGCCACCCAGTGTCTGCAGGCCGCCGCCGGATTCCTGAACTGCGCCGCCGATGGGGCAGACCCGCGCGCCCGTACCGCCGACGGCGGGCAGCAGTTGCGCCTGGCCTACGAGCAGCTCGACCTCGCCCTGGAGCAGCAGCGCGCCCACAGCCACCACTGAACGCCGCGCTCCGGCGTCGGAGGGCGGCCCAGCCCGCCCGGTCTCCGGCAGCGCGGCGCCGGAAACCGGGCGGCGCGGGGCGCAGCGGCGGTGACGTCGGCCGGGGCCGTTGGCGCGTGCTGTTGTGCCAGGTCAGCCGGGGGACGCCACCTCGCGAACCGGGCAACCGGGGAATGCGGGCTTCGGCGGGTGCGCGGGGTCGGTGTCAGGGGCTCGCCCTACGGTGGGCGTGTCGCTCGCCCGCGCCCGTGGAGGTGGAACGCCATGGTCTTCAGCGACGCCGGTGAGGTCCAGGCCCTCGCAGAGGTCCTCGCCGAGCATCACCGCGCCGCCGTCCTGGACGCAACGGGCCTGGTCGCATCGGCCGGGTTCCTGACCAGTGAGGGCGCCCCCGGGTCCCGGACCGTCCGCGTCGGTCACCGCTGCCTGTTCCCGGGCTCCCCGGGCGCCATGACGTTCGCCGAGGTCGCGCAGGAGGAGAGCGACCGCGTCGCCGCCTACGGACAGCTCCTGCGCGAGGCCGGCTGGACCGTCCGCAGCACGACCTGCACCCGGCCCCGCCTCCTGGCGCACCGATCGAGTCGACCGGACCTGGGTTCCGGGCAGCCGCGATGATCCCGGACTTGTGAGCCGCCGCGATGGCGGTGTCGCCCCGGCCCCCGCCCAGTACGGCGCCGCTCCCGAGCCGGTGTCAGGTCGCCTACCCCGGGGCCGGTCTGCTGCGGCCGGTCACCGCGGCGGGTAGTCCCGGTGCCCGGCCCACGGCTGCGCCAGCGCGGCCAGCGCGAGGGCGGACCGGTCCGCGGCCGGTGCGTCGCCGGCCGCCAGGGCCTGCGCGAGGTCCCGGTGCAGGCCCTGTGCCTGCCGAAACGCGTCCGCGTACTCCCGGACCGCCGCGGCGCCCCCACCGCCGTACCCGTGCTGCATCCGCTCCTCGTACCGGTCCGCGACGAAGCGGTACAGCTCGGATCCCCGACCGGCCACGTGTCGTCCTTCCCGCCGCTCCCCCGCTGGACTCGACCGTACAAGGCCTCGCAGCAGCAGCCGGCCAGTTCGAGGCCGCCCGTCAGGACGACTCGCCCGCGGCGCACCGGTGTCGGCACATCCCGGTGCCGGGGCCGCCCGAGCGGTAGAATGACTGACGTAAGCCCCGGATCGTGCCTCTGCTTCGGCATGCGCCCCGGGGCAGAGCTATGTCCGGGCTGCGTCAGGCTGTTGGACGACGGGGCACCGTCCGGGCCGAACCCGGCACTCACCAATTGCACGCGCACCGCCGGGACGTGGCGCACCCCGCCGCCGGCCGTCACCTCGACCGTGGCGTGGAGCCAGGAACTGTGCCCCGGACCGGCGACCTGCCTGCCCCGACGACCGTGCAGCACAACCCGCTCCCCCGGCCCGGCCTGGAGCCGCCCGGTCTGCCCCGCGGGCCGAAGCGGCGGCAGGCCGTGGGTGGCGTACACCGTTCCCCTCCTGGGGAAACGGGCAGGTCACAGCGCCGCCCAGCGGGGCGGACGGCTCCGGGTCGTGCCTGTGCTGCGGTACGCGGCCCGGGGCGGCCGCGGGCCTGGCCGTATCCGGGCCGGCGGGTGCGTCGGTACCACTAGGGGTACCGCTTTGTTTCAGATCCTCAGAACAAACACCGGGCTGTCCGGACGTGGCGCTGCGGCCACGGCGCCCCTGACGGACCGCGGTGGCGGCATCCGCCCCCGGGGCCGGCCGCAAGGCACCGGACAAGCGCGGGCCGGACTGCCCGCCCCTGTCCAAGGGTCACCCCCTGCGCCAATCAGGACTGCGGGTGGTGCGAGTGTCCGCCGTTGCCTTGGAGTCAGTCTCGGCGGGGGGTCCCCGTCGCGAGCCCGCACCGTCAGCGTAGGAGACGGGAACGGCAACAGCCAAGCCGAAGCAGGGTTCTGGGACAGATCTGCACTATGCCGCGGCAACGGGACGTCCGGTCACAGATGGCAACCCGCTCCGGTGATGCCCGGGCACGGTCCCGGGCATCACCGCGGCACGCCCCCGGGGCCCGGCAAGCACCGGGCGACCCGACCCGGCCCAGCGTCACCGCGCCCGCCCGGCCGGCGACCACCGGGCCCGGTCCGGGCACAAGTACACGCCGCCCAGGCGTGCTGCCACAGCGCGCTGTGGCAGCACGCTGTAGTAGCGCGCTGGCCCCGTCGCGCCCGGGCAGCGAACGGAACCACCGCGATGACCGCCCCGACATCACCGGGCCCGGACCGTCCAGCACTGCGCGCCACAACAGCACGCTTCATCAGCGTGCTGTATCAGCGTGCTGCCCTGCCGTGCCGGTACGCCCCCGACGCCGTAGGTGACAGCCGAGCTGGCATCCGACATGCATGGCGGATGGGTCAGCTGATGGCTTGGCGCGTGCCTCTGATCAGGCAGTTCTGGCAGGCGGCCCAGTTGGCGTCCAGGCCGGGCTCGGGCGAGGCCCAAGGGGGCGGTGCAGGGCTTGGAATGGTGTCCAGGCAGCTACTGCCGTCAGCGCGTTCGGCGTCCAGCAGGACAGTGAAGGCAGCGAGTCTCTCGTTGGTCATGTCTGGGTGTAGGTGCTGGGATGGTGGTCGGCCCCGCCGAGCCGGCCAGCCGCTATCAAGTCGTTATGAAGTGTGGGTGGGCATCTGACCGTGGGCGAGAGCACGTTGCCTTGCGGACCGTGCCACCGATCTGTTTCAGTTCCTCAGAACAAACACCGGGCTGTCCGGGCCGTCCGGACGTGGCGCTGCGGCCACGGACTGGGTGGCGCCGTGGACACAGAAGCGGCCGTTGTGTCAGTCCTGGGCTGACACAACGCAAGATTCCGAGCAGCGACGGGGTCGGCGCCCAGGCTGCCCCTGCTGACGTCGGATCGGATTCCACTCTCGGCCGTCTGACCGTTGCCTCGGAGTCAGCCTCGGCAGGGAGTCCCCCGTCGCGCGCCCGCACCGTCAGCCCCTGCAGACTGTCAGCAGCCATGCGGGCTTCTCCTGAATCGGTGTCAGGCCGAGGACTCCGAGCGCGAAGCGCAGTCGCTCGTTTGCGGCCTCGTCTGCGGCGGTCGACATGGCTGCCGGGTCGATCTGCTCGGTGTCGCCCAGGTCGGTCCGGTGGACGGCGGCGGCAAGGAACAGGTCGCCGTATTTGTAGCCGCTGCTCTCGAACGTCACCGCGACCCGGGCGTTGGCGTCGTTGCGTCTGGCCCGCCATGCCTGGGGATCGGCGTAGTCGCCTTCCTCGTAGCCGACTGCGGCACGCAGGCGGTCCTTGGCGGCGCTGTGGAAGTCGCCGTCCTGTTCGAGCCAGTCGAGCGTCAGGCCGTCGTACTCGCCGTTCTCATCGAGGGCTTCCTGGACGAGCCAGCCTTCGTTGTCGCTCTGCAGGCGGTAGCCGTAGATGAGCTTCGCGGAGGTGGATGTTCCCATGGTGGTCCCTTTCGAGGGTCGGACGCCGGGCCGGGGTGGCGGATGATCGGGACGGGGCTGTCGGCTCTCGGCGACGCGCTGGGCGTGGTCCATCGGAACCGGAAGGCGGACCAGGTCCGCTGTGCCCGCCGGTAGGACGTTGTCGCGGATCTCGTCCACGACGTCCCCGGGATCGGCGGGACGCCGCCCTCCGGGGGTGGTGGTGCGCGCCGGGCCCCGGCCGGTTGGTCGGGGCCTGGCGCGGACGGGATCGGGCTACTGCGGGGCGAGGGCGGTGACCAGGTCGGCGGCGGTCAGCAGGCGGACCTTGGCGGCGTCCAGGCCGGCGGGGTGCAGGGCGTAGGCCTCGCTGCCGTCCGCCAGGGCCAGGTCTCCGCGCAGCAGGTAGGCGAGCTGCGCGGTCGCCGGGTCGGCCGCCGCGGTGTCGGTGTCCGGGGTGGCGATCCGGGCGGCGAACGCGGGCAGGTCCTCGCCGGTGCGGCGGCGGTAGGTGCTGGCGGTGCCGTCGAGGTGGCGGACCGCGACGGTGTTGGCGCGGGCGGCTGCCTGCCAGGCGGCCAGCTCGCCCAGGCCGACCCGGGCGCCGGAGGCGAACAGGTCGGTCAGGTGGTGGCCCAGGGTGGCCAGGTCGTCGGCGTGGCGGTGGACGGCGTGGTCGGTGCCGCTCACGCCCTTGACGACGTCGAGCCAGCGCATGGTGCGCCCGGCCACGTCGATGACCATCGGGATGCCCGCCTTGGCCGAGCTGGTCAGGTCGAAGCGCTGCTCGACCTGGCGGGGGTCGAAGACCTCGCCGGTGGTGCCGGGCTCGTCGCGGACCATCAGCCCGGCGAACGCGTCCGCGAGCTGGTCGAAGGGGACGCTGTTGAAGGAGAAGACGACGGCGACCAGGTACCGGACACCGGCCGCGTCGAGCTCGTCCAGGTCCAGGTCGACGAACTCGCTCGCGCCGTGCGGCGGCGGGGCGCTGGTCAGGTCGCCCGAGTGCACAGCCGCCGTCTCGCGGTAGCGCAGCCGGGTGAAGTCGCAGGTCCCGACGTGGTCCCAGGAGGCGTTGAACATCGCCGCCGACAGGTCCAGGTCGGTGGTCCCGGAGGTGTCGGACTCCATCCAGTGGACGAACAGCCGCACCGTGCGCCCGACCGGCAGCGGCAGTTCGCTGCCGCGCGGCAGCGTCACCAGGGCCCGGCTGGCGGTGCGCTCGGCGAACGGGGCGATCACCCCGTGCAGTTCCGCGTCCACCACGGCCAGGTCCACCCGCGGCAGCAGCGCGGCACGGCGCAGCACCTCGCCGGTCAGGACGTCCACCGCGCTCTGCACGACGGCGGGGTCCAGTGCGGGGCGCTGCTCGGCGGCGATGTAGACCTTCGCGGCGGCGCTCTTGGGGAAGAACACCCGGCCCGGGCGGGTGGTGGTGCGCACCCGCAGGGCGCCGAGCGCGGACAGCAGGACCGCCGGGGCGACCTTGGGCACCGCGTGCCGCAGCGCGGTCAGGACCCCGGTGGAGCGGTCGGTGCCGGCCAGGCGCAGCAGGTGGTCGGTGCGGCGGACCAGTTCGCCGGGGCGCTGGGCCAGCAGGGCCAGGGCGCGGGGCACGTCGGCGTCGGCCAGCGCGGACTCGACCGGCAGCGGGGGGATGCTGACGGTGGTGCCGGTCGCCTCGACGCCCGGCAGGTCGCCGGCGGTGGTGCGCAGCAGGCCCGAGATCCGGTCGCCGGTCAGCTTCAGGTCGCGCAGCGCGGCGAAGGCCAGGGCGGTGTTGGGGTAGCGGGTGGCGTGCTCGAAGGGGTGGAGCTGCTCGCCGGCGTGCTTCCAGTGCCGCGGGTGGCGGCGCATGTCCTGGGCGACCTGGACCGGGTCCAGGTCGTTGATGGCCGACAGCAGGGTGCGGCGCAGCGGGCGCGGGACCGTCGTGTGGCGCGGGACGGTGACCAGGCCGGCGTCGCCTGCGGCGCGTACGGCCAGCAGGCGCAGCACGTCGGTGGCGGTGGTGATCAGGGCGGCTGCGGCCGGGAGCGTCGTCGGGTAGGCGGTGCGGTCCGCGAGCAGCCAGGCCAGGAGCCGGGCCTTGGTCTCGCGGCCGGGAACGGTGGCGGGCAGCCAGGACAGGTCGGTGCGCGAGGCCGCCTGCGCGAGCAGGACGTCCAGGTCCTCGTTGTCCTGGGGGCTGAGCGCGCCGGTGCGCGCCAGGAGCTGGGCGGCCTCGGCGGCGGCGTGGGCCGTGCGGGTCTGAAGGTCGCCGCCCAGGGACAGGACGCGCAGGCGCGCGGGCAGGGCGCGGCGGGTGCCGGCGGCCGGGCGCGGGTCGGCCGGGCGCAGGAACGGGTCCTGGGCGTCGATGCGGCGGTGGCAGATCGGGCAGGCCGAGAAGTCCGAGCCGTCGAAGCAGTTGCGGCACACCAGGTGGGCGCAGGGCCGAACCGGGTGGACGCTGTCGGCGGCGGCGCACAGGACGCACGGCTGCTCGGGGTGCTGCAGCAGCAGGGCCAGGACCCGGTCGACGTAGAAGGCGAGGGTGTCGGCGGGGGTGCTGGCCGGGAAGCGGCGGAACAGCGGGGTGTGGTCGCGGTCCGCTCCCAGGGCGGCGTCGACGTCGGCCAGCAGCGCGGTGCCCGCGGTGGCCAGGGCGTCGGTGCCCAGCTGCGCCAGGGCCTGGCGCAGCTCGGCGGACAGCAGGTAGCCGCGCTCGACCAGGTCGCTCTCCAGCAGGGTGACCCCGGCCAGGGCGTCGGTCGAGGCCGGCCCGGTGGCGGGGGTCAGGTAGAGGGCGCCGCGGCGCGCCAGCATCACCTCGGCGAGCGAGCGGGTGCGGCCGGTGGCGGCGGTGGTGGTCAGCGCGGTCGTCATGAAGAGCGTCCTCCAGGGGGTGGTTTCCGGCGGTGGCCGGGCGCGGCCGCGGTCCCGGCGGGCCGGGCGCGGGTGTCGGGGTGTGCCCACCGCCCGTGGAGGGCCGGTACGTGCAGACGTCGAAAAGCGGGGCGGGAAGTGAGCGCGCTGGATCTTTACCAAGAGAGGGGAGAAGGAAGCACGCTGCGGAGCCGCCCCGCGAAATCGACCCTACCAACCGGCGCCGAGGGGGCGCACGGGCATTTTCGCCGCGGCCCTGCGGCCGCGACCGGTGGTGCTGATACGTACCCCCGCGGGGTCTCGAACCCCGTTCACCGAATCGACGGTCCGGCGTCCTACCCATGGACGACGAAGGCATTGGAACGTGCTGTGCTGCGTACCCCCGGCGGGATTTGAACCCGCGATCTCCTCAGTGAGAGTGAGGTGAGCTCGACCGCTACTCCACGGGGGCGTGGTCGGCGCGGGTGGTCCGTCCACCCGGCCTGACACATATAATATACCACAGACCTAAGCGTAAGTACAATTATAAGTGTCATGCTCGGACGTGTGGATTCCCGGGACCCCCACGCCCGGCCGCCGCGCCCGGCCCTGCGTCCGCGCTGCTCAAAGCGTTGACCGTGATTCAAATTACATGTAGATTAATTATTGATCGGGCGGTGCTCCCCAGGCCGGACCGAAGGCGTCCGCCGATCCGTGAGCGGCCCCTGCCGCCATCTCCAGGAAGGGCGTGAGAACCATGTGCAGTCAGTGCCGCATCGACACCGCGCGCTACGACACCGACGCCGAGGACCGGTGCCCGCAGTACCGCGAGGTCGTGGCCCGCGAGCAGGCCGCCGCCGACGCCTGGTGGGCCAGCCCCGCCGGACAGGCTCAGGCCGCCGACGACGCCCGGGCCGACCTCGAGGCCGAGGACCACATCGCCCGCAACTACGGCGACTGCGGCCAGTCCCTCCACCAGTACTTCACCCCCGAAGAGGGCGGCTACTGACCCCCGGCCGCAGGACAACCGCCGCCGGGGCCGGCCCCGGCGGCGTCCCTCGCACCATCCCCGACAGGAACAGGACCCGCCCATGACGCTCCCCCAGATCCCCGCCGAGCTGCACCCCAGCGTCACCGACGCGCTGGCCGCCCTGCTCGCCCGCCACGTCCCCGCCACGATCGAGTCCTCCGACGGCTGCGGCTACCAGTTCCACATCCCGGCCGGCGGCGGCACCTACATCCTGGTCGGCAGCCCCGAGGGCCTGCCCGAGGCCGACCAGGAGCCGACCGGCTACCACGCCCAGCTCCACACCCCCGACGGTGACTTCATCGACGTCGTCTACCACTCCTGCACCGACGACCCCGGGTGCTGCCCCGTCCCGGGAACCCTGGACCCCGCCCCGCTCGCCGAGGCCATCGCCACCGCCCTGCGCCCGGCCCCCGCCGCCGGCTGAACCCCCGCGGCGCCAACAAACAACCCCTCCCCCGGACCGCGGCCCGCCCGCCCCCCGCGATCGCCGGCAGCCCGCCGCCCCCACCCGTGCCCGTCTCCGAACCTCCCGAACGGAAGGAACCACCGCGATGGCCACCCCGACTCCCGCCCCCCAGGAGCCCGCCGAGGTCCCGGCCGGCAAGCACTGCCCCCGATGCGACCGGAACGCGCTGTACGGCATCGAGTGCGCGCACTGCGGCCGTGTGATCATCACGGCCCTGGTCATCGAACCGTGCCGCGCTCCGGCCTGGTCCAAGGGGTGCTGCCCGGTGTGCTACACCACCGATCCGCAGATGTGGGAGGTGCACGGCCGGCTGCTCTGCACGGTGTGCGCACAGGGCCGCAGCCGGTGGGGCGACCGGGTGAAGGCCGCACCGGGGTGGCGTGAGCGCGCGCGCCGCGTCGTGGAATGGGCCGACAACCCGGGCCAGAGGGCGTACGCCACGCAGTACGCGGCCACCACCGCCGCCGAGGACACCGACCCGGTCGAGGCCGGCGTACCCCGGGCCCACACCCCCACCACCAGCGGCCGTACCAGCAACTGACCCGCCGCGACCGCAGCGCGCGACAAGACGCACCCCGCCCCGCCCCCGAACCGGGGCCGACCACCGCGAACAGCCCGGCCCCGCCGACACCACACCCCCGGCAGGCGACCACCGGGCCCGAACCGGCCGCGCGAGACGCGCTCAACTGCTCACTGCTACAGCTCGCTAGGAAAGCGCGCTGTAGCAGCGCGCTGTCCTGCCGCGCCGGAACGAACCGGGCGCAGCCCGGTGTCAGCGCCCGCCGCCGCGGGCGGCGGCCCGCAGCGCGCGGAGCCGAGCCGCCTCGAGGCAGCCGAGGTGCACCTCACCGCCCGGGGGCGAGCGTTCGCCGGCACCGCGCTCTGCCACAATGGGGCGGTCATACGCATACGCTCCAGGTGCTTCGACCGGCCGGTCCCCCCATCGCGGAGCCCCGAAGAAGTGCACGCGAACAGGAGCACCCGTTGGTCACCGTCCACATGAGCGACCAGGACAAGACCCTGCTGGGGGCGCTGGGCGCGCACCGGGTCCTGCACGAGGCCCAGCACGGCGTGAACTGCGCCGACTGCGCCCAGGACCTCGCCCGGGAGCAGCACGTCAACGCCGTGGTCGCCGAGGCGTCCGGCCCCCGGTGGCTGGTCCGGCTCACCCACCCCGCCTGCACGCCCCCCGCGGCCCTCGACCGGCTCGACCCCAGCAGGTCGGCCATCGCCGTGGCCCGCCCCGCATAGCACAGCCCAACCCACACCGACCACGGCACCCGACGTTCCTGACACGGCGTCCACGGCCACGGTCCCCGAACCCGAGGCAAGCCCAGCGCGAGACCACGGCCGCGCAGACCGGCCAATACACCCGGCCCCGGCGGTGTGGCAGGGCGGCGACACGGACATCTGGGCGTAGGCGGCAAGGACCCGGCTCACAAGACGGCGAGCACCACCAGCCGCACTACCGGCGAGTAACTCCCGGCCCGGACGGTTGCGCGGTCACGCGTCCTGGCTCGCCGCGGCCGGCACGCTCAGCCGCTCCCGCGCGGGCTCGACCGTGCCCGTCTCCGGCTGCTGTGCATTCCTGGGTTCCGGGAGCTTCCAGTACCGGGCCTGGTACCGCGTCATCATCGTCTGGCCCGCCTTGAGGGCGCGCACCATGGCGCCGTCGGGCGTGAAAGTGAGAACAATCGTGCGGCCGTTTCTGGACCCGGTGGCGGTGATACCGGTTCGGTCCAGGGCCACGCTCGTCCTCGGGGTTCTCAGCAGGCGGATGAGAACCGCGCGCATCGCTTCATGCCGCTCTTCCACCGGAACGTCGCGCAGGAACGCTGAGTTGAGGACGTCCGCGTGGAAGACGACGTGGTTCAGGTAGGCGACGTGGCGGAGCCTGGCCTCATCGGTGATCGGCCGCCGAGGGATGGGCACGGGCACGGCCAGGCCGTTCTGGTCGTACGCGCCGACGGGCAGCAGGGGCCACGTCGGCTTGGGCACGGCTGCGCGGGTGGCCTCCTTCTTACGGCTGGCGCGCTCTTCGGCCGTACGCAACTGCTCTTCCCTGCGGAGTTGGGCCGCACGTTGCTGCAGGCGCGCCTCCTCGAGTCGGCCGAGCAGATCCTCCAGGGGGATGCGGACCAGTTGCTCGAACCAGGATTCGGGCGGCCCGTGGAAGCCGGCCACCCTGCGACAGTCGTCGTCCAAGTAGAAGACGTACCGGTGCGTCGATCCCGAGTCTGTTTTATGGCTGCGGGCGCGGACCCGTGTCCCGTCCCGGGCGATCGCGCCGGTCTGCAAAATCCGCTCCAGGAGCAGCCGGATCTGTTGGTCGGCTGTCTCCTCCGAGGTGATGTAGGCGGCCATGTATGCACGCCGCGTACCAGAACCGATCGTGGCCAGCCTTGCGACTGTGCGCGCCTGGTCCGGGGTGAACCGGTCCGCAGCGGCCCATCGTCGTCCGAAGCCACCACCGGACGGGAGCGCAGAGTGATGACTCATGAGCTGAGGGTAGCGGAGCCGTCGGCGGCCGAGCCTGCGGACCCTACGACCCGGCGGGGGCAGCGGCCCCGGTTCGGGGATGTAGGGGGCTCTGGGGGTGGCCGCAGGAACAGCCCCAGACCATGCCCCGCTCGGTGAGTTCCACGCGCATCTGGTGCTGGGCCTCGATGGTCACCGCTTCCTCGACAGCGTTCAGGGACAGCCCTGCGGCACCCCTGAACAGCACGCTGCGTCAACGCACTGTCATGCCGTGCCGGTACGGCATGTACGGCACGGCAGCGCGGGGGCGCTCGGTGTCAGCGCTCGGCGCCGGAGGCGACGGCCGGCAGAGCGAGGAGCCGGGTCGCTCCTGCGTTGCGGGGAGCAGGGGCGCGCCGGTGGTGTGGGGTGTACCGCGGCGGGGCCGGTGGGGCCACCGGTCCACGGCTGCCTGCCTGTAGCCGGGCCGCGTCCCCGACGTCACACACCGGCCCGACCGGCAGCGCAGTCGGCTGGTGGCGGCCGCCACCGGCACTCCCCGCTACACGCCGGCGGTCTCCAGGCGGCCCAGGAACGCCTTCCCGCGGTGGTGGTCACGGCGCAGCCGGGTGCAGCGGCAGGTGAAGGCGTCCGCGGTGCCCTCCTCACGGGCCAGGGCGGCCAGGTCCGTGACCAGGAGCGCGGCTTCGTCGCAGGGGCCGGCCCGGCCGGCGCAGATGGCGCCGGCGGTACGGGCGGAGTCTCGAACCGTCGGAGGCGGCACGGCGCCCCATCCAGTGCTGCCCCCCGCCGGAACGGCCGGCCTCGCCTGCGCCGGCAGGCCCCGGGCACCGGTCGCCCGCAGCCCCGCCCTTCGGCCCATGCTGACACCCCGGCACCCGCCACCGGGACCGATCACCGGAGCGGGTGACAGCCTCCACCACCCGCCGGCCGTGGTGCCTCTTGCCGCCGAGCACTGCCCGGACCCTTGGTCCCCACCGGGGGCGGTCCGGGCTGCAGTACGCGCCGTATCAGCGCTCCGCGCCGGGGGCGATGGCCAGCAGCGCGAGGAGCTGGGCGGCGTCCAGGACCCGCAGGTGCAGATCGGAGGCGGTGACCTGGCCCTGGCCGTCGGCGTGCAGGTGGACCCGTCCGCCGCTCCACCTGACGTGGGTGTGTCCCGGCACGTGGGGCCAGGTGCTGACGTCGGGGGTCAGGCGCAGGGTGATGCCGATGCGCTGCACGGTCTGGGCCAGGGCGGCCTGCGCGGTGGCGGTGCGGGCCGCCTGCTCGTGTTCGCGGCGCAGCAGCAGCGGTGCCAGCTCGGCGGTGATCCGGTCGGCCAGCGCCTCCGGATCGTGTGCGGAGCCCTCCAGTTCGAGATGGAACCCGTCGCGCTTGCCGGGCTGCAGCAGGTTCTGGGACACCGGACGCGGGACGATGCGGAAGGTGCCGTCCGCGCGGCTGGTGCGAACATCAGCCTCGAACCCCTCCGGGCCCTCCAGGACCGCCCACAGGGTGCTGCGGCGGGAGGCGGCCGTCCAGCCCTCGCCCAGGCGCTGGGCCAGGCGGCGGGTCAGGGTGAGGGCGGTGGGCGTGGTGTGTGGGGTCAATCGGGCCTCCGTAGGAGATGGGGACGGGGGCGGCGGTCGCCGCCGCCGGGATCGGCGGTCCCGGGATCAGGACCGGGTGGTGGCGGGTGTCAGGTCCACCCGCAGCACGTCGTCGTGGTTGGGCTCGTGCAGGTCCGACAGGGCCGCCAGGGCCTGCTCGGCGGCCGGGGACAGTGCGGCGGTGCGGGTGCTGCCGTCGGCGAGGTGCCAGGTCGCGTCGCCCGGGTCGTAGAAGGGGTCGCCGTCGCCCTCGAAGACGGTGAAGGTCACCGTCAGGGCGGTGGGCCCGCTGCCGGGGCCCGGTCGCAGCGCGGCGGCGAGGTCGCGTTCGTGGCTGCGGGTCAGGGCCGAGGCCACGGCGTCCCGCAGGGCCTGCAGGTCCCGGGTGGACAGGTCCTGCAGGCGTTCGGGAAGGGCGGCGGCGCTGAGGTCCAGGGGCACCGGGTGCTCCGATCTGCGCGGTGGCGGGGAGGGTGGTCCGGTGGTGGCTACGCGGCGGGCTTGCTGGCGGGCGGCTGGTGCTTGAAGACGCGGAGCGCGCCGGTGAGCTGGAAGGTCTCCTCGCAGCCGGTGCAGGTGCCCCAGTGGCGCATCCCTCGGCGGCGGACCGTCCCGGCCTTGGCCTCCTGTCCGGCTCCGGGGCAGGGCGTCGGCTTGGGGATGCCCCGGGTCCACTCCAGCGGGGCGGTGGGGAAGCAGTGCGTACACAGCAGCGGTCCGCGCTCGTTGACCGCGTCCTGCTCGGTGCGGCCGGCCAGGTCGGGCAGCCACTGGAACTCGGTGGCCTCCCGGCGCGAGCACTGGTCCGAGGAGTGGATGTGACCGCCGGTGCTGGAGGTCACCAGGAAGAACCGCGACCAGCGGCGCAGCAGCCACTCGTGGTGCGGCAGGGCGGCCAGTTCGGCCAGGTCCGCGATCGTCGCCCGCGCCGTCGCGACCGCCTCCAGGGCGCGTTCCAGGTGGGGGCGGTCCCAGGGTCTGACGTTGTCCCGGTCGAGCATGTCGCGGGCCAGCTCCAGGGCCTTCTCGTCGCTCATCAGCCAGCGCGGCCGGCTGCCCCGGCGGTGCTCGTCGCGGTCCTTGACCGCGTGGTGGATGGTGTCCAGGTGCTTGGCGAGGGCGGTGCGGGCGTCCCGGCGGGCGGTGGCGATGTCGCTGGCCCAGTAGTCGATCTGGGCCGGGGTCAGGTCGGCGAGCTGGTCGGCGGTGTAGCGCTCGTGCAGGACGGTGGTGGTCATCGGGTTCCCCTCCTCGGTGGCGACACCACTAGTCTACTTCTATTTTTAGCACATGTCTATATAGAGCATGAGTAATAGGTGATGGGATATCTCGCTTCTGGCGGCCTCTCCGCCGGGAGAATCCGACAACAGGGGGCCCGCGCCCGGTCGCAGGTGATCGCCGGGGACCGGGACCTCACGCCAGCAGGCACCGATGAGCAGCTCGGTCCAGTCGCACCCGCAGTAGGCGCGGTCGACGTCGGGCAGGGCGGACAGCAGGGCGGTGGCGGCTTCGCCGGGGTGCCCGGTGACGCGGTCTCCGTTCAGGTGGCGCGGCGTCGGCCGGGGCGGGGGTTCGGCGCGTCGACCGGGGCGCCCGCGGGGCCCGCCGCCGTCAAACCGCGCCGGTCTCGGGGTGGTGGACGGCGGCGGACCGCCCCGCCGGGATCGCGCGAAGGACAGCGGGGGGCGGCCCCGGTGGTCGGTGCGTGGATGTCGGACGCCACGGCCGGACCGTTCTCGCCGGTCCGCAGGCTGGCCGCCCCCCGGGGCAACCGGCCGCTGCCGTCGGCCGCCCGTGGAGCCTCAGCAACCGGGGAGCGGCCTGGCACCCCCCTGGCGGAGCAGCTGCAGCACCTCGTCCTCGCGGCCGTCCGCGAGGAGCTGCGCGCCCTCGGCGCTGATCGCGCGCAGTTCCCGGATCTCGGCGGTCACCGCTTCGGAGCCCTCGCGCAGCCAGGCGATCCGCTGCTCAGGGGTGGAGCCGTCCGGGGCCGGTCGTCGCGGGGGGTACAGGGCCATGCGTTCGGCGGACCACTGGGCCAGGCAGTGCCGCAGCTCCCACATCGCGTAGTACGCACGGCCCCTTTCGAGCAGTCGCACGGAGCGGGCCATCACCTCGTGCAGCCCGCACACCTCGGCCCGGACGGCGCTGAGGGTCAGCTGGGCCATGTGCTCGCGGGCGTCGGCGTCGGTGCCGTTCCCCTGGAGCAGGCCGTCGCGGATGTCCGAAGCGTCCATGGGTGCGTCTCCTCGTGCTGGGGGTGGAAGGGGTCCGGATCGGGCCCTCCTCGGTGGCAACACCACCAATCTACTTGAATTTTTAGCACATGTCCATATAGAGTATGAGCAATGAAGAGCGGGGGTTATCGCACCGCAGTGTGCGAGCCGCCCCGCATCCGACCCCTCCACCCGGAGGATCCGACAACAGGAGGCCCCGTGCCCAACCGCAGGCGTGTCGTCGAGGTGCTCACCCAGGACGCGGTGGGGGCGCAGCAGTGGAACGGCGCGCGCGGGGAGTGCGTGACCATGCCCACCGACGCCTACTACGCCGTCCAGGACGCCATGACGGCCGTGCTGGAACGCGTCGCCCGCGCGGTGGACTGGCCCCGGCTGCTCACCGAGGCCGCCTCCCGCCACCTGGTAGTGCACCCGGACCTGGAACCGGACGACCGGCACTGGAACCCGGCCGCCGGCGCCGTCTGCGGCGAGTGCCTGTGCGAGGCGCTGCTGGCGGACGACCGCGGCGCCCCGAACTGGCGGGACCACCCGGTCTCGCCCAGGGAGCAGCCCCACACCGACTGGCCCCGGGTGGTCGCCGACAACCTGCACCACCGCGCGGCCTCCCACTACCACCCCTACCGGGACGCCCCGCGAACCACCTGAACACCTGCGATCCCCGCCCCCGCCCCTCCCCCCTGAAGGAGTCCGACCATGAGCCGCACCAGCTGGACCCACCCGCTCGCCCTGCTGCGCGGCGCGGCCGAGGGCGAGGACATCCGCTACTTCCGCTCCCTGCTGCACCTGCACACCCACGCCGCGCCCCTGCTGGCGGCCGGCCTGGTGGTCAGGGCCGACGTGGACCACCCCACCTGCCTGGCCTACACCGCCACCGGGCGCGGCGCGCGGTTCCACGCCCAGCACCTGGCTGGCACCCCGACCACCAAGGCCAACTACTGGGACCGCGAGCCGGCCCTGGTGGCCGCGGCCGCCGAGCTGGCCCGCTGGTGCGAGGGCGAGGAGCTGAGCACCGCCCGCAGCGCCGCCCACCTGCGCGGCCTGTTGCGCGCGGCCTTCCCCGGCGAGGCGTTCACCGTGCGCAGCGGACGCGCGGGCGGCCGGGCCGCCCGCGAGATCACCGTCGCCTGGAGCGGGGGCCCGGCCGAGGAGCAGGTCGCCGACGTGGCGCGCCCGCTGCTCCCGGGCCCGGACCGGCGTCCGGTGGGCCGGGTCCGGATCGGCGGGGCCGACCTGCCGGTCACTCCCGCGGTCCGCGCGGTGCGCCTGATCCGCGGCTGACCTGCCGGACGGCGGCCGGCCCCGGCGCCCGGCGGGGCCGGCCCGATCGGGGCGCTGGAGGGCGACGATCGCCATCGACTTGCATATTTAGCACAGTTACATATAAAATATGACTAGCGGCGAGAGGGAAGCGCCGCCCCCGCCGGGATCACCCGGCGGGCGGCCCCGGCCCCACCGCGGAGGACACCTTGACCACCTTCAGGCAGGCATGGAACACCGTCGTCGCCGAGCTCACCGCGCAGCCGTGGGACTTCACCGACGCCGACGGCACCACCGTGACCGTCATCCCCGAGGGCCTGCCCCAGGGCCCCGGCGAGGGCGCGGTGGTCCTGCGGATCACCGAGAACCACCACCGGGCCGCCGAGGCGTACGTCACCACCGCGCAGATGCCGGACCTGGTCGCCTCCCTGCACGCCGACGCTCCCGCCGAGCTGCCCGGCGTCCTGGCCACCGTCACCACCGGCCCCGGCCCCGACGGCGGCCTGGTGCTGGGCGTCGAGCAGTACGACGGCGTCACCGCGCGGGCCGTCCTGCCCTCCCCCGTGCGCTCGCACCTGGCGGCCGCACTGGCCCGGGCCGCCGACGTCGCCCGCGGCTGGGAGAAGTAGCGCCGCCCGCCCCCGAACCACCCCGCGCGACCGCGCCCCGCGGTTGCGCGGGCAGCGCCTCAGCTGACAAGGAGACCTCCATCGAACGCCACAACGTCACCGACCACAGCGGAGCCGTCCACGAGGGGCTCTTCAACGCGCACACCGGATTCCTGATCGACCTGGCCTGCGGCGCGGGCCGCTACGAGATCGTGCACCCCTACCACCAGCTGGACCCGGCGCGCAGGACGGACGCCGGCCTGTCGTGCGCGGTGTGCCGGGGAATCGAGGCGGCGGACCCGGCCGCGCCGCGGCACCTGGGCGAGCTGGCCCGCGAGCACGCCGACGCCGTCCTCGCCCGCGCCGACCGGCGCGGGTACCCGCCCTCGCTGAGCAGCGACGGGCTGCGCCAGTCGCTGGCGGCCCTGTACCCGGACCGTGCCCCGGACGAGAAGCTGTACCCCCTGATCCGCGAGCACCTGGTCACCTCGCTGACCGAGCGGGCGATGACCGTGCCGCCGGGCACACCCGAGGTGCTGGTCGAGTACACCCGCTACACCGGCGGCACCCTGCGCGCCCCGATCGGCCCGGGCGACCGGCTGATGCACGACGGCGTCGCCGGCGGCAACTGGTCCATCTCCCACGTCGTCGCGGTCCGCAGCACCGCGGACGGCGTCCAGGTCACCCTGCGCGAGGACGGCCGGCCCCCGGCCCGCTGGACCGCGCCCAACGTCACCCGCTGGTTCCTCAAGCTGGACCGCGGCCCCCTGGCACCGGCCGACCACCACTGACAGACAGCACCGCGACCGGGCGCCCGCCCCGGGCAGCCGGGCACGGGCAGCCGGGCCCTGCGCGGCCGGTCACCGGTCATCCACCCCCGGCGGCACCCCCGCCGCCGGGGAGCAGCAGCAACGAGAGGACCCGCCCTTGAGTCACCGTCCCACCCAAGCCTCCGTCGCCGCACTGCTGCTGGACCCGTACACGGTCCGGGCGCCGGCCTGGATGTTCGTGCAGTCCGCCGGCCCGGGGCTGGTCTCGTTCGTCGGCGCCAGCCGGATCCCCGACACCGGCCCGGCGCACCCGCTGCGCCTGGGCAGCGGCCGCACCCACCAGTTGGCGGTGGGTGAGATGTACCTGCGCCCGTACTGGGCGCTGGGCACCGACGCCCTGCGCGGCAAGGGCCTTGGCCCGCTGGTCACCGAGCCGCTGGGCCACCCCGGCACCCTGGCCGGCTACCTGGGGCAGGGCGAGCTCCTGATGGACCCCCACCAGTTGTTCCCGCTGCGCGAGAGCTGACCTTCGCCCGCACCGCCGTCCCCTACCCGCGGCGCGGGCGCGCCCGCGCCGCCGGCCGCCCCTCCCCTGTTCCCCGACCCCCGGAGGTCCCATTGACCCGTACCGCCACCGCCGCCGTCCTGCCGCAGGGCGCCGGCGAGCCGAGCGCCACCGTGCCGCTGTCCGACCTGCTGGCCGCGCTGAAGCGCAACGTCTGGGCGCTGCCCACCCGGACCCCGGTCCCGGTGATGGCCGGCATCATGCTCCGCATCGGGGCCGACCGCCTGGTCCTGGAGAGCTTCGACTACGAGGTCGGCTGCACCAGCCGCCTCGACGCCGCCACCAGCGGCGAAGGGGTGCGGCTCGTGCCCGGACGCGCCCTGCAGGACATGCTCAAGCCGCTGGACCCCAAGCGGGCCGCCACGCTGCTCTTCGAGGGCCCCCACGTCGTCATCCGCCAGGGCCGCACCCGGGCCACCGTGGTCACCCTGCCCGTGGAGGACTACCCCGACCTGCCGGTTCCGCGGGCCGACGCCCCCCGGTTCGCCCTGTCCGGGGCCGACCTGTTCACCCTGGCCGCCCGGGCCCGCGCCGTCGCCGGACGCGACGACACCAAGCCGGCCATGACCGGGGCGTGGTGCGAACTGGACGCCGACGCCCTGACCGTGGTCGCCTGCGACAATCAGCGCCTGGCGGTGAGCCGCGTCCCGGTCGCCGTCGAGAACCCCGCCGAGGTCCGCACGCTGCTGCCCTCCCGCGTCCTGGAGAACCTCGCCCGCCACCTGCGCACGCAGGACAGCGTCACCCTCTCCCTGGACCCGGACCCCCAGGGCCTGCAGCTCGCCGTCTTCGAGGCCGGCGGCACGCTGATCACCGTCCGCCCGCTGCCCCACGCGTACTTCGCCTGGAACACCCTGGTCCCCAGCGAGTTCACCGCGAGCTACGAGCTGGACACCGCGGCCGCGCGCAAGGCCACCGAGATCGCCGCCACCGCGGCCCTGCGCAGCACCCCCGTCCGCGTGACGTTCACCGACAGCGCCGCGACGTTCCGCGCCGGCAACCTCGACGAGGGGCAGGTGGCCCACGAGATCGACGCCACCGCCGTGACCGGGTCCTTCGACCAGGTGCTCGGGCTCAACCCGGCCCACCTGATCGAGGGCCTGAAGTCGCTGGGCACCGCGACCACCCGACTGGACCTGGCCACGGCACGCAAGCCGTTCGTGCTCTCCTCCCCCGAGGCGCCCGGCTACCAGTACGTGATCGCGCCCGTCAGCATCAACGGCTGACACCCCGCCACCGCACCGGGCCGCGGCCCCCAGGGGACCGCGGCCCGGGCCCGGTCGCAGGGAGCAGCGCGGCGCCGCGGCGGTCCGGGACGGCACGGGCGGGCGGCGGTGCGGGTCCCGGGGCGGGAACCCTCTCCGCGTACTTGCAGAATTAGCACCTTTGCATATAGAGTATGAGTCATGGAACGGGGGAGCTGACCCGTCAGAATGCCGGGAGGCCACCCCATGAGCGACACCATGATCACCCGCGCGGACGTCACCGCCCCCGCCTACCTCGCGATGCGCCTGAACCCGGGCACCGAGGTCGAGTACCGCGGCTCCCAGGCGCAGGCGCACGGCGCCTGGAAGGTCCGCCCGTGCAGCTGCACGGGCTGCACCGCCCGCGTCCTGCTCGGCTTCCCTGCCAACCGCTACGCCCTGATCGCCGCCGACGGCACCGCGGGACCCCACCACGTCCGCCACACCTCGGTGGTCCCGGTGCTCGGTGAGGAGGAGCGGATGGAGGCCGGTATCTGGCTCTCCACCCGCGACACCGCCCTGCACCTGCGCCGCCTGCTGCGCACCGCCTTCCCCGCGACGAAGTTCTCCGTGCGCTGCGGACGCCGCGACGCCAAGGGCCTGGCCCGCTACGAGATCACCGTCACCTGGACCGGCGGCCCCACCCGCACCGCGGTGGCCACCCTCACCGCCCCGCTGCTGGCCACCCACGGCAACTCCACCCACCGCCGCCCCGCCGCCGTCCACGTCGCCACCGGCGGCCACCGCCACATCGGCACCCCCAGCGCCCACGCCATCCACCTCGACCGCCGCTGACCGGCCCCGCACCTGCCCCGCAGAGCGCGGGCGCTGTTCCCCACCAACCCGCCCCCGGGAGGCCCGGCGTGACCACCGATACCCCGCAGGACCCATTCGCCGCGTTCGCCGTCGCCCAGGAGCAGCGCGCGCTGCGCGAGCGGGCCGACCGGTCCCAGGACCTCGCCCGCGCCTCCATCGCCCGCCTGACCGGCAGGCGCCTGGCCGAGAGCTGGATGGCCACCAACGCCGCCCCGATGACCGCGGAGCTCGCCGTCGTGCGCGGCTGGCTCATGGACGAGCTCCAGAACCGCATGACCGCGCCCCGGTTCAACGCCTGGATCGACGCGGAGTGCACCGCGCCCGCGGGCATCTGGATCTCGCCGCTGCGCTACCTGCCCACCGCACCCGCCGCCTGACGCCCGTCCCGGCACGTCCCCCTGCCGAGCGGCCCGCCATCGCGACCAGCCCTTCCAGATCGGAGCCACCCGTCATGAGCAGCACCCCATTGACCAGCCCCTACGCCGAGCAGGAATGCCCGCGCAACCCGGGCGGCGGCCACATGGCCAAGCCCGTCGCGCTCGACCCGGGACGCTTCTGCGTCTACTGCGGCGCCGCGGACCCCGCCTCACTGCCGACCCCGCAGGGGACGTTCACCGTGTTCGGGATCATCAACCGCAGCGGCTCGCGGCCCGAGCTCCAGGTCGCCGGCGTCATCGCGGGCGAGGCCGCCCGCGTCGACCTCGTAGACCGCCCCTGGGCCTACACCGACACCGAGGGCCGGTGGAGCGGCACCTTCACGGCCGCCACCTGGAGCGACGCCGAGGCCATGGCCCACGCCGGTGTCGAGTCCGGGGCCCTGGGCGAGCCCTGGCGCTGACCGGCCCGCTCGCCGGGCGCGCCCACCACCTCCGGAAAGGTCCCCTATGACCACCGAGAACACCCCGGCCTCCGCCGGGCCGCACGCCACCGACCCGGTGCGCACCGGCGTCGACCTGAGCACCGAGGCGGCCGTGCGCGCGTTCCTCGACATCTGCCTGCACGGGCGGATCAAGCGGACCCCGGCCAAGCTCGCCTCGACCATGGCGCACTGGCTGCGGGACCCGCTGCACGAGCACGCCCCGCACCTGGTCCCCCTGCACGAGCGGGCCCAGCGGCTGCGCCGCGAGGCCGAAGCCGCCCAGCGCGCCCACGCCGCCGCCCAGCACGCCTACACCGCCGCCCTCACCCGGTGGATCACCACTCCGAACACGACCACCGACGAAGCCGAACCGGGAGGACCGCATCGACCCGACCACCGCGAACCCCGATGACCGACCCGAACCCACCGCCGGCCTGTCCCCCTGCGCCGCGCGAGTCGCGGACCTGGCCGCCGCCGGCCGGTGCCCGCTGCCGGCCCGGCACGCCTGGCGGCTGGAGGAGATCAAGGCCGGCCGCCGTCGGCCCAGCTCCCTGGACCTCGCGCTTGTCGCCGAGACCGCCGGGGTCGACGTCCACTGGCTGCTCACAGGTGAGCAGCACGGCCCGGTGACCCTGCTGTGCGTCCTTCCCCTGCGGGCCCGGTACCCGGCACCGACGCAGGAGTGACCACCGCCGGCCGACCCCGGGCAGCCGGCCCCCCTCGCCACGACCATCCGACACCCCCGCCACACCACCGGGAGAACACCGTGATCGACATCGAAGCCCACCTCCCCGCGGCCGAACAGCAGACCGCGGACACCGCTCGCCTGCTGGCGCTGGCCGAACTCCTGGGAGTCGACCCGACCGACCTCGACGAGGCCGTCCACGACGCGGCCGCCCGCTACGCCTCCGAAAGGTGCAACAACCCCGGCACCGCCGACGAGGACCAGGGCGACAGCGAGGGAGAGGAAGCGGAAGCGGAGGAGGAGGACCAGGGCGACGACGGCGAGGGCGAGGAGGAACTCTACGAGGGCCTGTACGGGGAAGCCGGCAGGCAGGCGGCCGCGGTCAACAACGGCGGCCTGGACGCCCAGATCCCCTACATCCTCGCCCAGTACGGCGCCGAGAGCGCCGAGCGGCTCATCCGCGAAGCCGCCTGATCGCGCCCCGCGATCGGACCGGGTGCAGCACCCGAACACCGAGCCCACCACCCTCACCGATGACAGACCCCGGAGGAATCCATGCCGAACCAGACCACGGCCACGGCCGACCCGACCGTCCCCTGCCCCACCGCGTTCGTCGAACTCGCACTGGCGGACGGGACGTGCGCCCGGTGGAGCCTGTCGGAGGACGACCCCCGGATCGAGCGCATGGAACTCGTCCTCGGGGCGCCGGACACCCTCGCGCCGTGACCGCGCCGCCGGAGACCGTGGGCGCGCTCAGAGCCGGGGCGGTCGGCGAACCGCCCCGCGCGGCTCCGCCCGTGCCGCACCGGCCCCGTCGGCAGGCACTGGCCGCACCTCCCTTCCCGCCCGCGCCGCCGCGCACCCCGCCACCAGGAGGCCCCGATGACGACCACCCCCGAGGCGCTGCGGCGCGACCTGCGGGACCTGCTGCTGGACGAGGCCGGCCGCTTGCGGGCCGACCTTGCGAGCGATCCGGACGCGTTGGTGCAGGACCTGGCCGGCCTGCTGCAGCCGGTCCTGGACCGCGGTGCCCGCGCCCTTGGGGCCACGGCCCGCGCCCACTTGCACGCCGTGGAGGCCGCGTGCTGGCTGGCCGGTCAGCCCGTCGCCCACGAGCGGGCCCTGGCGGCCGGCGAGGAGGTCCGGGCCCTGGTCGAGATCAGCCCCCTCGACCCGAACGCCCCCGCCGTCCGTCCCTCGCGCTACACCGCCGGCGTGCTGCCGGCGGGCCACAGCGACGCGGGCCTGTACGAGATCACCGTCGAGGAACTCGCCGCGGACCAGTGGACCGTGGTCCACCTGCGCACCCACCTGGACGCCGACGGGCACTGGCAGCGCGAACCACCCCACGACGACGGCGCCTGGTGGGAGCAGCACCTGTTCGACCTGCCCACCGCCCTGGCCCTGGCCCGCCGCGCCGCCCCGCAGGTCGCCCTGGACGGCGTCACCGCCGGCCAGGTCCGCGCCGGACACCCCGGGCCGCGCTGAGATGAGACCGGAACACCAACGACCACCCGAGGAGCCCGACCGCCGTGACCGACCCCGACGTCCCCGCCGCAGCGCTGTACCTGTCCGGCTGGCTGCGCGGCGCCCCGCTGCACACCGAGACCGTCGCCGAAGCGATCGCCGCCGCCCGCGAGACCCACCGCCGCCGGGGCCTTGGGCCCGACGCCGGCGTCCTGGCCTCCTTCGGCGAGCAGAGCGCCGCCGGCCTGGACGCCGACCTGTGGGCCTGGCCCGGAACGCCGCCGAGCGGTGGCGCGAAGGCCGGCTCACCCCCGACCCCGACCACCGCGACGCCCCCAGCGGCCACTCCTACTGCGGGTTCGCGCTGACCAACGCCGAACTGGACGACGTCTTCGGCGACGACCTGCCCGACGGCAGCTGACCCGCGCACCGCCGGCGGGTACGGGCAGTGGCCCGCGGACCGGCGTCCGGGAGCTCATCACCATGGGCCACCTTACCCATCTACTTGCATAATTAGCACATTCACATATAGAGTATGACTTATTGGAAGGCGGTCGTCCCCGCCACAGCTGCCAGGCCAGGAGATGCCCCCGTGAGCACGAACACCCAGCAGGGCGCGACCTGCGACGCCGAGCCCCTCACCCCCGCCGCCGAACCGGTCCCCGGCTCCCCCTGGACCGGGCGCGCGGCCGCCGGCCCGAACGGCGCCTCCGGCACCGTGCGCCGGGTCTTCCGGGTCGAGGGAATCGAGATCGCACTCCTGACCGACGCCGCGGTCGCCCGCGTGTGGGCCGAGCCCGTCGACCTGCTCGCCACCGGGGGGCGCGCGGCCGCCGTCGCCGACTTCGCCGAACGGTGGCAGGAACTGGGCCGGGCGGAGGCGGCCGTGTTCGAGGGCGACGCCGGGCAGCTGGCCCGCTACCGGGAGCTGTCCGCGGCGCTCACCCCGTTCACCCGCGCCAGGACCCGCCTGCGCCGGGCCCTGATCGAGCAGGCCGCGGCCGGGGACCGCGTCGCCTACCCGCTGCACGGCCTGCTGGGCACGATCGTGGACCCCCACTCGCGGCCCGGCGGCGAGCTGCGCACCGACATGCTGCTGCGCCTGGACGAGCGCCACCTCCGGGAGGACCCCGCGCTGCGCGGGCACCACCGCGACGGCCTGCTGGAGGTCGGCGTCCTATTGCTGTGGCCCACCCTCGGACTCCTGTAGGCGTCCCCGCCGCACCCGGGTCCGGCACCGCGAACGCGACCGGCCGGCCCCGGCCCGCCCCCTTCCCCGCCCCCACCTCCGGAGGTACCGCTTGCACCCCGCCCCCACCGACGCCACCAGCCCCCTGCCCGACCCTCCCGGCCCCGGCCGGCGCCACCCCATGGCCACGGGGTGGCGGGCGATGGCCGGCGCGCCCGGCTCCTACGAGGTCACCTTCCACGGTGAACGGCCCGACGGCGTCCTGGTCGTGTTCGACGACCACCTGCGCTGCCCGCGCCGGGGCGGCGCCGCCCGCGCGGCCCACGACCGGACCATCGCGGACTGGGCGGAGCGGCTGAAGGCCGCCGGCTTCACCGAGGTGCGCACCGGCACCTGCTCCGCCTCCGGGACCGCCCCGCCCCGCCCGCGGCAGCCGGTCACCGCCCGCGTCACCCGCCCGGGCCCGCTCGGATCGCTGAACCGCGCCGTCGCCTTCACCAGCTACACCGGTACCTGCGCCTTCGAACTGCGCGTCGGGGTCACCTACGCCTGCTACCAGGCCAGCGACCACACCGGCCGGGACATCCCGCTGCCGGCCCACATCTCCACCGAGGCCGCCGTCGTGCGGGCCATCGCCGACCACTACGACCTGCCCGGCCCCCTCGACATCCGATTCGACCCCGCGCCGGCGTAGACCGCGCGGGCCGCCCGGCCCTCGGCCAGGAGCACCACGGGGGTCGCACCGGGCCGGCCGAGCAGCGATGCCGCCGGCAGCCGCGCCCCCTCGCACCGACCCGCGCCGGGCCGTACGACGCCTTCGACGCCGACGGGTGCCGGCCCGGGCGCCGCCGGCGGGTACGGGCAGCAGCAGCCGGCGGGCCGGCGTGCGGAAGCACATCGCCCCGGGGACCACCCCGCCCATCTGCTTGCACAGTTAGCACTTTTCAATATAGAGTATGACTTATCGGAAGGCGGTCATCCCCGCCACACTCGCCAGGCCAGGAGATGCCCCGTGAGCACGAACACCCAGCAGGACGCGACCTACAACGCCGCCTTCGACGCCGACGCCAGGGAGGTCACCGTCATCCGCGACGTACGCGGCGGCATCAGCGGACCGGTCGGCGACTACCCCGCCGCCACCCTGGACGAGGCCGTGCGCGTCCTGTTCGACCTCGGCTACACGCCCTGCGGCCCCTGGACCCCCTACTCCTACGGCCGCATCGTCTCCGCGCGCCTGTCCCCCATGCACTGACCCCCACCGGTCCCGGCCGCCGCCCCGGCCGGGACCACCCCCGCACCGCACCCACCCCTACCGGAGGAACCGCCCTTGAGCCTTGACCTGACCGACGACCACCGCTACAACCCCGACGTCCACTTCCGCCGCTACCTGGACCTGGAAGACACGATCTGCGTGATCTGCGTCCAGGACTTCGACTACCGGTCCTACGACAGCACCCGGTTCCTGGACCGCCGCGCCTTCGCCGTCGAGGACGACGCCCTCGCCGCCCCGCTGGACCTCCTGGACATGATCAACGCGACGACCGGCCCCGACGCCGGCCCGGACACCACCGCCGAGGTGCTCCGCACCGCCGACGCCGAGGGCTTCACCGTCCACCTCGGTGCCCTGCCCGCCCCCACCGCCCTGCACACGACCACCCCGACCGCCCTCACCGCGTGACCCCCGGGCCCGGCTCACCGCGAGCCGGGCCCGGGGGGCACCGGCACACCCGGGCGCTGTGCGCCCGTCGCCGCCCCCGGAGGACCGAGGCGAACAGGGAGGACCTGGCCCCCGGAGCCGCGGTCCCCGTCGCCGACGGCACGGTGCGCACCGCCGGCGCGACCCCCGAGGTCCACGGCGAGCCGCTGCGCGTCCGGGTCCAGGACGGGAGGACCTGGCAGGTCGCCGGCTACCGGGCCGTGCCGCCCGATCTGGACGAGATGGGCACCGACGAGCTGCGCGATGCCTTCGGGAAGCCGCCGACCGCGCACCCTGTGCGCGTGCGGCGGGAACGCCTGGACACGATCCTTACCGACGCCCCCGCCTGCCCGCCCCCTGGTCCCAGGACGCGCCGTAGGAGGAGCAGCGGGGAGCCGCCGGGGACACCGACAGCACCGCGGCTCGGCCGCCGCCGGGCGCGTGGCGGCAGTCTCCCGCGCGCCGTCCGCCGATTCGCGGGCTCCGGCACTTCGGGCGCTGCCGTAACCCGTCGGCTTGACGTGCTCACCTGCGCCGGCACAGTCCGGATACCCGGACGCACGGGCTACAGATCGAACGCCGGTTCCGGGTTGAGCTCCGCCAGCACGGCTTGGGCGCGCTCGGTCACCTCGATCTCCGGGGGCTTCAACCTGAGGTACTCCGCTGCCCAGTGGGCAGCCATCTCGTCGTCGCCGATGACGCGGTACACGAACGCCACAGCGTCAACGGCCTGCTCGAAGACCTCCGCCGTGTCGCAGTCCCGGACAAGCAGGGAGATCCGCCAAAGCTCCTCTGGAGCCAGTTCGCGGTGCCGGAACCCCTGGCAGATCTGCGGCTTGGCGAGGTAGCTCCGCTGATTCCCGTGATACATCCCGCGGTAGGCCACCACGCGGATCATGTCGGCGTTGGACTGGCCGTTGTGGTGGTCGTCGGTCCAGATCGCATTGCCTTTGCGGGCGAACGCCCTCTGGGCTTCCTCCAGACTCCGGAGCACCCAGGGAACGCCGACCCAGTGCGTGCTTCCGTCCCTGTACTCGATCTTCATCTCCGCGGCGAGGCCACCGTTCGAGATCTCGAGCATGCTTCCTCCGTACGCCGTCACTACCGGCTGATGTCTCGGGTCCAACGCGTCACGCCGTGCGCCCGGTCCGCCCCGTCGGACGGGTTTCCCTGTCGGCGACCGTACCGGCCCGCCGGCGAGCGGCCCGGCGTTTCACCGACTCTCCCGTCCTCCTGCGCGAAGAACGGCGCAGCCGAGGTCGCGGGCCGCCCGCCGGGAACCGGCACCGGACGACGTGACGCGGACCGGCGGTGCGCCGGCCTGTGGTGCGGAGCAGCAGATGGCCCCGGCATGCGAAGGCCCCCGGCGGTCAGGACGGGGGCGCAGCAAGCGAGGCCTGACCTGGCAGGGGCAGGGGCGGCGGCCCGGCCGGACCCCGGTGGGGCTCAGGCGTCCCAAGCCGCCTTCTGCGCGCAGTTGGAGCAGTACCAGAGGCTGAGCCAGCCCTCCTCGTTGCCCAGCTCCACGCCCGTGGGGTGGACGCCGTACTCGTAGGCGTCGCCCTCGCAGTCGGTGTCCTGCAGATCGCACCGGGGAACAGCGGCCAGCATCGCGTCCAAAACGGTGGTGTCGATCATGGCTGCTCCTCGTGCTGTTCCGGTCGTTCCAACAAGTATTAATCTACATGTTTTTCTAATCGACGTCAACATCGGCACCCCACGATCCGACACTGCCCGACAACGGCGGCCGCCGTGCCCTCGCCGGGCCGCCCACCGCGCCACCGGACAGCAGCAGGCTGAGACGCGGGGTGCGTCGGCCCGGGTGGGACGCGGCCGCCGACTCCGCCACACCCGGCGTCCGCCCAGGTCAGGGCCGCGACGCACCGAGCGACGCGCCCCACCGACGCAGCGGTGACGCACCCGCC
This sequence comes from Streptacidiphilus sp. EB103A, assembly GCF_041261405.1. Lineage (NCBI taxonomy): Bacteria > Bacillati > Actinomycetota > Actinomycetes > Kitasatosporales > Streptomycetaceae > Streptacidiphilus > Streptacidiphilus sp. EB103A. The sequence goes on along the minus strand of NZ_JBGCAQ010000035.1, from coordinate 1,108 downwards.
AGGGGGTTGTGCCGGTCGCGGCGGGCGGGCGCAGGGCCTCCGGCCGGGCCGGACCGGCCCCGGCCCGCACCAATCCCGCACCGAGCCGGGCGAGCGGGCCGCCGCATCACGCGGGCCCGGCACCGCGGCCGGCCCCCGGTTCCGACCCCGGCCGGGCGGCCGCCTTCTCCGTGCCCGATCGCCGTGGAACTCTACTTGCAGAATTAGCACTCTTTGATATAGAGTATGAGTCATCGGGGCGGTGATCGCCCACCGCCTCCAGGTCAGGAGCAGCCCATGAAGCGCAGCCTTCGCCGCAACATCGAGCGGGCCGTCAACGAGACGTACGGCACCGGGGTCCACCGGGCCGGGATGGCTGGGGTGTTGCTGCTGTTCCCCAAGGACGCGTTCGCCGACATGCCGACGGCCTGGCACCCGGGCGAGGCCTTCGAGAACGTCCTGGCCTACACCTGGCTGCGCGACAACGGCGACGGCACGGCCACCGCCGTGGTCGCCGGGGTGTGGCCCAAGGAGCGCCCGGCGCTGGACGGCGGCGAGTGGACCGAGCCCGAGGTGTGGACGGTGACCGCCGACCGGCAGGTCCTGGAGGACACCTCCTCGCTGGGCGACAAGCCGCAGCGGATCACCTGGATGCTCGACGTCCCCGGCGCGCACATCGTCCGCGAGCCGTACGCCACCCACCCGGTCGCGGCCGTCGAGGCCTACTGGGAGCGCTTTGAGAAGGACTGGGGCTTCGTGCCGAACGAGCTGGAGTACGGCAAGAACCCCCTGGGCCCGGGCCGCCGGTGGCTGATGCTGACCAGCGAGCCCGGCTTCGCGAACATCCCCAACGAGGACGAGCTGCTGCGCATCGCGACCATCCTCATCCGGCGCTTCAACGCCGAGGCCCGCGTCTACAGCTACAACATCGCCCGCCGCGAGATGAACGGCCCCCTGAAGCGCAGCGGCCTGTACGGGCCGCTGAACCTGGTCCCCATCGCCCGCGCCCTGGAGCGGCTCGGCCACCGCTGACCCTCCCCCCGGGGGGGGCCCCCCCCCGGGCCCCCCCCCCCCCCCCCCCCCCCCCCCCCCCCCCGCCCCCCCGGCCCCCCCCCCCCCCCCCCCCAAC
>NZ_JBGCAQ010000034.1:0-52835 GCF_041261405.1 Streptacidiphilus sp. EB103A | reverse complement strand
CCGTCCGCTGACTGCCCCGACCCAGCCACAACCACACCCACTCAACCGGAAAACTGCACCTCATCGAGCTACAGCACAGTTCACCACCACGCTCTGAATCGCCAACTCATCACCACGAAGCACGTCCTGATCTTCTGCTGCCTCATCCTGCCCTTCACTTTCGGAGCCGTCCTCATCCTGATGGAGCTGATAAGCCCCGGCAGCACCTCCGTGCAGGGCGGTGTCGGGGGCGGCGGAAACTGACGCCATGCCCACGCGGCCAGGTGCCGCTACGACCGGGCGGGCTGGGGTGCATCGGGTCGGGAACGTCGAGGTGCCCCGTGCGGGGCGCTTCTGGTGTCTCTGGATCAGGCCGGGACGATGTTCTCGGCCTGGGGCCCTTCTGGCCCTGGGTGACGTCGAAGGTGACCTTCTGGCCTTCCTGGAGCTCGCGGTACCCCTGGGCGTTGATGTTGGAGTAGTGGGCGATGACGTCGGCGCCGCCGCCGTCCTGCTCGATGAAGCCGAAGCCCTTTTCGCTGTTGAACCACTTCACGGTGCCGCTGGCCATGATGCTTCCCGTCCGGGACGCGGGGCACTGGCTGGTCAGTACCCCTTGGGGTGTTGATCGCCCTGGTCCTCGGACTGCTGGTACAGCTGGACTTCGAACCGCGCGTTCGACCCCAACGCTGCGCCCGGAACGATCACCCGCGCCGGGGATCACGGCAGACGGTCAGGCTCCGCGGTGAACAGTCCCCGGCTACGCTGCGCGCGGGGTCCCGGCATGGGTCGAGCGGTGCCTCCGACTGAACGGCTCGACAGGCCACCGGTATCCGTTCAGTAACTCTCCGCGTGCGGCAAGTGCGCTCCTGGAACGCTGATCCTCCAACCACGTGGGGGACCAGTGCCATGACCTACCCGCCGATGCCCGACGGCCAGCCCGATGTGGACGCGCTCAAAGCGCAGATGCGCAAGAACAAGACCAACGGCTGTGGCTGCCTCGCCCTCGCAGCCCTGGCCGTCGCGTTCGTCGTGGGCGGCATCATTGCCAGTGCTTTCGGTGACAGAAACCGCAGCACCACCCCGAGTAGCCCCAGAAGCCGGGACACGGTGACTGCGGCCAGCACGGCAGCCGCACCACCCACCACCGCGGCGTTCGGCACTGGTGCAAGCAGTCGGTCCGCAGGCGGCTGAAGGCCCCGGCCGGTACGACCGGGCTGGTCCGCCCGAGGCGGGCATCACTTTGAGGGCGGACGTTAAGGCCGGGCGCAAGGATCGTGGCGCAGCTGTTCGAGGAAGTATGCGCACGCCTCCGCCTCATCCCGAAACGGGCGCAGACCGGAACGGATTCCGCGCTCCGAGTAGTAGACGACCCAGCCATTGCCCTGCTGACTGAGGCAGTACGTCTCACTGGGCAGGCCACCGTTAAGGCTGTAGGCATCGGGACGGAAGCCCTCCGATTCCAGGATTGTCCTCAGTTCGGTCCGATTCACCGTGCCTCCCTGTCTCCGGCTGACCGCGGTGGCCGTCTACTCGGTGGGCGGTGCGGATCGCGGCGATGCCCTGCTCGATCGTCGAGGGCATCGCGTTCAGCGGCCTCTTTGAGGGCGATCCGGAGGTCTCGACGGTGGCGGAACCACTCGACGATCGAGCCGGTCTCATCGCGCAGGTGGGGCGGTGCCAGGAACTTCGGCCAGTTGAACCACGCCACTGTGGAGTGAGCTGCCACGGACAGCAAGAGGCCCGGCACGCAGGCGCCGCCGATCAACGTCACCACTTTGCTCGCCTCGCCGGTCAGGAGGGAGCCGGCGAAAATGGCGGTGAGCATGACGGTCAGGCTCAGCGGGAATCCGACGAAGGGCAGGACGCCACGGGCGTGCCCGCGGATCACCGACGGGTCGCTCGACCTGGTCAAGCGGATGCTTGGGACGCGCTCGGGGTGAAACCAGATGAGCCACGCCACACGGGCGAAGAACATCGTGATGCTCAGGAAGAGCAGCCAGGCGAGCGCTGCGACGATGATGTTGATAACCATGGTCCCCCCACTGTGACGGCGCCCAGTATGGGGCTGGGCATAGGGGGAACGTCACGCGGGGTGCTGCTCCGCGCGCTGACGCTTCCAGTAGCCGCGGCCGGCGTCGACGACCGCCGCGGCGAGCAGTTCCTCGCGCTCGGCATCGTCACCGCGCAGCTCCGCCGCCATCACCGGCAAGGCGTCCCGCGTCGCCGAGTCAACCGCCATCCGACACACCGCCCGCCATCGCAACGAGCCACTGGTCGACCTGGCTGTACTGGCCGTCCTTGTCACGGTCCAGATCAGCGAGCTTCACGTGCCGGTCGATCAGCGTCGTTGCGCCGCGAATGAGCGCCAGCCGCTCCGCCGCGGGGCCGCCGCTGCAGTGGCGGTTCGTGCGTCATTCGTCGTGGGCTGCGATTGCGCCGTGGGGCTTGGGTTTCTTGGCGCTGACGGTGTTGTCGGCGGGTTACGGGTGGTGGTTCTACGGGAGTCCGGAGAGGGTGGCCGCGCTGCAGGCGAAGAAGGCGGCGCGGCGGTCGGGCCGCTGACTAACGATCTGTCTGGGTGCCCGGCCGGTGGAGGTCCGGCCGGGTGGGTACGGGATGCTCCGCGCGCTGACGGGAGGATGTCGGGCGACGCGCAGATGCGGGACGCTGGGGGTCCGCGGCCGATGCGACGCCTTCCAGCACGGTCATGGCATCGGCCCTGCTGCACGCTGGACGACGGCGAGGTAGTCATGGATCAGGCGAGCTGATACTTCTCATGCGCAGTGGCCCGCTCCCACACCCGGGCGAAGGTTGTGGAGCACAGCTCGATGACGACCTTCTCGTCGCGCAGTTCGTTGCCGAGAGCGTTGCCGTCACCGGTGAACTGGTTGAAGACGACCCGGCGGTCGTCAAAGAGCCAGAAGTCATTACTTGGTAGCGCCAGATCGGACGCCAGGCGCCGCGGCGGCCACCGCACCTCTTCTCCGGCCTCGACGTTCGTGCAGGTCACCGCGTGCTCGAATCGGATGTACTCGGTGACCGGCTCGGAGACGATTCGGGCCCGCTGGACCGACACCCCGCGGGCGCCTCACGTGATCGACGTGTACTCGGCCAACCGCGCGCTTGGTCACGGACGATGGGATTGATGTCCCGCTCGGCATCTCACCGCCGGACACCCCCGAAGAGGAGAAGGGCAAGGTCGCCGCTAAGTTCAACATCGGCAAGCCCGCGATCATCGTCGGCGTCGTCGGCCTCACCGATATGTTCCAGTTCCAGCGGGGTTCTCGTGCCCCGCCAGTCGCTCCGGGGTGCGCGGGCCGTGAGACGGATCCGCTTCGTGGTCCGATGCCTCCGAGCGGTCGCGCGCTGGTGTGCGCCCTGGGATCGGGAGGACAATGGACACCCCATCCGGGAGGCCGCGATGCCCTTCCATGCCAACCATGGCACCCCAACGAGCCACTACGGCCAGACGTGGATCTTCCTCGCCATACTCGGGATCACCCTGATCATCGTCTTCACTCTCCTTGGCCGCTAGACCGCGTGCACGCGATCAGGTTCTGGTGTCGACTCACAGCCCGTGCCTGCCCAGCAGTCGGCGAGTGACGATGACCCACAGGAGGGCTGCGCCGCTTGCTGCCTTGGCAGCGGAGATTTCGCGAAATTACCGCTCAGGAGCGGCGGCTGTTGCAGCTCGGACGGTGGCGCCCGCGATCTGTCCATTGGCGTACGCCGGCCCTGAAAGAGCTGGGTATGAACAGCTGAGGCCCGAGCATCGGCGGAGTGCCCTTCGGGGCAGAATCATCCTCCATGAGCACCATGATCGAACTTCTCGTGGCCATCGTCATCGCCGCCGGCCTCTTCCTTGCCCTGGTCTACGCAACACGCCACCAGGGCCCGGCTTCGTCCACCGACTCCTACCGGCCCGACACTCAGGCCCGGCCGATGTCGGCTACCGCTCCGGGTCGCGGAACCGGCGGAACCAGGGGCCGGAACCGGAAGGGAAGCCGGGCGCGATAGGCGGTAGGCCGACACCGGCCGCATACGGCTTCCCTGCTCCCAGTACGCATACAGGACCGTTCCGGCTCCGCTTCGCGAAGTAGGCCGACCTCAGCCTCCTCACTCCGCCGCTTCTCTCCGGCTCCTGCCAGGTCGCCAACGCCTCTGCCTACCTGGGCGGTTGACCTCGCCCTGGCAGAGGCCGCCCAGGGAATCGAGGCCCCTTGAGCGATGTAGTGCGGGACGGGGATGCCGCTCGCGCTCCAACTGCCCACTTGGTCAGGGGCGGTGTATTCGACGGGACCTGGTGGGACTTCGCAAGGCGTGCTCTGCGGACCCGCCCTTTCGTTGTGGATCATCGAAGGCAGCCAGCCCCGTACCTCGGACCGGCCGCCTCCGTCGCGCCCTGCTCCCGCTCGCCTGCCTCGGCGGCCTGGTGCGCGGGTTCGACGTTACGGGCTGGGACTGACAGGCGGAGGTGTCAGCGGGTCGCGTTCACGTGGTAGCAGGTAGCCGCCGCATCCCGAATCCGGGTCATGGCGGGCACCCCCGCGCTCGGCCCCGGGCGTCACCGTCTGAACTTCAGGTGTTCCGGGTTCTTGCTGTCCCCCAGTGGGGCGTGTCCCGGTGTGGACGGCGGTGTCGACCACGACTCGCGTTCCGGCGAGTGGGGGGAGCGGTCCGGGACCGGTTCCCGGTCCTTGCGTCGCGCTCCCAGGACGAACGCGAGGATCAGCACGCCGACGACCAGCACACCCACGACCACGCCCAGAGTCAGTCCCGCAGACATGGCATTCTCCCTCCGCTCAGGATCGGACCCCGGCGGAACGTCGGTGCTACCAGCCTGCGCCGATCAGGGGTCTTGGGCCAGTCGGGGCGTCGGCGTCGTGCAGCGAGACCGTTTGTGCGCACCCCCACGGTTGCTCTCGGTCGATTGTGGGTGAAGCGTGAATATTTTTCGTATACATGCCAAAGATATCCCGCATGAATACGGACACAAGCACTCAGAACCGAGCGAAGTCACCCTGAGGCGATCGCGAGCCGACCTTACCGCTTGGTAATGTGCAGCGCGTAGACCGGCCGGAGATATCGCCCCTTTCACCGGATAGGCGGATCCGGCCCTCACGACTCCCTCCCCCCTGTGAAAGCGGTACAGCTGTGGGTGAAATGAGCGAGACCGCGTACGGTCTGGTGACTCCGGTCGTCGCGTACATCACCGCCTGCTCAGGTTCGGCGATCGCGCTACGCAGCGTCAGATGGGCGCTGGCCAGCGAGGGCAAGCGGCGGCGGAACTGGCTGGCCGCCGCCTCCCTGGCCCTGGGCGCAGGCATCTGGGCCATGCACTTCGTCGCCATGCTGGGCTTCACGGTCTCGGGCATGGACATCCGCTACAACCTGACCGAGACCGTGTTGAGCCTGGTCGTGGCGGTGGCCGTGGTCGCCGTCGGGATCTTCACCGTCGGCTACGGACGGCGCCGGTTCCTGCGCCTGCTCGCCGGGGGACTGGCCACCGGCGTGGGCGTGGCCTGCATGCACTACCTCGGCATGGCCGCGATGCGGATGACCGGCCTCGTCGTCTACGACCGGACGACCGTGGGACTGTCCGTCGTGATCGCCGTCGTCGCCGCCACGGCCGCTCTCTGGGCCACGCTCTACGTGCGCGGTCGATGGGCCGTTCTCGGCGCCTCCCTGGTCATGGGCCTGGCCGTGTGCGCCATGCACTACACCGGCATGGCGGCCGTCTCGGTGCACCAACAGCCCCTCGCCGACCAGAACATGGTTGCAGGTGCCTCCCCGCTCACCTTTATCGTCCCGCTCTTCCTCGGCCTCGGGCTGTCCACGTTCTTCAACTTCATCTCGCTCGGCTACGCCCCGCCGCTCGAGCGCCCCGCCCCGGCCCTCGCACCTGTCCCCGCCCCCATCCCTGCGCCGGCTCCGGGTCCGGCGGTCGCGGAGCTCCGCCAGGTGGTACGGCTGTAAGGCCTTGCAGGCGAACAGCGCTCTCGTGGACGTGATGGGCCGTACATGCGCTCGGTGCAGGCGGGACACGGGTGATTGACGGAACGTCAATTCGGGTCGGCCTCACTGCACGGCCCGGCGATCGCTGAGCTGAGAGCGCAGACGAGGGCGAGCCCTATGCAGCCGACCATGCCTGCCCAGACCGATCGTTTCGGGCCCCGGCCCCGGGCGACGGCGTAGACCGCTGCTGCCGCCAGGCCCAACATGGCCAGTCCGAACAGAACGATGGTCAGCCAGCCGCAGATCGCCGCGAACCCCACTGCCTCCCAACCGCCCTCGGCGGTCCGCTGCACCGCTGCGGCTGCGGCAGGGCGGCAGGAACAGCGGTGGCAACGATGGTGCCGCCACGGGCGTGTTCATGGTGACAGGTCGCGTGCAGTGACTCTGCATTCGGAAATGATCTCCACTCAAAGGGCGGGCCAGTGGCAAGCGGAGAAAAGCGGTCGGCATGGGCGGCGCTGGTGTTGGCCGGCTGTCTGGGGCTGGCGGGGTGCAACGGTCATTCCGGCGCCTCGACGAGTGCGGGGTCCACTGCGGGGGGCGAATCCGCGACATCGGCGTCCCCGGCAGTGGCCGGCTCCGACGGTGGGGCCCCGCCGAGTTCGTCGGATGCGTCGGGTGCGTCGGGTACTTCCGTCGCCTCCGGTTCGCCCGGTTCGGCGAGTCCGTCGGCGTCTTCGGTCCCTTCGGTCTCTTCGGCCTCCGGCGGCGACGCGTGCAAGAACCTGACGGTCTCCGCCGACGTGAAGTCCGCAGTGACGCAGACCTGGGAGAACGCCAAGAAGATCAGCCACGTCCAGCCCCGGACCGGCAGCTTCTACTACGGTGGATGTGGCGCCGACCTCTATGCCGCGGTCCGGTTCGAAGCCGCTGCCGGCGCCACCGGGAACGACCTGGTCGCGCTTCAGGACGAGGGGGCGGTCCTGCAGTTCTTCCGTTTCAGCCCGGGCACCGGGTGGCAGTTCGTCGCCTCCGACTCCTTCCCGGCCACCAATGACTGCGCCGTCGTCGCCCCAGCCGCGCTCGCTTCGGAATGGAACTGCCGGTGACGTCGGCGTTCGCGGCCTGAGTGTTCCGGGATGGGTTGCCTCGGTGCGGCGGCGTGTCCCGGAACTGTGCTGAATCGTTTATCCGGGTATGGACACTGCCCTCGCCACTGCCACTGTTCCCGCGCCCGTCGGGCGCCGCCGCCGCTCCCGACAGTTCGTCGCGGATCCGGACGAGCCCGTGTACGCGGCCCTGGTCGCCGAGTGGCGTGGGCGTGGGCAGTCGGTGCCCGGTGACCTGGACTGGGAGTGGGTCGACCTCGCCGCGCGCGACGGCCGGCGGTAGTCGGGATCCGGTGCCGACGCGGTCAGCGCCTGTCGGCGGCGGGGTGCAGGATGTGCCGTGGGCGCGTGGGAGGCGGACGATGGAAATACCTCCGCTCCCGAGGAGCAGCCATGCGTACCCTCTATGGCGCAGTGGGCATAGCCATCGGTGTCGTCCTTGCCCTTGCCGGCTGCGGCGGGACCACGGCCAAGAGCAGCGTCGCCCCGCCTGCGACCGCAACGGCTGCGGCGACTACGACGAAGCCCGTCGTCGCCTCAACCCCGGCACCGGCAGCCCCTACGTCGGCTGCTGCTCCTACCATGGCTGCGACGACTCCGACCGCCGTGACGCCGAGGACCACCGCGCCGGCCCCGGCGAGGACTTCTCCGGCGGCTGCTCCCGCCGCTCCGCCTCCCGCGCCGGCTCCGGCGACTCCCGCACAGCAGATCAACGCCGAGGCTGTCGTCACGCAGTACTACCAGGACCTCACCGACCACAACTACGCGGCGGCCTGGGCTCTTGGCGGGGCCAATATCGCCGGGGAGAGCTACTCGCAGTACGTGGCCGGATTCGGCACCACCGCGAGCATCAGTCTGGGGACGGTGAGCCGGTTCGGTTCGGACCAGGTGTCGGCGGTACTGTACGCGACGCAGTCCGACGGCAGCGTGAAGGTGTTCGACGGGACCTACACCGTGTCCGGAGGTGTGCTGGTCGGGGCCGCTATCAAGCAGGAGCAGTAGGTTGGGCGGCTGCAGGTGCTGTCGGCTTTGGGCCGGATCAGTGCCATTGGCGCGGATTTGTTGATCTTCCGCGGATCCGCTCGTCCGGATAGGCTCAGCCGACACACAGGCATTGCACGAATTGATCAGCCGGGGTTGTAGCGCCACACGCTCCCCTGCAACTGGGGGACCCACATGCCGCGCAGAACCCGCGCGCTCATCGCCACCACTGCTGCCGCGCTGCTGCTCGGCGGGCTTGGTACTTCCACCGCCCGGGCGGACGGGTCGGTCACCGACCTCTACGTCGACAATGCCTCGACCGTTTGCACGGACGCCGGTTCGGGCAGTCAGGCCGCGCCCTACTGCAGCGTCCAGACGGCTGTCGACGCAGCGCTCCCGGGACAGACCGTGCATGTCCTCAGCAACATGAACGTCGACGGTGACAAGCCCGTGGTGATCACGCATTCCGGAGATCCCGGGAAGCCGATCACTCTCGACGGCGTTCAGAACCTGCCAAGATCAGCGATGCTCCACCCCAGTACGGGACCGGCGCTCATCCTCTCCGGCGCGCACGACATCGTGCTGCACAATCTGCGACTGTCCTCGACGGATGCCGACGCACTCGAGATCAGCGGTTCCCACAGCATCAGCGTCGACAACGTCTGGGCCGTGAGCCAGCTCACCGCGCCTGCCTCGTCGACCGCTTCTGCCGACGCCGTGGTCATCGACGGTGCTTCGGGTTCCGTCACCTTCGAACGGAGCGTTGCGACGGCACACAGCGGGACAGTCGTCGATGTGCGGTCCGGTGCCACCGATGTGACGATCGCCAGCGACTTGTTCCCCTCCACCTCGAAGACCTCGGTCGGTGGGGTCCACGCAGACGGTGTCAACGGGATCCGCCTCGCCGGGAACACCTTCAGTCTTGAGTGCGGCTACGCGGTGGATGTCACCGGGGTGTCCACCGGTTCGATCGAGAACACGGTGATTCAGGACGAACTCCCCGCTGCAAGTGCGTCCAACTACTGTGCGACACCGCAGGCGACCGTCGGTATCTCGGTCTCCCCCGACTCCACCGCCGGCGTCCGCAGTGACTACAACGCCGTGCAGGAGGGCCCGACCGGTACCGACTACGACTGGGGCGGCACCACCTACACGAGCAGTTCCGCCTTCAGCGCCGCGACCGGACAGGGCAGCCACGACCTGGACCAGTTCCCCTTCGTCTCGGGGACACCGGCCGAGCACTCCCCCCTGATCGACTCCGGCGACCAGAACGCTCCCGGCGAGGCCTCGACGGACAGGATGGGCAATGCTCGTATCGATGACCCCCTGGTGCCGAACACAGGCACCGGGGCTGGATATGTCGACCGTGGAGCGTTCGAGTTCCAGGATCCGTACAGTCTCTCGGTCGCGTCGAACCTGTCCCAGGGCCCCGCGCCACTGAAGGTGACAGCCACCGCAGTGGAGTCGAACCCGTGGAACGTCAAGGCTGCGTTCTCCTTCGACTTCGGCGACGGGGGAGCGGCAGTGCAGTCGTCCAGCCCGACTGCGACGTACACCTACACCCGGGCCGGTTCGTCGAAGTACGGCATCGCGGTGACCGCGACACTGCCCGACGGCAGCCAGCACAGCCCGTGGCCCCCAGCCGAGGTCAGTGTGCTGCCTCCGGGACCGCTCTCCGCGTACGTCAACCCGGTCAACGAAGACCACACTGCGACGGGATTCTCGCTCGAGGTCGCCAGCCCTTGGCCCATCACCAGCCAGTACCTGGACTTCGGCGACCACAGCGGCGTCCAACTGCCGGTGAATTCGGGCTACGTGCCCCCGCACGTCTACCCGAAGCCTGGCCCTTACACCGCCACGCTGACGGTGACCGACCAGGGTGGCCGTCGTACGACGGCCACCTGCGAGGTCGTCGTCGGCACGTCGTTCGTGGGTCTCGCGCCGCACCGCGTGCTGGACACCCGGTCGGGTACCGGCGCCCCGAAGCGGAAGGCCGGACCGGGCTCGGTGCTGCGGCTGAAGATCGCGGGGGTGGACGGCATCCCGACCAGTGGTGTGGCCGCCGTGACGATGAATGTCACCGACACGAACGCCTCCGCTGCCAGTTGGATCGCGGCCTATCCGGACGGCGTTGCCCGTCCCACCGCCTCGAACCTCAACTTCCTTGCCGGACAGACCAATCCCAACGAGGTCACCGTCGCGGTCGGGGCGGACGGCTACGTCGACCTCTACAACGCCAACGGCAATGTCGACATCCTCGCCGACGTTCAGGGCTACTACACCGCAACTCCGAGCGGGAGCAGCCCGATCAGCGGCCTGTTCACGCCCACCGCGCCGACCCGGGTGCTGGACACCCGCAAGGGCACCGGCGCCCCTGCCCGTGCGGTCGGACCCAACAGCAGCATCACGGTGAGCGTGGGCGATCTGCTGCCCGCAGACGCCACTGCGGTGGTGGTGAGCGTGACCGCCACCTCGGCCACTGCTGACAGCTGGGTCGCCGCCTACCCGAGCACCGGCGCCCGTCCCACTGCCTCGAACCTCAACTTCCAAGCTGGACAGACCACTTCGAACCAGGTGGTGGTGCCGGTCGACAGCTCGCGCCAGATCAGGCTCTACAACCAGGCTGGTCGGACGGCTCTGATTGCCGACGTCGAGGGCTACTTCAGCCCGAACGGCGCCTGGTACGTACCGGTCGGCCCCATGCGTCTGGTCGACACCCGCTACGGCATCGGTGAGAAGTGGCCCCTCCCCGCGAACGCGACGCTCCCGGTCTATGTGAAGGGGCAGCACGGGATCCCCTGGACCGCGACCGCTGCCGTCGTCAACATCACCGGTACCCAGGCCACTGCCACCACCTGGCTTGCCGCCTCCGGCAACACCAACACCCCCAATGCCTCCGTCCTCAACCTGAGCCCCGGCCAGACCCGTCCTGTCCTGGCGACCTCCCCCATCGACGGCGACTGGGGCGCCGTCGAGATCTACAACTCCCGTGGAGAGGTCGCGGTCATCGCCGATCTCGAGGGCTACTACGCCCGCTGAGGACCGCGTGGCGGCGGCCCCCGTACGGGAGTTGTTCCTACTGCCGTCTGTGAATCATGGAGAAGATGTGCCCAACTGGTCTGGTCTTCAACTACCTTGATGGCCCGGCATGTGGGTGACACAGGGAGAGCTGGCAACCATGGGCACTGGACCGAGCACCGCCGTGGTGGTCCTGGACGGGGGCCCCATCGTGGAGATTCTGCTGGAAGGCGATCTGGATCTGGCCGTCGCCCCGCTGCTCGCACCGGTGGTACGGCGGGTGCTGGCGGATCCGGCGGTGCGGTCCATCGAACTGGACGTAGCCCTGGTCGCGTTCTGCGACAGCAGCGGACTCAGCGCGCTGCTCAACGCCAGGAACCGGGCGGCGGAGAAGGGCGTGTCGCTGCGACTGGTACGGGTGGGGGCGCGGCTGGAGCGACTGCTCACGGCGACCGGGCTCGGACGGGTCCTCGGGGTCGCGAACTGAGCCGGTGAAGGGGCGGGGAATCCGGCGGTCGGGCGGCTCCGTAGGACTTCCGTAAGCAGGTCATTGACGGGATTCGGTGATCCGCGGAGGTCTGATGGAGAGGTGTCCAGACAGAGTCTCCCAAGATCCATTCTCGCCAAGGTGCCGCCCGGGCTGCGCCCGGCGGCGCTGCAGTCCTCGTTCCGTTCCCGGCTGCATGAGCCGCGCACCGCCGTGGTGATCGGACGGTGGCTCGGCGCCGCTTTCGTGGTCTGCTTCCTCACCGGTCTGATCAGCCATGGGTTGCAGGATCCGCCCGGATGGCTGCGCGGCCACCTGCCCAGCCGACCGGTGAACGGCTACCGCATCACTCAGGGACTGCATGTCATCAGCGGCATCGCGGCGATCCCGCTGCTCGGCGCGAAACTGTGGACGGTGTATCCCCAGCTGTTCGCCTGGCCGCCGGTGCGCAGTGTGCTGCACGCACTGGAGCGGCTGGGCATCGTCCTGCTGCTCGGAGCGGCGCTGCTGGAGGTCTTCACCGGGCTGCTGAACACCCTGCAGTGGTACCCCTGGCCGTTTCCGTTCCGACAGACGCACTTCTGGCTGGCCTGGATCGCCGTGGGCGGCCTGCTGCTCCATATCGCCGCCAAGTACCCGGAGATCAGCGCGAACTGGAGCAGGGCCAGGGCGGTCCCGGTACCCGGACGGCGGGCGTTCCTGACCGGGGTGGCGGTGTCGGTGGTGACCGTCAGCACCGTCACGGCGGGCCAGACGGTGCCCTGGTTGCGGCGGCTGGATCTGCTGGCGCCCCGCCGCCCCGACATCGGTCCGCAGGGCCTGCCGGTGAACCGGACCGCGGCCGCTGCCGGGACCGCCGACGTCGCGGTGGCCGACTGGCGGCTCACCGTCGTCGGCCCGACCCGGTACACCCTCACGCTCGCCGAGCTGAGCGCCCTGCCGCAGCACACTGCGGTGCTGCCGATCTCCTGCGTCGAGGGTTGGAGCGCATCGGCGCACTGGACCGGCGTCCGGGTGCGCGACCTGCTGGAACGGGCCGGCGCGCAGGCCGGGGCGCGGCTGCGGGTGGTGTCGCTGGAACGCTATGGCGGATATGCGACGACCGAGATGGAGGCGTCCTACGCCCAGGACCCGCTGACCCTGCTCGCCCTCCGGGTCAACGGCCAGGTGCTGGCGCCCGACCACGGGTTCCCGGCGCGGATCATCGCGCCGAACCGGCCGGGAGTGCTGCAGACCAAGTGGGTGTCCCGGCTGGAGGTCGTCGGATGAACCGGACCGCGCGGGTGCGGCTGGCGCTGGTGGTGGCGGGGGTCTCCCTGCTGGTGTTCGGGATCCAGGGCCTGCTGGAGGAGCCCTATCTCACCGGGCACCGGCTGGAGGTGCTGTTCTGGGGTGCCAGGGGAATCGTGCTGCACGACGGGGTGTGGATGCCGATCGTGCTGACGGCCGGACTGCTCCTCCGCAGGGCGGTACCGGCCCGGGTGCGGGGCGCCCTCACGGCCGGGCTGATGACGGCGGCTGCCCTCACCGCGGTGGGGCTGCCCGCCGTGCTCCGCGAGAACGACCACCACGGGAACGCCACGCTGCTGCCGCTGCCGTACCTGCGGAACTGGCTCCTGCTGCTGGCCGCGGTGGCCGTGGGGACGGCGGTGGCCGCCGCGGTGCTGTGGTGGCGCGGCGGAAGACCGCCTGCGGCATTGTCCGGACGGCGAACGCGAAAGTCGGGATCATCGACGGCATCCTGAACATCATCAGAACCGCCGGGCGAACCGACCAATCCGTTCGCCCGGCGGCGACGAACCCAAGGGTGACCGCTGATCCCATCGGAGGTACCGATGCATGTGGCAGTACGCGGCGACGAGCCCACGGCTCCCGGCCCCGGTTCCCTGGAGACACTGCTCGACCGTGTCTCCAGGGGCGACCAACAGGCCTTTGAGACCGTCTACTCGGCTGTCGCCGGGCCCGTGCTCGGCCTGGTGCGCCGGTTGCTCCGGGATCCGGCGCAGTCGGAGGAGGTGGCCCAGGAGGTGCTGATAGAAGTGTGGCGCTGCGCCGCCCGCTTCGATCCCGCCCGGGGCAGCGCGATGGCCTGGATCATGACCCTGGCCCACCGCCGCGCGGTGGACCGGGTGCGCTCGGCGCAGGCGTCCAGCGAACGGGAGCAGCGCGCGGCGGCCCGCGACCACACCCCGGCCTTCGACGAGGTCAGCGAACAGGTCGAACGGCGGCTGGAACGTGAGCAGGTACGCCGCTGCCTCGGGTCGCTCACGGAACTGCAACGGGAGTCCGTGACGCTCGCCTACTATCGCGGCTGTACCTACCAGGAGACCGCTGACCTGCTCGGGGCCGCTCTGGGGACCGTCAAGACCCGGCTCCGGGACGGACTCATCCGGCTCCGCGACTGCCTGGGGGTGACCGCGTGAGCAGCGCCGACCTGCACACGCTGACCGGCGCCTTCGCGCTGCACGCGCTCTCCGACCGCGAGTCCGAGGAGTTCTCCCGCCATCTCGCCGCGTGCGAGGCCTGTGACCAGGAGGTACGTGAACTCCGGGAGACGGCGGCACGGTTGGCGCTCGCCGCGGCCGTGACGCCGTCGGAGGATTTCCGGGCCAGGGTGATGGCGGCGCTGCCGGAGGTGCGGCAGCTTCCGCCGCTGGTCAGGAACAGGAGCGGCGCATCCGTCCGGCCGCTGCGCTGGTGGCGGATCCAGCGGCGGCTGCCGCAGCTGGCGGTGGCCGCCTGCCTGGTGCTGGCGCTGGTCGCGGGCGGGATCGCGATCAACGAACAGCAGCAGGAGCAGAAGCAGCATCGGGCCACCGAGCAGGTGCAGGCGCAGGCGGCGGCGTTGAGCGCGCTGCTGGCGGCGCCCGACGCCCGCTTCCACAGCGCGGTGGTGAAGGGCGGCGGCAGCAGCACGATCGTCAGCTCGCTGACGCTGCAGCAGGCCGCATTCGTGTACCAGGGGCTGACCGAACTTCCGTCCGGCAAGGTGTACGAGCTCTGGTACAGCAAGGGCGGGCACATGGTTCCGGCCGGGCTGCTGTCGGCCCGGGCGGTGGACGGCGCGACGATGCTGACCGGGACGCCGAGCGGTGCCGCGGGAGTGGGGGTGACCGTGGAGCCCGCGGGCGGGTCGCCGCAGCCCACGAGTACGCCGGTGGTGCTGGTGGGACTGCCGACGACGTGACGGTCGGCCGTCACGGCGGCGGGACCGCCGTGACGGCGTCTGTCCGGCGTCGGCTGGGGGGAGTGTGGGCGGCCGGGTCCGGGGGACCCGACCGCCCACACGTGACGGCCAAATCCTGCCGCGGTTGAGTTCTGCAACGGGGGCCCTTCCTGGCGGCGACGGCGCTGTCACTGCCGCGGATCTTCCCCGCCGTCTCGCGGCTCCTCCGCAAAGCGCCAACTACGGCGGGGGAGCGGCATCTTTGAGCGGAACGTGCGCTCCCGGGCAAAGCTCCGGCGCGGGAGCGCTCCACGCTTGCAACGGCAGCGTGTGGTGGGGCGAGTTGGCCGCCGCTTCCCGGGCTCGCGCCCGGAAGGAAGGCGCTTCGCGCCAGCGACAAGGCCGGGGGCGACTTGGGTCCGGCGCGGAGCGCTTCGCGGTGGGCGGGGGTGGCGCCCCACGCCTGCAACGGCAGCGTCCGGTGGAGCGAGTTAACCGCCGTCTCCCGGCCTCCGCCCGGAAAGATGCGGCTTCCTCCCCAAGCACTTCGTGCAGGGGATACCCCATGCGTGACAGAGGCCGGGGGCGGCCGGGGTCCGGCGCGGAGCGCTCGCCGGGGGCGCGGGGCGGGGGCCTTCGCGCCTGCCGTTCGGGGGTTGGGGAAGTCCAGCCTCACCCTGGGGAGTGCTGGACCCGCTCAGCGAGTCGGATCCACCCCAGGGTGAGGCCAGACGTCCCCAACGACCCCGTTCGGGGGCCATTCGAGCGGTTTGACGGGCTGCTGGGGGGAGTTACAACCACGCTGGGTGCCGTAGCAACCATATATGGGTGTAATTCACCCCAGCATGGTTGTAACTCCCCCCAACCCGGCGCGCACGCCCCTCCCCGCCAGGAAACCGGCGTGCACCTGGCAACGCACGCCCCACCAACCGCCCCGCTCCTCGTAGTCGGCCAGCGAGCGGAGCGAGCCACCCCAGCCCGGGACCGACCGGCGTGCCCCAGGGAGGTGATGGTGAGTCAGCGGGAGCGAACGCGCACGTCGGAGGCGGGGTCGGGACGGGGGCTCGGTCGCGGTGGGGTATCCCCTGCACGAAGTGCTTGGGGAGGGACCCCGCTGCGCCGATGGACGACGCCCCGCCTCCCCCGACCCCCCCGAGGGCCGCACGTAAACTGAGCGGGCATGGACACCATTACGGCACTCTGGTCATTCGCCCTGGTCGTCGGCCTGCTGACACTGACTCCCGGGCTCGATACGGCGCTGATCCTGCGGACGGCCGCTCTGCGGAGTCGGCGTGAGGCGTGGGGGGTTGTGCTGGGGATACAGGTGGGGACGCTGGCCTGGGGGACGTTGAGTTCGCTCGGGGTGAGCGCACTGCTGACGGCGTCGCACACGGCGTACGAGGTGCTGCGGGTGGCGGGGGCCGGGTACCTGCTGTGGATGGGTGGCCGGATGCTGTGGGGGACTCTGCGACGGCGGCAGGGTGAGGACGCCGACGCCAACGCCGGGGATGCGGATGACGCGGCGGCAGCCCATGCCGGCAGGGGCGGCGGCGGGTTGCTGCTGGGGCTGCGGCGGGGGGCGTTGACGAATCTGCTCAACCCCAAGGTGGGTGTGTTCTACGTCGCGGTGCTGCCGCAGTTCATTCCGGCCGGGGCGCCGCACTTGGCTATGGGGATCTTGTTGACCTGTGTGCATGTGACGGAGGGGCTGATCTGGTCGGCCGCGTTGGTGGCCTTCGCCGGGGTGCTGCGGAGCTGGCTGCGGCGGCCGGTCGCGCGGCGGGTGATGGATCGGATCACCGGGGTCGTCGTGGTCGGGTTCGGGCTGAGGCTGGCGCTGGGGGACTGACATCGCTTGTCAACTATGGTTGACGACTCCCCCGT
Source organism: Streptacidiphilus sp. EB103A (assembly GCF_041261405.1). Taxonomy (NCBI): domain Bacteria; kingdom Bacillati; phylum Actinomycetota; class Actinomycetes; order Kitasatosporales; family Streptomycetaceae; genus Streptacidiphilus; species Streptacidiphilus sp. EB103A. The sequence continues at coordinate 36,253 of NZ_JBGCAQ010000034.1, read as the reverse complement.
GTCAACGTACATTGACAGCATGAGTGAGACCAGACAGCTCGCGGACGACGCGGGCAGCCGCGACCCCGCGGTGGGGCTCAGGGCGGTTCGCGCCCTGCGTGACCTCGCGGAGCGGCTCGAGGATCTGCAGGTCGGCAACGCACGGGCGCAGGGTTGGTCGTGGCAGGACATCGCCTCCTGTCTCGGCGTCAGCAGGCAGGCCGTGCACAAGAAGTACGCCCGGCGCGGGCCGGGGATCTTTGGAAGAGGTGACGAGTAGCCATGCTCGAACGGTTCACCGAGCCCGCGCGTCGGGTGGTCAACGAGTCGCAGCTGGAGATGCGGGCGCTGCACCACGGCTATGTGGGCACCGAGCACCTGCTGCTCGCGCTGCTCCGCCAGCCGGCGGAGCCCGCCGCCGCCCTGCTGGTGCGGCACGGCCTCGATCTGGGCACGGCCCGAGCGGCGGTGCAACGGCTGTTGGGGGAGTCCGGCGCGACGATCGACGGTGCGGCGCTGGAGGCCATCGGCATCGACCTGGACGCGGTGACCGCACGGGTCGAGGCCGCGTTCGGGGCCGGTGCGCTCTCCGGCGCAGGCCCGGGCGGGGCTTCGGCCGCGGGCCGGGGGCGGACGAGGACCCTGGGGCGGGGCGTGTTCACCGATCGCGCCAGGAAGGTCCTGGAGCTGGCCGTGCGCGCCGCGCAGGGGCGGGGGGACCGGAGCATCGGCACGGGGCACCTGCTGCTGGGTCTGGTGCGCCAGGGCGGCGGGTTGGCGGTGCGCGTGCTCCGGGACCACGGCCTGGACCTGGCCGAGGTCGAGCGGGAGACCGAGCGGACCCTCGGCGCCGTCTGATCTCTGATTGCCCACTCGACGATCGCGCACTCGACGATCGCGCGTTCGACGGCGGAGGGCCGGCCCGAATCGGGCCGGCCCTCCGCCGTCGAACGCGACAGCTCACGTCACGGCGCGGAGTCCGGGACCTTGGGGCTGAGGGTGTAGGCCCGTATCGGGGTCATCCCGCCGTAGCCGGGGAGGCTGACCGTGTCCTGGGTGCCGACCTGGGCGCAGGAGCCGGTCTGGTTGCCGGTCTGGACGTTCGCGTTGTTGAGCGCGACCTTGGTGTTGACCGGCGCGGCGGAGGACTTGCCGCCGGGATAGGTGTTGCCGGTGGGCCAGTCGGTGCCGATGAGGAGGTGTATGCCGCTCGCGGTGCCCTGCTTGAGCGCGCTGCTGGGCAGGCCGAGACTGTTGGCGACTTCCTGGGCGTCCGCCTCGCGGCCGGGGCCGTAGGTGAGCGTGGTGGTCTTGACGTTGGTGGACGCCGGGCTCTCGATGTTGCTGTTGGAGGCGTAACCGTCATCGGTCAGCGCCTTCAGGACGGCGGCGGCCCGACCGGTGAGCGTGGTGGTGCCGTTGGCCACATGCACCGCGATGTTCCCGGGCGCCAGCGCCGACTTGGTCGAGGCGGGCGCGGCGGCCGTGGACGGGCTCGCGGCGGCCGACGAGGGCGCGGCCTTCGCGGTGGCCGCGGCGGCACTGGACTTGGCGCCGCTCGCGGTGGTCAGCGACTGGTCGTTGATGATGGTGGAGAACAGGGTCTGCGCGCCCGTGCCGATCACCAGGCGGTTGATGTTGGCCGGGTCGGCCCCGGTCTGCATGGTGGTGAAGGTGATGCGGTCGGTTGCGACCTTGTTCAGGTCCTCGGCCAGGCCTGTCAGCTTGGGGATGCTGTCGAGGGAGGTGTCCACGGTGAGGGCCTTGGTGGCGGCGTTGGCCAGGTCCCACAGCTTGGTCGGGCTGGTGAGAGTACCGGCGCTCTTCATCTGGTTGATCATCGCGGTCAGGAAGATGTGCTGCGCCGCGGTGCGTCCGATGTCACCGCCGTTCCCGAAGCCGTGCCGGGTGCGGACGAACTCCAGCGCGGCCACGCCCTTGAGCGTGTGTGTGCCCTTCGTCAGCTTGAGGTGCGACTGGGGGTCGTAGACGTTGTTGCTGACGCAGACCTTCACGCCGCCCACCGCGTCCGACATGGAGACCACGCCGCTGAAGTCGACCATGGCGAAGTGGTCTATCGGGATGCCGGTCAGCTGGTGGATGGCGGCGACGCTGCAGCCGGGGCCGTACTGCAGGGCACTGTTGATCATGCCGAAGCCGCCGCTGGTGCTGGCGCCGGTCTTGCTGTCCTTGCAGGCGGGCAGCTCCGTCATCAGGTCGCGCGGGACGCTCATCACCGTCGCGTTGCTGCGGTCGGCGGAGATGTGGACCACCATCTCGACGTCGGCGTTGCCCCCACCGCTGCTGCCGCTGGCGCAGTCGCCGCCGAGATTGCAGTCGGCGGCGTTGGCGCGGATGTCGGAGCCGATCACCAGCATGTTGATGGGGCTGCGGCCGAAGGCGTCGACCTTCTCGGTGCCCGCGTTGCCCGAGGTCCCGGCGAAGAGCGCGTCGCTCTTGATGTTGCCGTTGAGCTTCTCGTAGGCGTAGACGCCGCCTGCGGTCGCGACGACCATGATGCCGGCGGCGCTGATGGCTATGATCTTGAGCGGTTTCCTCTTCCGGCCCTTCTTCGAGGCCTTGCGCATCGCCGCACGGCCGCCGGGGGGCAGGCCGCCACCGGTACCGGGACCTCCGGGCGCCGAGCCTCTGCCCTGGGATGGACTTCCACCACCACGGCGGGCGGCGGCCCGGCCACCGGTACTGGTGTCGCTCATGGTCACATCCTTGGTCAGGCGAGCCCGGAGGCTACCGGTCGAAACTTTTACTACTCATCGAACGTGCATGCTGCTGTGCTGGGGGCAGAGGGGCACAAGAGGTAGGACTGTCTGCTCCCGGGTCCCGGTTCCACGGCTGGGCAATTTAGCAAGTGTTTGTGAGTACGACATAAGGACAACCCTGCGAATCGTTTCTGCGGAGTAACGAACTGCTGTGCGTGACAGGTCTCGTCACTTCCGGTGACCGGAGGGCCACGCGGACGCACATGAGGGTGAGCGGGATCACGTAGGCGCGCCAGTACGACAGAACGACAACCCGGCGGATGCCACCCACCGGGGTTTAAGGACCTACTGTGCCACCTGCGCCCGCCGGTTGGGGTGAGAGTGGCACCAGGGACGTCCACGCACAGTTGTGGCACCTGCTTTTGAACGTTGACGGGCATGTGTTCGGGCCAGGAAAATGAAGCTCCGCTGATACTTTTTGCGTGTCCGAAGGGTTATGTACCGCTTTGATACTGATCGACGCTGTGACGAAGCGTTACCCGGACGGCACTACCGCCGTGGACCGGCTCACCCTGGAGATTCCCGACGGTTCCATCACCGTCCTGGTCGGACCGTCCGGCTGTGGCAAGACCACGACGCTGCGCATGATCAACCGCATGATCGAGCCCACCGAGGGGCGGATCACCCTCGACGGCGCCGACATCCGTGAGCAGCCGGTCAACTCGCTGCGCCGCACCATGGGTTATGTCATCCAGCACGCCGGACTGTTCCCGCACCGCACCATCGCCGAGAATATCGCCACCGTCCCCCGGCTGCTCGGCTGGGACCGCAGGCAGGCCAGGGCGCGTGCGCTGGAACTGATGGAGCGGGTCGGCCTGGACCGCTCGCTGGCCAAGCGCTACCCCTACCAGCTCTCCGGGGGCCAGCAGCAGCGCGTCGGTGTGGCTCGCGCGCTCGCCGCGGACCCGCCGGTGATGCTGATGGACGAGCCCTTCTCCGCCGTGGACCCCATCGTCCGCAAGGGGCTGCAGGAAGAGCTGATCCGGATCCAGTCCGAGCTGGGCAAGACCATCGTCTTTGTCACCCATGACATCGACGAGGCCATCAAGATCGGCGACATGGTCGCCGTGCTCCGCGAGGGCGGGAAGCTCGCCCAGTACGCGCCGCCCGCCGAGCTGCTCTCGGCGCCGTCCGACGGCTTCGTCGAGGACTTCCTCGGCCTGGACCGGGGCATCCGCAGGCTGTCCTTCTTCACCGCGGCGGGACTCGAACTCAACACCGTGCCGATCGTCGCGGTCGACAGCACCGCCGAACAGCTGGCGGCCCGCACAATCCCACAGACTCCTTACCTTCTGGTCACCGACACCGAGGGCCGCCCTCTCGGCTGGGCCGACGCCAAGGAGCGGTCGGCGGGCAGTGAGGCCCTGATCGCCTTCGGCCACTCCTTCACGGCCGGACGCGACTCGCTCCGCGCCGCACTGGACTCGGCGGTGCTCTCGCCGACCGGCTGGGCCGTCGCGGTCGACGAGAACGGACGCGCCGTCGGCGTCGCCGCGCAGGAGACCATCGCCGCTGCGATCCGGGCCGCGCACCTGGAGCAGACCGGTAGCACCGAGCCGGCTCCTGGTACTCCCGGTGCTCCCGACGACGCCGCCGTGGAAGCGTGATGAACGGCTTCTTCGACATCCCGAGCGACCTGCAGGCGAGTTGGTGGGGCCTGATCGGGCTGCACCTCCAGGAAGCGCTGATCCCAGTGCTGTTCGGCCTGCTGATCGCGCTGCCGCTGGCCCAGCTCTGCGCCCGCTTCCGCTGGCTCTACCCGCCCATGCTCGGCATCACCACCGTGCTCTACGCGCTGCCGTCGCTGGCCTTCATCGTGCTGCTGATCAACTGGACCGGCCTCAGCACCACCACCGTCGAGATCCCGCTGACCATCTACAGCCTGGTGGTGCTGATCCCCGCCATCGTCGACGGAGTGCGCTCGGTGCCCGAGGAGACCCATGCGGCGGCCACCGCGATGGGCTTCGGACCGATCCGCCGCTACCTCCAGGTGGAGCTGCCGATCGCGGTCCCCGCGATCTTCGCCGGGCTGCGGGTCGCCACGGTGTCCAGCATCAGCCTGGTCAGCGTCGGCGCGCTGATCGGCAACGAGGGCGGCCTCGGCAATCTGCTGTCGGACGCCCTGCACTACCACCGCCCCATCCTGGCCTGGAACTCGGTCATCACCACCGCCGTCCTGGCGATCCTCATCGACGGCCTGCTGGTGCTGCTGCGCCGGCTTCTCACACCCTGGGCGGTGCGGTGAACCTCTTCCACTACGCCAATGTCTTCTTCAGCGACAACGCCAACTGGAGCGGGGCCGACGGCATCCCGACCCGGCTGTGGGAGCACGTCCAGTACTCGCTGATGGCGCTCGGCATCGCCGCGGTGATCGGGCTGCCGCTCGGGCTGGTCACCGGCCACACCGGGCGCGGGGGCAATGCGCTGGCGCTGGTCGCCACCGCGGCCCGGGCGCTGCCCAGTTTCGGTCTGCTGGTGCTGCTCACGGTGCTGATGGGGCTCGGGCTCACGCCGGTGATGGTCCCGCTGGTGGCCCTGGCGGTGCCGCCGATGCTGGTCACCACGTACGAGGCGATTCGCTCGGTGGACCGGGCGCTGGTGGACGCGGCCCGGGGGATGGGCATGGGTCCGCTTCGGGTGATGTTCCAGGTGGAGGTGCCGGTGGCGCTGCCGCTCATCCTGAGCGGGATCCGCTCGTCTGCTGTGCAGATCGTCTCGACGGCGACGATTGCGGCGTATGTGTCCTTCGGCGGGCTGGGGCGCTACATCGTGGACGGGCTGTACCAGGTTGACTACAACAAGGTGGTCGGTGGGGCGGTGCTGGTGGCTCTGCTGGCGGTGCTGACGCTGGGTCTGTTCTGGCTGGCCGGGAAGGTGTTGGTGTCTCCGGGGGTACGCAGGCAGCAGCGGTAGGGTTTCTGACCGTTTGCGGCTGCGGACCGTTATTGGCTTGTCGCGCAGTTCCCCGCGCCCCTGGGGGTGCAACTTGCTCGCAGCGGATCAGTTGCAGCACCGTAGGGGCGCGGGGAACTGCGCGACGAGCCAGCTACGGTCCGCAGACAAAGTTCCGCCCCTAACCCCCTAGCGGTCACCGCTCCGCGCGGGCCAGGGCCAGCTCCAGCACCACCAACAACGCGTCGCGGACGGACCCGCGTTCGCGGGCGTCGAAGAGGACCAGGGGTACGTTCTCGCCGATGTCCAGGGCCCAGCGCACTTCGTCGAGGTCGTGGCCCAGGCTGCCGTCGAAGACATTGACGCCGACCGCGAAGGGCAGGCCTTTGTTCTCGAAGTAGTCGACGGCGGCGAAGCAGTCGTCGAGCCGCCGGGTGTCCACGATGACCAGGCCGCCGAGCGCGCCCTCCACCAGGTCGTCCCACATGAAGCCGAAGCGGTCCTGCCCCGGCGTGCCGAAGAGGTAGAGCTTCAGGGTGGGGTCCAGGGTGATGCAGCCGAAGTCCATCGCGACCGTGGTCGTGGTCTTGTGCGGGGTGTGGGTGAGGTCGTCGACCCCGGCCGCGACCTCGGTGATGCTGGCCTCGGTGGTCAGCGGCTCGATCTCGGAGATGGCGGCGACCGTGGTGGTCTTGCCCACGCCGAAACCGCCGGCGATGACCATCTTGACGGGGAGCGGGGGACGGTTGGAGACGGCGGTGCCGAGGTGTTCTGACTCAGGCAGGGCGGTCGCTGTCACGTGGAAGTCCTCGGGAGTCGGGGACGGCGCGGAGACCATCGATAACCCTTCGCAGTACGGAAACGTCTTGGGCGGTGCTGGCCTGGGGAACGTAGACGGCCAGGTGCCGGGCGGTGCGCAGGTCGCCGGCGATCACCCGGACGACATTGAGATGGAGCCGCAGCCGGGCGGCGAGCTCGGCCAGGGACAGCGGGACCCGACAGGCGGCGACGATCGCATGCTGTTCGAAGGTGAGGCCCGGGAGCGCGGTCAGACCGTCCGTCGTCGCCACGACCTGGGTCTCCAGCGGGAGTTCGGCCGCCCCCGCGACGCGTCCGGTGGTGAGCAGGAACGGGCGTACGGCGAGGCTGCTGCGGGTGCTCTCGGGCACGGGGACCGGAGCGGGTTCCGGCTCCGGCTCGGCCGCCGGGGCGGGGGGCAGGGGTGGCGGCAGCGGGTCGTCCGCCATCACGTACGGGCGCAGTGGCCGTACCTGCGGGGAGCCGTACGGGCCCTCGGTGGTTGCCGCGCTGCCCACCATGCTCGTCCTCTCTCGCTCGTCCCGGTGCCTTGATGATTCGTCAGTCACAGTAAGCAGTAAGTATATTGGCTAGGTTGTTCGAGCACAGTCAGAAACGATCAACCGGCTGACGATCAACCGGTTGCGGAGGCGCCGACACCGTTCTTCAGCTCGATGATCAGCTGCGGGCTCAGCGCGGCGCCGGCCCGGTTGGCGAACAGGGTCATCTCATAGGCGATGTTGCCGAGTTTGGCCTCCTTGGAGGCCACCACGCCGAGGACTGATCCATTGCCGATGGAGGAGACCAGCAGATGGCCGCCCTCCAGGTCGATGATCACCTTGTTCAGGGCGCCCAGACCGTAGTTGCCCGAGGCGCCTGCGGCGAGGCTGGTGATGCCCGACACGATGGCGGCGAGCCGCTCGGAGTCGGCCGGGTCGCGCAGCCGGGACACGGCGATCAGCAGTCCGTCCGAGGACACGGCGATGGCGTCAACCACGCCTGCCGTCTCCGTGGCGAAGCGGTTCAGCAGCCAGGTGAAGTCAGCGGCGGCGGAGGCCAGGGCGGCGGGGTCGTCTGTGGGCGTGGTCACGGTCCCACTCCTTCCGGAAGTTCTTGTGGTGCGGCGTCAGTTGGAGCGGCATCGGATTGTGGTGAGCCTTGTTGCGGCGAGCCGTGTTCTGGCGAGCCTGGTTGCACCGCGCCCTGTTGGGGCGGGTCCTGGGGCAGCGGGCCCGGTTGGGGACTGATGCGGAGTCCGGTCAGCGTGCTGTCGCGCTCGGCGCGGCTCACCGCCTCCTCGAACTCCTCCAGGGAATCACGCACGGCCTCGGCGTCCAACTGCGGTGGGGCGAAAGCGGCCGCGGCGGGCTGGGTCGGCCGGCCCTGGTTCAGGGTGGCGCCGCGGACCCGGCGGCGCAGGGTGCCGCCCTCGGTCCCGGGCCGGGCCGTCTCGCCGGTCTGCGGTTCGATGGCGCTCGCCTGCGTGTGGACCGGTTCGTCGGTGGTGCGGCGCGGGGTCCGCCGGGGCAGTCCGCCGTCCGGCGGCTGTGCCGCGGCTGCCGGGACCGGCGCGGGGCCGCCCGGGGCCGGCCAGCCGGTTGCGACCGCAGCAGGGGCTGCCGGGGCCGCAGCGGGGGCGACGGGTGCCGCCGGCTCGGCCGGGGCTGCCGGTGCGGTCAGCGCGGTCAGCGCGGACGGCACGGCGGGGGCGGGCACGGCCGGCGCCGCCGAGGCCGCCCTGAGCAGCGCGGCGGGCACCAGCACCAGGCTGCTGACGCCGCCGCCGGGGGTCCTGGACAGGGTGACCGTGATGCCCCAGCGCCGGGCCAGGTTGCCGACCACGAAGAGGCCGAGCACCCGGGTCGGCACCAGGTCGAGCCGCTCGCGCCGGACCAGCCGGGCGTTCTCCTCGGCCAGCCGCTCCGAGCCCATGCCCAGACCGTGGTCGACGATCTCGATCGCGGCGTGCCCGCCGGACACCCGCACCGTCACCTCGACGCTGCTGTGCGCGGGGGAGAACGACACCGCGTTCTCCAGCAGTTCGGCGAGCATCAGCACCAGGTCGCCGACGATGTCCGGGGCGACCGTCGGGTCCGACTCGGCGCGCAGCACCACCCGCTGGTAGCCCTCGATCTGGCCCAGCGAGGCGCGGATGACATGGCTGACCGGTGCGGGACGGCCGTCCAGCTCGGACTCGCGGATGCCGGCCAGCAGCATCAGGCTGTCGGCGTTGCGCTGCATGCGGACGGCGATGTGGTCGATCCGGTACAGCTGTTCCAGCAGCTCGGGGTCGGTCTCGCCGCGCTCGACCGCGTCGATCAGGGCGAGCTGACGGTTGGTCAGGTTGCTGACGCGCCGGCCGATGTTGCCGAACATCTCGGCGATGTTGCGGCGGCTGGTGACCTGCCGCTCCAGCAGTCCGGCCGCGGTGATCTGGACCTGGTTGAACGCCTCGGCCAGGGCCCCGAGTTCGTCCTGCGCCAGCACCGGCACGGCCTCCAGCCGGGCCGGGCTCTCGTCCACCGCGTCGTCGTCGGCGACCCGGGCGAGCTCCTTCTCCGAGATCGCGGCGACCTTGCGGGCGGCGTTGGTGAGGCGCTGCACCGGTCGCACCACCGAGTGCCTGATCAGCACGGACAGGGTGAGCCAGGTGACGAAGATCAGCAGGGCCAGGGCCAGCAGCAGGATCGCCTTCAGCCAGGCGCTGTTGGAGGCGCTGTCCGCGCCGGCCGCGATCTCCTGGGTGAGCTTCTGGGTGATGCCGAGCCGGATCTGCGACTCGCCGACGATCTTCGGCAGGGTCTGGTCGACCTGCGCCGCGGCGGCCCGCATCGACGCCTTGTCGGCGACCGAGGAGAGGTCGCCGGGGGAGACCTCCAGCAGCGCCAGCTGCTGCCCGATGTAGACCTGGTTGGTGTTGTGGTCCATCCCGCCGAGCTCGGTGGCCTGGGCCGGGGTGGCCAACTGCGCGAAGCGCTGCACCTGGTAGGTGTACTGCTCCTGGGCGCCGACCGCGGCGAGGAACTCGACCAGGGCGTTGGAGTCGCCGGTCTGCGTCGACAGCACGCTGGTCTCGTACACGGCGTGCGAGGCGTCGGCCCGCAGCAGCGCGTCCAGGGTCTGGGTGGTCGGGGAGTTGACGCTGTCGTCGGTGGTCAGGCCGAGTCCGTCGATCAGGGCGGCGGCGGCCGGGCTGTAGGCCTGGTCGATATTGGGGGCGGGCAGCACGCCGCCCACGACCTGGTCCCTGGGCAGGGCGTCCAACTCGGCCAGGGCGATGCTCTCGGCGGCGCTGATGCCGGAGCCGAAGGCCTGGCGGACCAGGGCGACCTGGGCGGTGGTGTCGGCGACCGCGGCGCGGAAGGCGGCGCTCGACGGCGCGGGGTCGCCCGTGTTCTGTCGGTCGAAGTGCGCCCAGAGCAGCAGCGCCTGCTGCTGCTCGGACTGTACGTCGTCGACCAGCAGGGCGACCTGGTAGCTGTTGCGGACCAGGTCGGCCTGGGCGGCGGCGGTCTGCGCGGTGGAGATCTCGCTGTTCACGACCACGGCGAAGAGGATCGAGATCACCACGACCGGCACGGTGACCAGGACATTGAGCTTGTGACGGAAGGGGATCCGGTCGAGGTAGCGCCCCAGCCGGGTGCGCAGGTCGGTCGTCTCCAGCGGCTCCGGGATGCCCGGGCTGTCCGGGGTGCCCGGTATGACCGGTTCGCCCTGGTCGAGAGGTGCGTCCGGGGCGGCCGGTGCGGCTGGATGCGCGTCCTGGAGGGACAACCGAATCTCCTCGATCGGCTCCGGTGCCTGGCAGTTGGCACGCCCCTGCCCTGACGGGTGGTCGGCGGGAACCGGAACGCTCTCGTCGAATAAGTGACCGTGCGGAGACTACCCGTTGGCAGGGTCCCCGGGACAGGAGAGTTGTGAACATTGCGCTACGAAGTGATCAGAAACCTTCCCCAAGTGCAGCTCTGCGTTCCAGTATCGTCCGGTCGCACCCGCAGCACCAGTACCACCTGGTTGCGGCCGCGCACGGGGGGCCGACCGCAGGATGATCTTCGGTTGACTACCGCTCATGCAAGCGGATTTGATCGTCCGTGAGCTATACCCTCTGCCCCGCACGTCCCCTGCGCCCCAAGCCTCCCCCCATCATTTGGAATGGAACAGTGACTACTTCCACTACCCGCGGCCGCACCCGTATAGCCGCAGTTCTCGTCGCCTCTGCTGCCGCTGTCTCCCTCGCGGCCTGCGGGTCGTCCTCCAGCAGCTCCTCGAACCCGCTGGCGCCTGCCCAGCCCACCGCCACCGGCTCCGCCGCCGCGAGCGGGCCGATCATCGTGGGCTCCAACAACTTCGCCGAGAGCACCATCCTGGCCGACATCTACGGCGAGGCGCTCAAGGCCAAGGGCCTGAAGGTCACCTACAAGCCCAACATCGGCAGCCGCGAGGTCAGTTACGGGCTGCTGAAGAGCGGCACGGTCACCCTGATGCCGGAGTACAACGGCGCGCTGCTGGCGTACCTGGACCCGAAGGCCGTCCCGGCCACCCTGCAGGACAACGAGACCCAGCTGGCCGCCAAGGTCGCCTCCAACCTGCAGATCCTCACCCCTGCGGCGGCCGAGGACAAGGACTCGCTGACGGTCAACGCGGCGACCGCGACCAGGTACCACCTGACCGCCGCCTCCAAGATCTCGGACCTGAAGAGCATCGCGGGCCAGCTGGTGCTCGGCGCCGCTCCGGAGTTCCAGACCCGCCAGGAGGGCGTGGTCGGCCTGAAGGCGGTCTACGGCCTGACCTTCAAGAGCTTCAAGGCGCTGGACGCGGGCGGCACCCTCACCGAGGCCGCGCTGCAGAAGAACGACATCCAGGTCGGCGACATCTTCACCACCGACAGCACCATCGCCGCCCAGAAGTGGATCACCCTTCAGGACGACAAGAGCCTGTTCGGCTTCCAGAACGTGATCCCGGTGGCACAGAAGACCCTCCCGCAGACCGCGGTGGACGCGCTCAACGCGGTGTCGGCGAAGCTGGACACGGCGACGCTGTTGGACCTGGACACCAAGGTCGGCGCCAAGGGCGCGGACCCGCTGGCGGTGGCCGACGCCTGGCTGAAGACGGCCGGTCTCACCTCCTGAGCAGTCAGCCAGTACTGAGGGCCCTCCACCGTTCGCCGCGGTAGAGGGCCCTCAGCGTTTCCGCCCGTAGGGATTTCAGTCGTCCAGGTCGTCGCAGCGGCCGAGCGCGTCCGGCTGGTGCTGCTCGACCCGGCGCAGCATCCGTCCCAGCTGCCCGGAGAGCACGGCGCGCTCCTCGGGGGAGGCGTCCTGCAGCAGCTCCTCCTCGAAGACGGCCGCCATCCGCATCGAATCCAGCCACTTCTCCCGGCCCGGACGGGTCAGCTCGATGATCACCCGGACCCGGTTGCTCTCGTCGCGGGTGCGGGTGACCAGCTCGGCGGCGGCCATCCGGTCGATCCGGTGGGTCATCGCCGCCGGGGTGAGGCCGAGCCGCTTCGCCAGCTCGCCGGGCCCGAGCCGGTACGGGCTGCCGGCCACGATCAGCGCCTTCAACACCTCCCAGTCGGCCGAGCTGATGCCCAGCTCGTTGAGCTGCCGCCCGTAGGCGACCGACATCCGCCGGGCCAGCCGGGTCAGCGTTGACACGATCGTCTCGACCTGGGGGTCCACCAGCGGGAACTCACGCTGGTACGCCGCGACCTGCTCGTCGATCCGCAGCTCGCCGGCTACCTCGTCCTGCGGTACCGGGGCGTCCGTGGTCATGTCTCCCAGTGTCGCATAACGGGGCTAAAGGGTTCTCCTCTGTAGCATTTCTCACTGAAGACTTTAGTAGTGTACTCTTTGGGAAGAAACTTGGGACGACGGTGAAGGGTGGTGCAGCATGACGCTCGCGCTGAGACATCAGAATCTGTGGCAGAAGAAGAACCAGCAGTACGGAACGGCGGGCGGCACGCTGCGCCGGGTGCAGATCGGCAACGCGCTCAGCGCGTTCGGCAGCGGCTTCACCGTCCCCTACATGTTCGTCTACGTGAGCGCGGTCCGCGGTCTCGGCTCGATGACCGCGTGGCTGGTGTTCACCCTGTTCGCGCTGGCCGCCCTGGTCGCGCTGCCCCTCGCCGGGCGCGGCATCGACCGCTACGGGGCCCGTCCGGTGCTGGTCGCCGGGGCGGTGACGGCCGCCGCCGGAGCGCTGGCCTTCGGCCATGCCTCGGGCAGCGGGCACATCCTGATGTCCGCGTTCCTCTTCGGCGCCGGGGTCGCCGCGGTGCAGCCGGCGCTGGCGACGATGATCGTCCGCTGCTCCACCCGGGAGACCAGGGCGCATGCCTTCGCACTGCAGTTCACCCTGGTCAACCTGGGCATGGGCATCGGCGCGCTGATCGGCGGCCAGATCGTGGACGTCAGCCGTCCGGCCAGCCTGACCCTGCTGTTCACCGTCGAGGCGATCATGTTCCTGGTGCTCGCCGCCGTCACCGGCACCATCCGGATGCCCGCCGCAGCGGCGGCCCCGGCAGTAGTGGTCGCGAAGCCGAAGTCGGAGCTTCGGACCCTGCTGGCGGACAAGGCCATGGTGCGGATCTGCCTGCTCGCCGGGCTGATCTTCTTCACCTGCTACGGCCAGTTCGAGTCCGGCGTCGCCGCGTACGCCACCGACGTCGTCGGCACCTCGCCGTCCGTCCTCGGGCTGGCGCTGGGTGTGAACACGCTGGCCATCGTGGTGCTGCAGATGATCGTCGTACGGATCACCGCGCGCCGTCGCCGCAGCACCGCGATCGCGGCGACCGGCGTGGTGTGGCTGAGCGCCTGGGCTGCGGCCGCCGTGGCCGGCCTGGTGTCCGGCGGCACGGTGGCGACCGCCGCGATGCTCTCCGTCTACATGCTGTTCGGCGTCGGCGAGGCGCTGCTCGCGCCCACGCTCGGGCCGATCATCGCGGACCTGGCCCCGGCGCATCTGCTGGGCAGCTACAACGCCGCGTTCGCGCTGGTCAAGCAGGTTGCCATCGCTATGGGCCCGGCGGCCGGGGTGCTGCTCGTCGGCGCCGGTCTGCCCGCCGAGTACATCGTGGTGATGGCCGGCTGCACGGTGCTGATCGTGGTGCTGGCGGTCCGGCTGCGGACGCAGCTGACCGGCGCGCAGGACAACGCCGTGCGCCGGACCAGGGTGGTCACCACCTCGGTCGAGCCTCGGCTGGCGGCGGAGCTGCGTCCGGCGGCGTGACGCGGGTTCGGGGACGTGACGCGGGTTCGGGGACGGCTTCGGTGAACGCTCGGGGACCGAGTGGTGAATAAGGGGCGCGAGGGGGTGGAGGGTCTACAGCGCTGTAGTACTTTCTGACTGCCCGCTGTCGATCCCCTTGCCGAAGGCCACCGATGTCGTCCGTCCTCACCTATCCAGAAGCGATCGGCGTCGGCCTGCTCCAGGGCGTCACGGAGCTCTTCCCGGTCTCCAGTCTCGGCCACAGCATCCTGGTGCCCGCCCTCATCGGCGGCTCCTGGAAGCGCGACCTCAATGTCGCCGCGGCCGACTCCCCGTACCTCAATGTGCTGATCGGCCTGCACCTGGCCACCGCGCTGGCGCTGGTGGTGTTCTTCTGGCGGGACTGGGTCCGGGTGATCTCCGGCTTCGTCAGCTCGGTCCGCGAGCGGCGGATCGAGACCGTCGACCAGAAGCTGGCCTGGCTGCTGATCGTGGCGACCATCCCGGTCGGCATCGCCGGACTCGCGCTGGACAAGGTCTTCCGTGAGCACCTGGGCAAGCCCATCCCGGCGGCGATCTTCCTGACCCTCAACGGGCTGGTGCTGTTCGTCGCCGAGCGGCTCAAGCGCGGCGGGACCGGTCGGCGCAGGGCCGGGGACGCGGTCCCGGTCGAGCCGGGCCTCGGCGAGGAGGAGGTGCACCCCGACGTGCTCTCCGACCGCAGGATCACCAAGCTGAGCTGGGGCTCGGCCCTGGTCGTCGGCTGCGCCCAGATCCTGGCGCTGCTGCCGGGCATCAGCCGTTCCGGGGCGACCATCAGCGCGGGCATCTTCAAGGGCCTGCGGCACGAGGACTCGGCCCGCTTCGCCTTCCTGCTGGCGACCCCGGTGATCGGCGCGGCCGCGCTGCTCAAGGTGCCCTCGCTGATGGGGCATCAGGGCGACGGCATCCGCGGCCAGGTGCTGGCCGGCGCGGTGGCGGCGTTCGTCGCCGGGTATGTCGCCGTGCGGTTCCTCACCAAGTACTTCGAGACCAGGACGCTGACGCCGTTCGCGATCTACTGCACGGTCGCGGGACTCGGCAGCCTCGCCTATCTGACCCTGGCGTAGCCGCCACAGCCGGCTACGGCGGCGTAGGGCCGTCCGGGGTCGTCCCTCGTACGGGTGATCGGGGCGCTCCTTCCGCGTTGCTGCACCCGGGAAGCTCCATTCCTCTGATCCCATGATCGTGGAAGATCCTCCGCTGTCGCGGGGGTGGAGCGTGGGAGGGAGTGCCGTGCGAGGGGTTCGGCGACGGATTGCCGCGATCGCCGGTGCGGCTGGGACGTTGCTGCTGCTCGGCGGCTGCATGACGGTGACCGGGCAGGCGCCGGGCCACCGGGGCGCGCCGGGCGACGCCGCCACCCCCGGGGCCGCCCACGGCGCCGGTGAGGTGGGCTACGCCCACCCGTTCGTGCCGTTGCCCTCGGTGAGCCTCGCCCCCGTCCCGGACGGCTACGACCCCTCGGCGGACGCGAGTGCCGCGGTGGCAGCGGCCGTTGCCGCGGCCTCGGCGGACGGCAGGCCGGTCCTGCTCGACTTCGGCTCGTCCTGGTGCGAGGACTGCCGGGCACTGTCCGCGCTGGTGGACACCGGGGGGGTGCACCGGATCCTGGCCCGCAACTACCACCTGGTGACGGTGGATGTCGGGCACTACGACCGCAACACCCAACTCGCCTCCCGCTACGTCTCCTTGGCGCAGAGCGGAATTCCCGCCCTGGTGCTGCTCGGCCCGGACGGCACCAGGACGGACACCGGGGACCCGTCCGAGTTCGCCAACGCGCGCAACCTGGACGCCGACGGATTCGCCGGAACCCTGGTGGACTGGCTCTATCTGCGGTCCCGGTGAGACTGCCGCAAATGTGAGATTGGCGGGAAGGTGAGATTGGCGGGAAGGTGAGAACAGTCGGGCTGATGCATACTCAGGGGTGGTCAGTACGGGGCAGAACCGGACAAATCTCGGTACCGCTCCGTGAGCACTCAACTGCACCCCCGGGATTGCTTGGCATCAACCGTCACTGGGATTACCGTTCAATAACGCAGTGCGAAGGTCTGCCGTTGCTTTGACGGCGTCGTACGCGGTCGCCTAATCCTGTCTGGAACCGGGGAACCACGCACGCAGGGGTGAATCGGCCGAAACTGGCCGTAGGGGACCTTCCTCTCCGAACCCGTCAGCTAACCCGGTCGGCGAGATGGAAGGAAAGGAGCACGCCGAACGTGGCGTCGAACTCGCCCGCCTGGGCACCCGTGGCACCCGTACAGCCGATTCCGCCGCAGCGCAGCGCCCCGGCGGTGCTGGGCTTCGCGGCGATGGCGGCGGTCGGTGCCACCGGAGCCGTCGCGCTCGCGGCCCCTTCCGCGTCGGCGGCCGTACGCGAGACCGGGGGCAGCACCCTGGTCGCCCAGGAGCAGGCCCACGGCGCGACGGCGACGCTCACCAGACCGACCGGCGACCCGGGCACTGCCCTCGCCGACCGGATCCGCACCCAGGCCACCCAGCAGCGGGCGACCGTGGAGGACACGGCCCGGCGCCAGGCGGCGGTCGAGGCGGAGGCACGCAAGACAGCCGTCAGGGAAGCAGAAGCCAGGGAAGCAGCAGCCAGGGAGGCGGCGGCCCGTGAGGCGGCCGCACACGAGGCGGCGGAACGGGCCCGGGCAGTCGAGCAGGCCGCCCAGGAAGCCGCGACCCAGGCGGTGGCGGAGGCAGCCCGGCAGGCCGCGGCGGCGCAGGCGGCGGCCCAGGCCGCGGTGACACAGGCGCAGAACGCGGCCGGCGGCGTCGGCACCCTGGTGTCCCCGGTCGCCTCGGCGGTCGCCGGATCCGGCTTCGGCCAGTCCGACTCGCTCTGGTCCCAGCTGCACACCGGGCAGGACTTCACCGCCCCGACCGGCACCCCGGTCGCCGCGGTCGGCAGCGGCGCCATCACCTCGGCCGGCTGGGCCGGCGCCTACGGCTACCGCGTGGTGGAGACCCTGGCCGACGGCACCGAGGTCTGGTACTGCCACCTCTCGGTGATCGGCGTCGGCTCCGGCGAGGTGACGGCCGGTCAGCCCATCGGCCGGGTCGGCGCGACCGGCAGCAACGTCAACGCCCCGCACCTGCACCTGGAGGTGCGCCCCGGCGGCGGCGAGCCGGTGGACCCGGCGCTGTGGCTGTCCCAGCACGGCCTCGCGCTCTGACCCGGGAGAACTGAGTACCGGAGAACTGAGCACCCCTGAACTCCGACGGTCCCGGTGACAACCCCCCGACACCGGGACCGTCGGTCTGTCCGGCCACCGGGTGCGTTCCTTTCTCAGTTGGTCCTGGTGTTCCGCAGGTGCAGGCCCATGTAGCCGATGTAGATCTTCCCCGTCCCCGAGCAGTCGTCGAAGTAGTGCAGCCGGGGGGCGGTGCCGCCACCGCCTATCCGGAGGTGGGCGCCCATGAAGACCTTGCCGCCGGCGTTGACCTCGACCGGGACCGGGAGTTCGCGCTCGCCCTTCCACTTGGTGTTGGTGCGGACGGTGCGTGACTCGTCGCGGATCACCTTGCGCGGCGGGAAGACATGGCAGTCGACCGGGGTGTTCTCGCACCAGCGGCGGAAGTCGCCGCCGGACTCGCCGTGCACCGCGGCCTCGGCGTAGTCCTGCAGGGCGAGCAGCGCGTCCCAGGCCATCCTGACCCAGGTCGGGTGGTCGGTCTGGTCGTCCAGCTCCCGGGTCAGCCGGGGGTCGCCGGTGAAGGAGAGCAGCGGGAACTCGCCGATCCGTTCGATCAGTTCGGCGAAGGAGACCGGGTCGACCCGGCCCGCGGCCGGCTCGGCGCGGGTCGCGCCCTCGCCGCCGTCCGCCTCGGCCAGCCGCCCGCGCAGCGACCTGACCTGGGTGCGGGCCTCGCGCAGCTCGCTGTACTGCTCGTCGTACTCGGCGGCCAGCTGCGACTCGCGCTCCTCGGCGTCGCGGAGCCAGCGGCGCACCTCCTGGAGTTCCTCGGCGCGGGCCCGCTCCTCGTGGACCTCCTCCTCGTGGTGGTCCACCAGCAGGCTTCCGGGCTGGACGCCGTCGATCGCGGCGATGTCCGCGCTCTCCTCCGACCAGGGGGCCGATCCGCCGCGCAGGTTCTGGGCGCGCAGCGGCGGCAGCCCGGCGAGGGCGTCCGGCAACGGGGACTGGACGGCGAGCCGGCGCGGCAGCCAGGCCAGCAGGCCCGAGGCGCGGCGCAGGTCGGTGTCGAGGGTGTGCCGGCCCATCACCCGGTGCCGCTGGGCCTCGGGGGCCCAGGCCGGGTCCAGGCCGGGGAGGTAGGTGCGGACGGCGCCGCCGTAGACGCGGTGGTGCTCCAGGGCCCGGTTGAAGTCGCGCTCGGCGCCGGGGGCCAGCGCGTAGAGCACGGCGAGGCCGGCGCAGCCGCGCAGCAGCGGGTCCACGGTCTCGGCCAGCCAGTCGTCGAAGTCGACACGCGGGGGAGTGCTGGCGACGACGATCGGCATCCGGCGGTCGGGGTCGCAGAGTTCGTCGAGCACCTCGTCGACGTCGCCGCGTTCGATGACGGTGGGCATGCCGTGCACCCGGGCCGCGCCCTGGTGCTCGCCCTCGGCAGCGGCCAGGACGTCCAGCAGGCCTCTGGCCAGGGCCGGGACCGGGGCCTTGGTCGCCGAGGCGCCGCGTACCGGCAGCTGTTCGGCGTCCAGGCGCACCCAGGTGCCGCCGGTGGGAGGGGTGCTGATCGTCAGTGAGGTCTGCCAGATTCCCTGAGGCGTGAACTCGCGTAGTCGCCAGCGCGCCACCGACTCCTTGGCGCCGCTGGCGCCTCTGACCCGGTCCTTGAGGGCGCAGTCCAGCACGGCCTGCGCCCCGACCCGGTGGCGGCCGTCCTCGGCGCCGGGGTCCTCGTAGTGCTGGGCCTTCAGCCAGTGTCTGACCTGCTGTCCCGCGAGGGTGACCGTGTCGCGGTGGCTGTGGCCACTGGTCACGGCCATGCGGTAGATGCCGTCTGTCATCCGCGGGCCTCCTGACGCTGTGTCGGCGTCTCCGCACGCTGCATGCGGGGTCAACAGGTCCAACGCGGGAGGGGCCCCCGATGGTTCCGGTGCGATCAGCCAAGGGCGTGAACGGATGGTGCGCGCGCCGTGTGTGTGCGCCGGTGGACGGCTGGGTCAGCCGGGGGGTTCCACGGCGGCGGGGGCGTCGGAGGTCTGCGAGGGCTGGGGCTGTGGGGACTGGTGCTGCGCTGGCTGCGGCTGCGGCTGCGGCTGCGGGGACGGGGACGGCGCGGACGGTTGCGGCCGGGGCTGGACGGGGGCCTGAGCCTGGGCCTGGGGGTACTGCTGCGGGTACGGCCGGGCCTGCGGGTAGCCGTAGCCGTAGCCGTACGCCGGGGGTTGCGGCCAGGGCTGCGCCGGGCCCGGGTAGCCGTACCCGACGCCCGGCGCGGCGGGCGCGTAACCGCCGTAGCCGGGGCCCGGCTGGGCCGGCAGGTAGGCGGCCGGCGCCGGGGCCGCCGCATAGCCGGGCATGGGGTAGCCGCCGGGCGCACCGAAGGCCCGTGGCACCCCGAACACCCCGGGCATGCCGGGCCCACCCAGGAACCCGCCGAAGCCCATGGCCTGCGGATTGCGCCGGTACCACTCCTGCGCGCCGACCCGGGTGAAGATCTCCGCCACCCGCTCCCTGCGCTCCCACAGGTGGTGCAGCAGCTCCTGCTCCCGCTCCACGAAGTCCGCCCCGGCCAGCCCGCGCTCGGCGCGCTGCCGCAGGAAGGCCAGCGCCGTCGCGAAGCCCACGTACTCCCGCATCGCCTTGTCGCCCACCGGGCCCTGGGTGAACTTCGCCAGCTCCCTGGCCTGCTTCCGGGTCCGCATCGTCGACAGCACCAGCGGGACCGGCTGCGCGATCCACCCCGCCGCCGCGTACACCGGCAGCTGGCGCTCCAGCGCCCGCAGCTCGTTCCGGCGCGACCACACCACCAGCCACACCATCAGGCAGAACACCGGCACCATGAACAGGAAGTACACACCTATGAAGCCCAGCGGGCCGAGCACCGAGGAACCGTTCCAGGTCCCGTGCATGAACATCGCGCAGATCCAGCCGCCGATCGGCGCCGACACCTTCGCCCAGCGCCTGCGGGACACCGCGGCCAGGCCGAAGCCCACCCCGGTCATCGCGGTGAACAGCGGGTGCGCGAACGGCGACATCACCTCGCGCAGGATGAAGGTGATCACGGTCTGGGCGAATCCGGCGCCGTCCTTGTTGCCGTCCAGCACCGAGCGCCCGATGTAGAGGATGTTCTCGGTGAAGGCGAAGCCCGTCGCGGTGAACCCCGCGTAGACCACGCCGTCCACGATGCCGCCGAAGTCGCGGCGCCGGAACAGGAACAGCAGCAGGAGCGCGGAGCCCTTGGCCGACTCCTCCACCAGCGGGGCCACCAGGCTGGCGCCCAGGGTCTCGCCGCTGCCGATCTGATGGCTGATCAGCAGCGAGGTCGCCCAGGTGTTCGCCAGGATGGCGACCAGCGTCGCCGCGCAGGAGCCCCAGGCGAAGCAGAACAGCAGATTGCGCAGCGGCTTGGGCTCCAGGCGGTCCAGCCAGTAGAAGGCCCCCAGCACCAGCGGTACCGGCAGTACCGCCAGGCAGACCCCGATCAGCAGCCCGGAGGTGCCGGTCTGCCGCTGCACCAGGGCCAGGATCGCCACCCCGCACAGCGCCAGCAGCACGACCAGCGCGGTGAGTCGGAGGGCCTTGCTGTCGAACGGGTTGCGGCGCGCCGTGTAGCGGAAACTGCCGGTCAGCTGGAACTGCGGCTGCTCCTCCGCCTGCGGCACCGGCGGGGACTGCGGCGCGGGCGCGGCCGGCGCGGGCGTGGCCTCCGCGAGCGGGGGCCGGGGCGCGGCTATGTCGGCGGTCGCGGTCGGGTCCGGCTGCGGGCTGCTCACCGTACGACCTTAGCGGGGTGCATAAGCCTCCCGTAAGCCGTTACCGGTTCTCCCTCGGCCGCTCGCCCGGCCGCTCCCTCAGCGGCGGCGGAAGACCAGATCGTGCACGACATGGCCCTTGTCGAGGCCCTGCCGCTCGAACTTGGTCACCGGGCGCCACTCGGGTCGCGGTGCGTATCCCCCGTCACTGTCCGGGTGCAGGTTCTCCAGCTCGGGCGAGGCGCTCAGCACCTCCAGCATCTGCTCCGCGTACGGCTCCCAGTCGGTCGCGCAGTGCACGGTCGCGCCGCTGCGCAGCCGGTCCAGCGCCAGCTCCAGGAACTCGGGCTGCAGCAGTCGGCGCTTGTGGTGCCGCGCCTTGGGCCAGGGGTCGGGGAAGTAGATCCGCAGCCCGGCCAGCGAGGCCGGCGCGAGCTGGTCGCGCAGCAGGACCACCGCGTCGCCCTCGGCCAGGCGGACGTTGTTCAGGCCGTCGGACTCGATCCGGCGCAGCAGGTTGCCGTGGCCGGGCGTGTGCACGTCCACCGCGAGGATCCCGGTCCCGGGCTCGGCGGCGGCCATGGTCGCGGTGGCGTCGCCCATGCCGAAGCCGATCTCCAGCAGCACCGGGAGCTCCGGGTCCCCGAACAGCTCTGCCAGGTCCAGCTGCCGCCTGCCGTCGACCCGGAGGCCGTACTGCTCCCACAGCCGTGCCAGTGCCGCCCGCTGGGCGTCGCTCATCCGCCCCTTGCGCGGGTGGAAGCTCCGGATCCGCCGCTCGCGGTGGAGGTCGTCGGGCACGGGTGCGCCGAGCTGGGTCGGAATCGTGGGCTCGGGGAGGGCAGCGGGGGATGCGGGGTGGCTGGTCACAGTGGGGTCCAGTCTAACGGCGGCCTTGCCGACCTCAGCCGGCCAGCTGCGCCAGCGCCCGGCGGGCGATCTCGCGGCCGATCGGGAGCGAGGCGGTGGCCGCGGGCGAGGGTGCGTTGAGCACATGGACGGTGCGTGGGGCCTCGGCGAAGGCGAAGTCGTCCAGCAGGGTGCCGTCGCGGCCGACCGCCTGGGCGCGGACCCCGGCCGGGGCCGGGATCAGATCCGCGGAGGAGACCGCCGGCAGCAGACGCTGGACGTCGCGGGTGAAGGCGCGGTGCGACAGCGAGCGCCGTACCTCCACCGCCTCCGCCCGCCAGTGCTTCGCGGCCAGCCGCCAGGCGCCGGGCCAGGCCAGCGTCCCGGCGAACTCGCGCGGACTGATCCGGCTCCAGCTGTAGCCCTCCCTGGCCGTGGCGGGCACGGCGTTGGGGCCGACGTGCACGCCGCCGTGCAGATCGCGGGTGAGATGGACGCCGAGGAACGGGAAGGCCGGGTCGGGGACCGGGTACACCAGGCTGTGCACCAGCTCGGCCGCCCGCGCCGACAGCTCGAAGTACTCGCCCCGGAACGGGACGATCCGCACCCCCGGCTCGTCCCCGGCCATCCTGGCGATCCGGTCGCTGTGCAGCCCGGCACAGTTGACCAGCACCCTGGCCCGTACCTCGGCGAGGGTGGTGCCGACCGTCACCCCGTCCGCCCGGCGCGCGATCGAGACGACCGCCCCCCCGGTACGCACCTGTGCGCCGGAGAGCTTGGCGTACGCCCGCGCGACCGCCGGGTAGTCGCAGATCCCGGTGTCGCCGATGTGCAGCGCGGCCACTCCGCTGACCTGCGGCTCGTACTCGGCGATGCCGGCCGCGCCCAACTCCCGGACGCTGAGGCCGTGCTCGCGGCCGCGCTGCGCCAGCGCGTGCAGCCGGGGCAGCTCCTCGCTGCCGGTGGCGACCACCAGTTTGCCGGTGGACCGGTAGGGCAGCCCGTGCTCACGGCAGAACGCCGCCATCTCCCGGGCGCCCTCGACGGCGAAGCGGGCCTTGAGGCTGCCCGGCTTGTAGTAGAGGCCGCTGTGCACCACCCCGCTGTTGTGCCCGGTCTGGTGCCCGGCCACGGCGGGTTCCTTCTCCAGCACGATCACCGAGGTCCCGGGCGCGGCCCGACCCACCGCGTACGCCGTCGACAGGCCGACGATCCCGCCGCCGACCACCACCACATCGCAGTCGTATCCGCTGGTCGTGTCCACGCCGGGCATACTCCCACGTGGGGGCGGCTGTGCGCAGGGGGCTCCGGGCGGATTTTTGGCTGCGGACCGTAGTTGGCTGGTCGCGCAGTTCCCCGCGCCCCCAGCATGTGCAACTGGGCCAGTTGCAGACACATAGGGGCGCGGGGAACTGCGCGACCAGCCAGGCACACGCCGCAGCCGCTGGACGGGCACAGCCAGAACTCAGGCCGGCGCCGCCAGCACCAGCCGGGCCCGCTCCGCGAGTTCCACCGCCGCCCGCTCGGTCTTGAAGTGCTCCAGACGTTTGAGCATCTCCTGGACGTACTCCCTGGTCCGCTGCGAGGAGATGCGACCGGCGACCTCCACCGCCCTGGTGCCCGCCGCCACCGCCGCGTCCAGGTCGCCGTCGTCCAGCTCGGCCAGCGCCGAGACCACCAGCCGCAGACCGTGCGAACGCACATACGCCTCGGTCGGACGGGCCAGCGCCTGCGCGGTGAACTGCCGTACCTTCAGCGGGACTCCCAGGTCCCGATAGCACTCGGCGGCGTCCGCGGCGAGGCGGTCCTGGGAGAAGAAGTCGATCCAGGCCGGGTCGTCGTCGCCGGGCCGGGAGCGCTCCAGCCAGGTCTCCGCCGCGCTGAGCGCCGTCGCGCAGGCGTGCGCGCTGCCCGCGCGGGCGTGCGCGCGGGCCTCCACCAGGTGGAAGAAGCTCATGGTCCGGGTGGTGGCCAGGCCCCGGTTGCGTTCGATGGCGGCCTGGGCGAGGTCCACCCCCTCCTCGGCCGCGCCCCGGTACGTGGCCTGGAGGCTCATCGACGCCAGCACATAGCCGCCGAACGGCACGTCCGCCGCCGCCCTGGCCAGCCGCAGCGCCTGGATGTAGTAGCGCTGGGCGGCCTCGTGCTGGCCGGTGTCGAAGGCCATCCACCCTGCCAGCCTGGTGAGTTCGGCGGTCGCGCCGAACAGTGCCCGGCCCACCTCGTCGCTGTAGGAGCCGAGCAGCAGCGGCGCCGCGTCGTGCCGCAGGCACTCCGGGACCATGGACGAGCGCCAGTCCCCGCCGCCGTAGCGGGAGTCCCAGCGCCGGGCCTCCTCCGCCGCCTGCCGCAGCTTGGCCGCGTCCGCGTGCCCGACCCGGTAGGCCCGCCCGTCGCCCGCCGCCGCCCTTGCCTGAAGCGCTTCGCGCTGCCCCTCCTGTTCGCCGACCACGGCCCGGACCCGCAGCGCCTCCTCGGAGAGTTCCAGCGCCGAGGCGTCCCGGGCGACCGAGCCGTCCACCGGGGTGATCAGCCAGCGTGAGACCGGAGTGGCGTACGCGGTCACCGAGAAGGTGCCCGCCAGGTTGTCCCACCAGCCGCGCCTGACGCTGCCGGAGGTGCCCGAACTCCCTTGCGGCGGACCCGAGTCGAGCCCCCACAGGGCCGTCACATGGCGCACCGCCTCGGGAACCTCGCGGGGGAAGGCCAGGCCGATCTCCGGTGCCGGGTCGGTGCTCCCCAGGCCGATCTCGTCCAGTGGGACGGTGCGTCCCAGCTTTCCGCCGATCGCCGAGGCGATCAGCTGCGGCACCGGGCCCTGCGGCACCATGCCCTTGCCGACCCAGCGGGCCACCGAGGTCTTGTCGTAACGGAACGTCAGACCACGTTGCGCGCCCAGGTCGTTGACCCGGCGGGCCAGCCCGGCGTTGCTGATGCCGGCGAGCGCCAGCAGCGTGCCGAGCTTGTCGTTGGGCCCTCGCCCTGTGGTGGTCATGCCCTGTGCCACCTCCCCGCCGGTCAGCGTTCTACCCAGAGTAGTTCCCCGCGTTCCCACGGTTAAGAGGTTCCGTTCCGGATGGCGGGATACCGCTCTCTCACTTCGGACCACCGCCGTGCTGCCGACGCGCCGCAGCGAGGGCGCCATGCACCCGCCGAGTGTGGCCGTGCGCCCTCCCGTGCCCCCTCCCCGGCGCCGGCCCGCAGGGCTTCGATGGCCGGTGTGGGTCGGCCTGCGGTCGAGGAGGGCAGGTCGGGGGACGCCGCCGCAGCTCCCCGCGCGGTGGCGGGCCGACTCGGGGGGTGTGCGGACACCCCCCGAGCGGGCGGGGACGAACGGGCACGGGGAACAGTCCGCGTCCGGGTCGGGGAGGGAGCGGCCCGGACGTGGTCCCGCCGACTCCCCGACCCGGACGCCGGTACGGAATGCCCGAAACTGACCGCAATCGGTCGGTCGGCTTCCGGCAGCCGGTCGTCGGTGCCCGCGTCCTGACGGGATTCCCCATGCCCTTTTTCTGCTCACGTCCGCAAACGATCGCGTCCGGCCCGGCGAAGTCGGGCCGTCCAGATGGCACGATGTCTCTGAACGGTTCCTGACGGTGCGACAGCAGGTCCGCTGCCGTCCGTCCGGGGCCCACGGAGGCGAGGCGTCGATGCGGTGGTTGGTGGGGTGGAACGGCGCGTCCGCCGTGACCGATCCCGGCCTGCGCGAACTGCGCCCGCTCGGCGGGCAGTTGCTGTGGGGCGGGCCTGATCCGCTCTGGGCCGTGGGCGACTGGCGCCCCGAGGAGATCCGCACCATCTCCGTGCACCGCCAGTTGCGCCCGGACGACACCGTCCGCACCGGCTTCCCCGACCTGCCCGAGGACCCCGACGACCCGGCCGCCGCCGACGGCGCCGTGGCCCGGCTCGCCGTCGTCGGCCACTGCGGCGCCGGGGACGCCGCGCTGCGTACCGCGCTGCTCACCGCCAGCGGCGGCGCGCTGCGCCATCTCACCGTCTGGCCCGGCAGCTATGTCGTGGTGCTCCAGCAGGGCACCAGGACCACGCTGATCGGCGACCTGGCCGGGGTCCGCCCGCTCTTCCACACGCAGTGGTGCGGCGGCACCGCCTTCGCCACCGCGGCGCTGCCGCTGGCCGACCTCGTCGGCGCACCGGTGGACCCGCTGTACCTGGCCGCCCGACTGGCCGTCCCTGACGCCCCGGAGGCGGTGGACGGCGGCAGCCCGTTCGCCGGTGTTCGCCGGGTGCCCCCGGGGCGCGCGCTCAGCATCCGGGCCGGCCGGCCCCAGCTGCAGGGGTACGAGCCGCAGCTCCCCGCCGTCGGCGGCAGCACCGAGATCACCGAGGCGGCGGCGACCGGCGAGGTCACCCGCAGCCTGCTGGAGGCCGTCCGCTGCCGGGTCCGCGGCGACCTGGACCGGCCGCACCGGGTCAGCACCGACCTCTCCGGCGGCAGCGCCTCCACCGTGGTCACGCTGCTCGCCGCCGCCATACCCACCCCGCCCACCCGTCGCCCACCACCACCCTTGTTCGAAACGCTTCGCGCTGCACCCCCTGGAAGTCGCCCACCACCTCTCTTGTTCGAAACGCTGGGAGTCACGTCGTCCGGACGCGGCGCGTTCCCCCCAGCCCAGGGGCAGGAGCAGATCCTCGCCACCAGCCGCAGCGTCGACGAGCGCTGGGGCGACCCCCGCAGCTACCGCACCCTGCACCACGGCCCGCCGACCACGCTGCCCACCCCGGCCCGCAGCGGCGCCATCCGCGGCTCGTGGGCCAGGGGCAACGGCGCGGCGACCGCCACGGACGCACCGCTGCTCGCCGTCACCTACACCGACGGCGCCTCGGCCGATCCGAGCCCGGACCCGGCCCGCACCGCGGAGCTGGTCCGGGTCAGATCGCTGGCGGGGGACCACCCCCGCCTGGAACACCTGCTGATCGCGGGCGGCCCCGACACCCTCCCCTACGCGGACCTGCTCGACCCCGACCTGGCCGGCCCGCTCACCGACGAACCCGGCGCCGCCCTGGTCGCCGGCGCGCGCCACCGCCGCAGGCTGGCTGAGGCCGGCACCGACCACCTCGGCGGCCACGGCGGCCGCCAGGTCCTGGACGGCCACCCGGCCCGGCTCGCCGACCTGCTGCTGGAACACCGGAGGCTGCCGCTGCTGCGGCCGATCACCGCCCTGGCCCGCGCCGACAGCACCGACCACCCGGTGCACGGAGCCTTCGGCACCCCGGTCTCGGTCCTGCGCGCCGCCCGCCGCCTCGCTCGCACCAGCTACGCCGAGGGCCTGGAGGACGCCGCCACCCAGCTGATGTCCCGTCATGTCGCGCTCCCCGGAACGGCGGGGGCGGCCTCGATCCAGTCGCTCAGCTGGTGCGACCCGGGCCCCGCCGCCCGCTGGCTGACCGACGACGCCCTCTCCGCGGTCTCGGTGCGGCTGCGGCTGGCCACCCGGCGAACGGCCCCGGACGAGCGCCCGGGCGCCCGGCGCGCACGCCTCGCGCTGCACCGTCAGGCCGGCGAGTTCCGGGTGCTCACCCAGCTCGCCGAAGAGGCGCACGGGCAGCGGCTGCACGCCCCGTACCTCGACAGCCAGGTGATCCGCGCCTGCGGCCTGGTACCGCCCTCCGCGCGGGTCCAGCCGGGCTCCCGGCACGCCATCCTCCGCAGCGTCCTGGCGGGAGCGGGCGCCGAGTCCGTACCCGACTGGGGCAGCACGCCGCCGGACCCCTACTCCGCCGCCGACAGCGTCCGCGAGGGACTGCGCCGGGCCCTGCCCGCCCTCGACCGGATCTTCGCCGCACCGCTGCTCGCCGACCTCGGCCTGCTCGACGCCCGGGCCTTCCGCAAGGCGCTGCACAACGCCGCCCGCGACCGGCCGGTCCCGCTGGACGGACTGGCCGCCGTGGTCTCCACGGAGGTCTGGCTGCGCCGCCTGCACGCCCGTCAGGGCTCCTGCTGGACCGGGATGCCGCTGGCCGAGCGCCGTGCGATCGGCGGCCTGGACCCCATCGGCGTGCCGTAGCCCGCCCCACCGCGCCAGGCGCAAGCATGAAGAGCATGCCCCGCACCAGCCCGAACCGCCCCGGCCACACCGGTTCCGCGCACACCGGCTCCGCGCGCAGCCTTCCTCCGCACACCGGCCCGGCGCGCCACCAGCACCCGGTGCCGGTGCTCCGCGAACTCCCGTCCGGACCGCCCGGCATCCTGGTCGGACTCGACGGCTCGGACGGCTCGCTGTGGGCCCTCGACCGCGCCTTCACCGAGGCCATCGCCCACGAGCTGCCGCTCTACGTCCTCGCCGCCGTCGACCCCGCCCCGGCCGGCTATCCACCGGGGATGGCCGACCTCACCGAGGAGAGCGCCGACCGGCTGATCGACAGCATGGGCCAGGTCGCCCTGCGCGCGCTCGCCGCGGTCCGGGCCAACCACCCGCCGATGCCGGCCGTGACCGTGCACATCATCCTCGGCGACGCCGTGGACACCCTGCTCAAGGCCTCCGCCCAGCACGGCACCCTGGTCGTCGGCGCCCGTGGCAACGGGGGATTCGAGCGGCTGCTGCTGGGCTCCATCGCCACCGCCGTGATCCACCACTCCGCCTGCCCGGTCCTCCTGGTCCCCGGCGGCACGGCGGACTCCAACTATCCGGGCGAGGATCGGCCCGCGCCGGTTGGGGCTGCGGACTCCAATGATCCGGGGGGCGACCCCCCGCGCCCCCACGAAACGCAGACGTGGCGGGGCCCCGAGGATCGGCGTCCGCCGGTCGGGGCCGAGGAATACGAACAGGCCGGCCCTGGTTCCGACACCTGACGACGCAGACCCGAGGGAACCCATGAAGATCGAGATCTACAGCGACATCGCCTGCCCCTGGTGCTACATCGGCAAGCGCCGCTTCGAGCGCGCCCTCGGCGCCTTCAACCAGCCCGTCGAGGTGGTCTACCGCCCCTACCAGCTGGTCCCCGACGCCCCGGCGGAGGCCACCCCGCACCGCGCCTGGCTCGCCGAGCGCTACGGGCCGCAGTCCCGGGCCATGGACGACCGCGTCGCCGCCCTGGGCGCGGCGGACGGCATCAGCTACGACTTCGACGCCGCCCTGCACGCCAACACCTTCGACGGACACCGCCTGCTGTGGCTGGCCGCCACCGAGTACGGGCTCCCGGTGCAGCACGTCCTCAAGGAGAAGCTGCTCGCGGCCCACTTCACCGACGGCGTCGACGTCGGCGACCACACCGCGCTCACGGCGGTCGCCGTGGCGGCCGGGCTGGACCGCGACCGGGTCACCGCCTTCCTCGCCTCCGACGAGGGCAGCACCGAGGTCCGGGCCGAGCTCGACCACGCCCGCGCGCTTGGCATCAGCTCCGTCCCCACCTTCGTCATCGACGAGAAGTGGGCGGTCCAGGGCGCCCAGGAGACCTCCACCTTCCTGCGCGCCCTGGAGCAGGCGGCGGCGGACACGGCGACGGACACCGCGACCGCCGGCAGCTGCGACGACGACACCTGCGCGGTCTGAGCCGCCGAGCCGGTCGCCTCAGTCCTCAGTCCTCAGCGGCAGGTGAACCTCGCGTCCGCCCAGTCGGCCACGTTGGCGAGCAGTGACCAGGCGGCCGGCTCGGTGACCAGCCGGATCGCGGAGACACCCGCCAGCGGCACGCTGACCGGCACCGCGGCCTGACCGCCGCGAACCGTCCCGGAGCTCCACAGCTGCCGGCCGGTCGTCGCGTCCAGCACCGAGAAGCGCACCGCTCCCAGCCCCAGTGTCATGTCGTCGATCCCGGCGTCGGCGGCGAACTCGCTGCACTGCCGGTTGAGGTCGATCGTCACCGACGACGGCGCGTGGACGGTGATCCCACGGCTGTACGACCTGCCGCCCACGCGGACCCCGTTGCTGCGCTGCCACAGCCAGCTGGAGGCGTCGGGGGCCACGGTCGGGCCGTCGGCGGAGCCGATCCCGCCGTACGGGAGGGCGTCCACGTAGTAGTCCGCAGGGGTGACCACCGGAGGAGTCGGCACGGGCCGCGGCGACGGGGTGGGAGTCGGCTTCGGCGTCGGTTTCGGCCGGGGCTTCGGCGAGGCCTTGACCGCCGGCGTCGGACTCGGCTGGACCACCGGCTTGGGCGTCGGCTTCGACACCAGCGGCGCCACCACCGGCGGAGTCGGGGTCGGCGTGGGCCGGGGCACGGGCGGGGCCGCCGGCCGGGGCACCACCTTCACCGCCGAGGGCCTGGCGGCCTGCGGCGGTTTCGGCTTGGTGTCGTTGCCGCTCAGTGCGAACACCACCCCGGCCACCGCGACCACGGTCACCAGCGCCGCGATCCCCGCCTTGGCGGGCACCCCGAGCCCCTCAGCGGCGGCACCGCCCGCAACGCCGCCGCTGCTCCCGGCACCGGCGCCGGCTGCTCCGGCGGCAGTCGCGCCGGCCGCACCTGCCGTACCGGCCCCGGCCGTCGCACTCGCGCTGACCCCGGCCGCCACCCCGGCGGCGCCGGCCGCCCCGGCCGCACCCGCGGCGAGCACGGTGAAGTAGCCCGATCCGACCCACCACACCAGCGCGCCGGTCGGCAGCAGCTCCCGCAGGCTGTGGTTGAGGTCCACCAGTTCCAGGTAGGCGGCCGAGCAGCGGTCGCACTCCTTCATGTGCCCGCGTACGTCCCCGGCCGCCCGCTTCCCCAGCGAGCCGCGCGCGAACGCGCCCAGCCTGCGCGCATAGGCCTCGCACGCGGTCTCCTGGGTGTCGGAGATGTGCGCCTGCAGGAACTCGGTGGCGAGCCGGTCCCGGGCCCGACTCGCCTGCACCGCCGTCGCGTTGGCGGTCTTGCCGATCAACTCGGCGACCTGTCGGGGCGGTTCGCGTTCGACCGCGGTGTGCCAGAGCACCATCTGGTCGTCCGGCTCCAGCCGGCTGAACGCCCGGACCACCAGCGAGTGGTCGATCCCCGCCATCGCCCAGGCGTCTGCGCCGGGGTCGACGACGCTGACGTCGGCGACGGCCGCGGAGGTGGCGGCGAACAGGGTGAAGTCGTCGACCAGCTGCTCGCGCCGGTCGCTGCGGCTCCAGCCGGCCGCGATGTTGCGGACCGCCGTCAGCAGGTAGGCGCGGACGGCGATCTCGGGGCCCTTGCCGGCCCGCAGCGCCTGCAGGGTACGGGCGAAGACCTCGCCGGCCAGGTCCTCGGCGGTGAAGGTGTCGCGGCAGCAGGTACGGGCGTACCGGCGCACGGCGTCGGCGTGCCGCCGGTACAGCTCCTCGTAGGCCGCGTCGTCCCCGGCCCGTACCGCCGCGGTGAGTTCGGCGTCGGAGACGGGCAGCGGTTCGTCGTCGACGGGTCCGCCGGGAGGCGGCACCGTGGCCGCCGCTGGGTCCCCGGCGGCGGTGCCCGGAGCGGCCCCCGACGGGGCCGCTGGCACGGGGCCTCCGGCGCGGTGCCGCGCCCCCTGGGCCGGAACCTGGGGCAGGGGCTCCGAAGGCCCTGCGGATCCGATGCCGGAGCCCTCCCCCGATTCGTCCTGGCCGTCAACGCGCATGGCTGTCCCCGTGTCGTTCCACGGTCAAAGATTCCCACGCGGATCCCGCACGGACGTGGTCTTCGGCATCCGACCACCCGTCCGGGGAACGAGGAACTGAATACCTGAACGATTCTCGCAGCGATGGACTACCGTGCTGGTCCGCGCTGCCCGGCCGCGGCCTGTCGTTCGACCGCTGACCGTCCGTCATCCGTCGGATCGCAGACCGTCCAGCAGGATGCGCAGCAGCCGCGCCGACGACCCCTGCGCCCCGGGCACGCCCTCGGCGCCGGCGGCCTCACCGCTGGGCTCCGTGTAGGAGGGCACCGAGGCGGTCAGTACCAGCACCACATCGGTGACCCGGACCCCGCTGCGCAACTCGCCCGCGCTCCGGGCCCGTTCGACCAACTGCCCGAGCAGCTCCAGCAGTCGGGCCGGATCCGCGTCCCCGGTGCCGTCGCCCGGCGGGGGCGGTGGCGCCGCGATCTCCATCGGGGGCACCTCGCCGGCCGTCCGCTGGGCGGGGACCTGGTCCATCCGCTCCGCGTAGCGGAAGGCCTCCGGCGGAAGCAGCCGTCCCGCACCGGTGGCCACCGCCCGGGAGAGGTAGCCGGCCAGTGCGTCCCAGGGCTGCGGGTCGCCGTTCAGCGACTCCCAGGCCTGCGCCGTCAGCCAGGCGACCTCCTCCGAGGCGATCCGCCTGACCAGGACCTCCTTGCTGGGGAAGCGCCGGTAGACGGTGCCGACGCCGACCCCCGCCCGCCGGGCGACCTCCTCCATCGGCGCCCCGTAGCCGAGTTCGCCGAAGACCTCGCGCGCAGCGCGCAGCACGCTCTCCAGATTGCGCCGTGCGTCGACGCGCAACCGGCCGCCGCCACCGCCGGCACCGGATCCCGGTGCTCCCGATGACGCAGCCGACACCGACGCCGCTGCCGGGCGTCCGTTTCGCGGATCCGGTATGGACCGTTCCCCCACATGCGGAAGCGCATGTTCCCGCTGAACCATGACTTTAGTCCTCCCCCGTGGGCACCACGTCCGATGCGGTGCCCCCCTACGCGCACACGATGTAGCGAACCGATGACGGATTCGCAGACACCCCGACCATAGTTGAGAGCAGATCAGGCCGAACAGGGGCCTTCCCAAGACTCGGGTGCCGGGGACTCACCCGGGAGCACCGAGTATCTCCGTCGGGACGTAGGACATCTGGGCCGATAAGCGGATGATCGAGCGGACATTCCCGGTCGTTCTCCTCATCGCGTTCACCGCACCGGTCCCACCAGTTCAGGCGCGGACTATGTACAAGATGCCGTCGAGGGTGCGGAATGGACCGGTACTCACACCACTCGGGGAGCGACCCCCGATGCCAGCCGGAAACGACGACCGGAAACTACGAGTCGAGACTGAGTGACGCCGGTGACCACCCCACCACCCCCAGCCGCGTCGACCCCCGCCCACCAACCCGCCCGCGCATCCGCTCCCGGCCCCGCTCCGGCCAGGATCCTGCTCGTCGGCGGCGGCCATGTCGGCCTCTACGCCGCCCTGCGGCTGCAGCAGCGGCTGCGCCCGGACGAGGCCGAACTGACCCTGGTCGACCCCAAGTCGTACATGACGTACCAACCGCTGCTGGCCGAGGCCGCCGCGGGCGCCGTCGACCCCCGCCATCTCGTCGTCCCGCTGCGACGGATACTGCCGCGCGTCCAGGTGGTGCTCGGACGGCTCAGCGCCCTCCAGCCAGCCGTCCACCGGGCCACCGTGACGGTCCCCCCACCGGTGCAGCAGCAGTCCGAACGCGATCTCCGACTCGACTACGACCTGCTGGTCCTGGCCCCCGGCGCGGTGCCCAGGATCCTGCCGGTCCCGGGACTGGCCGAGCACGGCATCGGCTTCGGCAGCGTCCAGGAGGCCGTGTCGCTGCGCAACCATGTCCTCACCCAGCTCGACCTGGCCTCCTCCACCCGTGACGCGGCACTCCGCGAGGCCGCGCTGACCTTCGTCTTCGTCGGCGGGGGCTACGCGGGCACCGGCGCCATCGCCGAACTGGAGGACATGGCCCGCTACGCCGCCCGCCACTACCCGGGCATCCAACCCGAGGACCTGCACTGGGTGCTGGTCGAGGCGGGCGACCGCATCCTCCCCGAGACCGAGCCCGACGTGGGCCTGCGCACCACCGCCGAACTGCGCGGACGCAATATCGAGGTCAGGGTCGGCACCCGGCTGGAGTCGGTGCACGACGGAGTCGTCGCCCTCTCCGACGGCAGCCGGTTCGCCGCCCGGACGCTGGTCTGGACGGCCGGCGTCCGGGCCCATCCGGTGCTCAGGGAGACCGGGCTCGCCTGCGACGCCCAGGGACGGCTGCGCTGCGACGCGACGCTGCGGGTGCTCGGCACCGAGGACGTCTGGTCGGCCGGTGACGGTGCGGCAGTCCCCGACCTGACCCGACAGGGCGAGTGCTGCGCCGCCACCGCCCAGCACGCGGTACGGCAGGCCAGGGTCCTCGCCGACAACGTGGTGGCGCAGCTGCGCGGCGAGCCGGCGACGGAGTACCGCTACGAGTCCAAGGGCTCGCTCACCTCGCTCGGCCTGCACAAGGGCGTCGCCCAGCTGCGCGGCCGCGCGCTGCACGGCCGCCCCGCCTGGCTGCTGCACCGCGCGGTGCACCTGCGGCGGATGCCGACGCTGGACCGCAAGGCCCGGGTGCTGGCCGACTGGATGCTGGCCGGACTGCTGAAACGCGAGATCGTGTCCATGGGCGCACTGGAGCAGCCGCGCGCCGGCTTCGAGACCCTGATGGAACTCGACCAGGACTTATGGACGGACCAGGACTGACGGCCGGAAGAACGCTACGAGACGGCTGTGAAGAGACGTCAGCTGGATGGGGCGGAAGCAGGGGAGGAATCCCCACGACGCACAGGATGGGTATCTCTTAAGAGTGACCGACCCTGATGTTGCTCGCGGAGTCCATCAGCCACACTGGTCCGGACGTCCCGCCCCCGCCGTCCCCCCACCGTCGGACAGCCAGTTCTCCCCACTCCCACAGAAGGGTCCCGTGAACCTCACGCGCTGGAGCTCGCGGCTCCCTGGAGTACAGCGACGGTCCGCTCTGTCGCCGCAGGCCCAGAAGGCGGAACCCGGCGGCGGCCACGTCGAGCAGCCGACCGACTCCAAGGACGAGGAGTCCGACTTCGGACTCGCCGGGGACGTGGCGAACGTCCGCGCGCCCCTGCCTGCTCCCGCGAAGGGCGCCGCCGGGAGCGAGGGCCTGCCCGGAGCCGGGGTGAAGGGCGGTGCGGCCGCCGGGACCGCTGCGGCGATCGCTACCGGAGTCACCGCCCCAAGGGGCTCCTCCGACGGCTATGACCAGCCCACCGTCCACGACGTCCTGGCCCACCTCCCGGCCCTGGTGGCGGTCAGTTACGGGCCCGGTCACCGCGTCGGCTACCTCAACCGTGCGTATACGGATGTCTTCGGGCCCAGGCCCACCGGAGTGCCCGCCCACCAGGTGATGCCGGAGCTGGAGGAGCTCGGCCTGCTCCCGCTGATGGACCAGGCGTTCCGTACCGGACGACCCCGCACGGTCAAGGCGCGCAAGGTCACACACCCTTCGTTCACCAGTTCCGATCAGGGCCCGGATTCGGCTCCTGGCTCCGGGTCCGGCTCGGGAACTGAGCGGCCCCGCTACTTCACCTTCGTCTGCGCCCCGGTCCGTGACAGCGAGGACCTCGGCCGTCAGGTCACCTCCCTCGCCGCGACCCACCAGCACCAGCAGGGCCGGATCACCACCAGCCCGCGCAGCCCCTTCGGCGCCCTGCGCCGCAGCACCAACGCCGCAGACGTCTGCGGCGTACTGGTCTTCGGCGCCGAGGTCACCGACCAGGTCCAGGTCACCGAGCGGCTCAGGGAGAGCGAGCGCCGCCACCGCGAGGCCGCGGTCACCCTGCAGCGCAGCCTGCTGCCGCAGAAGCTCGAACAGCCAGACGACCTCAGAGTCGCCGCCACCTACCAGCCCGGCGGCGCCGACGCCGCCGTCGGCGGTGACTGGTACGACGTCATCACCCTCGGAGGCGGACGCACCGCCCTGGTCATCGGCGACGTCATGGGACGGGGAATGCGCGCCGCCGCCGTCATGGGCCAGCTCCGTACGGCGGTGCGGGCCTACGCCCGACTCGACCTGCCCCCGCACGAGGTCCTGCAACTGCTCGACGGCCTCGCCTCCGAGATCGACGCCACCCTCATCGCCACCTGTGTCTACGCCGTCTACGACCCCAGCGAGCAGCGCCTCGTCTACGCGTCCGCCGGCCACCTGCCGCTGATGATCCGTGAGGCCGACGGCTCGGTCACCCGCCCCGAGGAGCCCTGCGGTCCGCCCCTCGGCACCGGCGGCTACCTGCACACCTCCGCCAGCGTCGCGCTGGGCACCGGCGCCACCGGCGTCCTCTACACGGACGGCCTGGTCGAACGGCGAGAGCAGGACATCGACGAGGGCCTGGACGCCCTGGCCCGCACCTTCGCCGGCGCCACCGGCCAGCCGGACGTCATCTGCGCCCGGCTGCTCCGGGCCATGGGGGTGACCCCGGACCACGATGACGACGTTGCCGCCCTGGTGTTCCAGCTCCCCGAGCGCGACACCGAGACCGCCGAACTGTTCCGCAGCGCCTCACTGGACCTGCTGGGCGGCGCGGAGGCGGTCTCCAGCGCCCGGGCCTTCACCAGCGGCGTGCTGTCCAGCTGGCGACTGGGGGAAGAACTGCTCGACCTGGGTGTCCTCGCGGTCAGCGAACTGGTCTCCAACTCCTTCACCCACGGCCACCCCCCGATGCGCCTGCGGCTGCGCCGCACCGACCGCCGCCTCACAGTGGAAGTCACCGACGCCGACGACCACCTCCCGCGCCGCCGCCGCGCAGAACCGGCCGACGAGACCGGCCGCGGCATCGCCATCATCGCGACCATCGCCAGCAGCTGGGGCACCCGCCGCACCCCGGACGGCGGCAAGGCCGTGTGGTGCGACTTCCTGCTCCCCACGACACGTCAGACACCCCGTCAGTAATGGGTTTGACTTCGTGTCGGCGGCCGCCTAATGTACGTCGAGCTGCCTGAACAGGAGCTCCGAACGCGCTGAGCGCGGGCGGTCCTGTGATGAGGGTGGCCATCCCCTGGAAGTTCGGATCATGCAACCTCTGGTTCGTCATGCTCATTTCCCGGGAATGCAGCGGAATTGGCTTGCACCGAGGAATTCCGCTAGAGTTTCACTCGTCGGAACGGGCCGGAAACAACGGGCCGGGAGGACGGAAAGCAAGCCGGAAACGGTCTGCTAGGCTG
>NZ_JBGCAQ010000033.1:0-63042 GCF_041261405.1 Streptacidiphilus sp. EB103A | reverse complement strand
GCAGGCGGACGGGGTATCAACATTTGGCGTTGACTTTTGGCACGCTGTTGAGTTCTCAAGGTACGGACGCTTCCTTCGAGCGGCTTTCACACCAGTCCTCCGGGCGCTTCCTTCGTTCCCCACCGTACCAGACCGTTTCCGGCCCGTTCCGACGAGTGAAACTCTAGCGGAATTCCTCGGTACAAGCCAATTCCGCCGCATTCCCGAATTCGGGCATGACAAAACAGAGCCACACCATCTCATCGGGGGTTTTGCCGCCACTGCTGTCCGCAGGGCAACTCGCAGAACGTTACGCACCCGTCAACACCGTGTCAAATCGAGCGGGGCCCGGGCAGACCAGTGGTCTGCCCGGGCCCCGCTGCGCGATCAGACCTCCACGACCACCGGGAGGATCATCGGGCGTCGGCGGTAGGTGTCGGACACCCACTTCCCGAGAACCCGGCGGACCAGCTGCTGGACCTGGCGGGGTTCGATGACGCCGTCCTGCGCCGAACGCGACAGGGCGTCCTGCATCTTGGAGATGGCAGGGCCGAAGGCGTCGTCGTCGATGCCGGAGCCGCGGGCCTGGATGTTGGGGCCTGCGGTGATCTTGCCGGTGTTGGAGTCCACCACCAGGAAGACCGAGATGATGCCCTCCTCGCCGAGGATGCGGCGGTCCTTCAGCGAGCCCTCGCTGATGTCGCCGACCGAGAGGCCGTCGACGTACACATAGCCGGCCTGGACCTTGCCGACGATCTTCGCGGAGCCGTTGACCAGGTCGATCACCACACCGTCCTCGGCGATGACGATGTGGTCCTTGCTGATGCCGGTCTTCTGGCCCAGCTCGGAGACCGCCCGCAGGTGCCGCCATTCGCCGTGGACCGGCATCAGGTTGCGGGGCTTGCAGATGTTGAAGAAGTACAGCAGCTCGCCGGCCGAGGCGTGTCCGGAGACGTGCACCTTGGCGTTGCCCTTGTGGACGACGTCCGCGCCCCACCTGGTCAGGCCGTTGATGACGCGGTAGACCGCGTTCTCGTTGCCCGGGATCAGCGAGGACGCGAGGATGACGGTGTCACCCTCGACGATGCGGATCTGGTGGTCGCGGTTGGCCATCCGGGACAGCGCCGCCATCGGCTCGCCCTGGGAACCGGTGCAGATCAGCACCACGTCCTCGTCGGGCAGGTCGTCCAGCGTCTTCACGTCGACGACCAGGCCGCCCGGCACCTTGAGGTAGCCGAGGTCACGGGCGATGCCCATGTTGCGGACCATCGAGCGGCCGACGAAGGCGACCTTGCGGCCGAACTCGTGGGCGGTGTCCAGGACCTGCTGGATGCGGTGGACGTGGCTGGCGAAGCTGGCCACGATGATCCGCTTGTCGGCGCGGTCGAAGACCTGCTGGAGCACCGGGCCGATGTCCCGCTCCGGCGCGATGAACCCGGGGACCTCGGCGTTGGTGGAGTCCACCAGCAGCAGGTCGATGCCCTCCTCACCCAGACGGGCGAAGGTCGGCAGGTCGGTGAGCCGCTTGTCGAGGGGCAGCTGGTCCATCTTGAAGTCGCCGGTGGCGACCACCATGCCGGCCGGGGTACGGATGGCGACGGCGAGCGCGTCCGGGATGGAGTGGTTCACCGCGATGAACTCGCAGTCGAACGCGCCGATGCGCTCGCGCTCGCCCTCCTTCACCTCCAGCGTGTACGGCCGGATGCGGTGCTCGGTGAGCTTGGCCTCGATCAGCGCCAGCGTCAGCTTGGAGCCGATCAGCGGGATGTCCGGCTTCTCGCGGAGCAGGTACGGAACGGCGCCGATGTGGTCCTCGTGCCCGTGGGTGAGGACGATGCCGTCGATCTTGTCCAGCCGGTCCCGGATGGAGGTGAAGTCGGGCAGGATCAGGTCGACGCCGGGCTGCTGCTCCTCGGGGAACAGGACGCCGCAGTCGACGATGAGCAGGCGGCCGCCGTACTCGAACACCGTCATGTTGCGGCCGATCTCACCGAGTCCGCCCAGCGGGGTGACGCGGAGCGCCCCCTCGGCAAGTGGCGGCGGGGTGCCCAGGTCAGGGTGCGGATGGCTCAAAAGTCTCTCCTCTCCGCGCACACCACGCACCCCGATTGGGTGCACAGTGCGGGCGGCATCGTTTCTTCTTTTCCGTGGTTCGTGGTGCAACACGTCGCAGCTCCGCTGGGCGGGCAGGACGTGGAAGTCTGTTGTTCGGAGGTGTACCCCTCCGTTGTCAGAGGTGTACCCCTCCGGCGGTGAGATCCTTCTTCAGCTGTTCGACCTCAGCGTCAGTGGCCTCGACCAGCGGCAGTCGCAGCGGACCGGCCGGGAGGCCCAGTAGGGACAGGGCAGCCTTAGTGGTGATCACGCCTTGAGTACGAAACATACCGGTGAATACCGGCAACAGGCGCTGATGGATCTCCGCGGCCTTGGCCACGTCGCCTGCGAGGTGTGCGTCCAGCATGTCACGCAACTCCGCGGCGACCACATGGCCGACCACGCTGACGTACCCGACCGCGCCGATCGCGAGCAGCGGCAGGTTCAGCATGTCGTCGCCGGAGTACCAGGCCAGGCCGCTGCGGGAGAGCGCCCAGCCTGCTGCCGCGAGGTCGCCCTTGGCGTCCTTGTTGGCGACGATCCGGGGGTGCTCGCCCAGACGGACCAGGGTCTCGGTGTCGATGGGGACACCGCTGCGGCCGGGAATGTCGTAGAGCATGACCGGGAGTCCGGTGGCGTCGGCGACCGAGGTGAAGTGTCGGCGCAGACCCTCCTGCGGAGGCTTGTTGTAGTACGGCGTCACGACCAGGAGTCCGCCGGCGCCGGCCTGCTCGGCCTGGCGGGCCAGCTCGACCGAGTGGCGGGTGTCGTTGGTTCCTACCCCCGCGACCACGTGGGCGCGGTCTCCGACGGCCTCCACCACGGCCCTGACCAGGGCGCTTTTCTCAGCGTCGGTGGTGGTCGGCGATTCGCCGGTGGTGCCGTTCACGACGAGTCCGTCGTTGCCCGCGTCGACCAGATGGGCCGCCAGACGCTGGGCGCCTTCGAGGTCGAGGGAACCGTCGGCGGTGAACGGGGTCACCATCGCGGTCAGCGCCCTGCCGAAGGGGATCTCAGGGGTGGAGGTCGGAGCCATGAACCCAACGCTACTCGTTGCGGGACTGTCCAAGCACAGGCGGTCCATCAGGAGAAACGAACGAGGAGCCCGGTGCCGCCTGCTCGGGGGTTCAGGCGGCACCGGGGCTCGTTCTCTGAGACTAAGGAACTGTGCGATATCCCGCAAATGGGACATATGAGAGATCTGACGCTATGTGAGGCAGGGCCCCCACAGCCCCGCTGTCCCTAGGGCGCGACCCGTCCGTGCTCGTTGAAGGCGGCGTGCGTCAGGGGCATCAGCTCGGCCCACTTCGCCTCCATCTTCTCCGCCACCATCTCGATCTCCCGCTGCGGGAACGAGGGCACCTTCGCCCGCTCGTCCTTGGTGCGCAGCGAGAGGAAGTGCATCAGCGAGCGGGCGTTGCAGGTCGCGTACATCGAGGAGAACAGACCCACCGGCAGCACCGCACGGGCCACCTCGCGGGCGACGCCCTCGGCGAGCATCGCCTGGTAGGCGGCGTATGACTGGCGGTACGAGTCCTCCATGGCGGAGCTCACCGCCTTGTACTGGTCGGCCGTGCCCTCGAAGAACTCGTACTTGCCGGGGCGGCCCTTCTGGACCAGCTTGCGCTCGGCGGCGGGGACGTAGAAGACCGGCTGCAGCTCGCGGTATCGGCCGCTCTCCTCGTTGTAAGAAAATCCGACCCGGTGCCGCTGGAACTCCCGGAAGACAAAGATCGGGGCGCTGACCAGGAAGGTCATCGAGTTGTGCTCGAACGGGGTGCCGTGGCGGTCGCGCATCAGGTAGTTGATGAGCCCCTTGGAACGCGCCGGGTCCTTTCCGAGCTCGTCGATGGACTGCTCACCGGCGGTGGAGACCCGGGCGGCGAACAGCACGTCGGCATCCTGCGCGCTGCTGCGCACGAGCTCGACGGTGAAGTCGTCCCTGAAGATCGGCTCCGGTACGGCGGGGGCTTCGTCGGTCACCTGCTGCGTCCTTTCGGTGGTGCGGTGCTGCGTCCGGGCCGGTTACGGCTGCGGGCCAGCCTAGCGGCGACCGGGGCACGACCTGGCAGTCCGACTCCCTACCCTGGTACACAGGAAAGGGAGGGTATGTCGGAACGACTGGAACAACCCCTGGTCCGGGACGCGGAAGCAGCGGATGTCGCCGAGGTGGTGCAGTTGCGGGCCGCGTCCTGGCGCGCCGCCTACGCGGATCTGATGCCACCCGCGTACCTCGACGCCATGGACACCGGGCCCGAGGCCGTGTCCCGCGCCGTCCGCAGGCTCCAGGGGAATCCCTTCGGCTACCACGACCTGGTGGCCGTGCGCGGCGACCGGATCGTCGCCTTCGCCATGTGCGGCCCGGAACGCCCGATGCCGGGCCGGTACCGCGAGGGGCACGGCAGGGAGCGTGGGGAGGTGTACGCGCTCTACGCCCATCCGGACGCCTGGTCCACCGGCGCCGGAGCCGCGCTGCTGACCGCCGCCCGTGCCCGCCTCGGCGCGGACGGGTACTGGCAGCAGGTGCTCTGGGTCCTGGAGGGCAACGCCAGGGGCCGTTCCTTCTACGAGCGCCAGGGGCTGCGCCCGACCGGCGAGCGCACCGCCCTGAGGCTCGGCAGCACGGTCCTGACCGAGCTTCAGTACGGCACCCAGGAGACGGCGACGCCTATCGTCAGCCAGCGGTCGGAGCTCCCTGCCCCGGTCCGTCGTGGAGCTTGATGGCGTGCTGCATCGCCTTGCGGGCCCGCGGCGTGTCGCGGGCGTCCGCGTAGGCGACGGCCAGGCGGAACCAGGCGCGCCAGTCCTCCGGCGTGCGCTCCGTCTCGGCCTGGCGCCGGG
Organism: Streptacidiphilus sp. EB103A; assembly: GCF_041261405.1. Taxonomy (NCBI): domain Bacteria; kingdom Bacillati; phylum Actinomycetota; class Actinomycetes; order Kitasatosporales; family Streptomycetaceae; genus Streptacidiphilus; species Streptacidiphilus sp. EB103A. The sequence goes on along the minus strand of NZ_JBGCAQ010000033.1, from coordinate 58,128 downwards.
CGAAGACGGCGTCCGCCGAGTCCCGGTCGATCCGGCCGCCGGCGCTGCGCTTCAGCTCGTCCACCGGGAGGCCGCCCTCGGCCTCCAGGGCCCGCGCCAGCGCGGCGCTGCGCCGGCCGAAGCGGTAGGTCTTCCAGAGGAACCAGACGCCCAGGGCCACCAGCACCTCGGCGCAGATCCCGATGCCGATGCCCAGGCCCTCGCCGGTGGCCATCAGCTGGACCCCGGTCACCACGATGACCAGGAAGCCCAGCAGCAGGACCGCCGAGATGACGAAGTAGCCGATGCGAGCCATCAGACGTCCTCGAAGAGGAAGTTCTCAAGGCCGAAGGTCAGCCCGGGGGTGTCCACCACCCGGCGCACGCCCAGCAGGATGCCCGGCATGAAGCTGCTGTGGTGCAGCGAGTCATGACGGATGGTCAGGGTCTCGCCGGTGTCACCGAAGAGCACCTCCTGGTGGGCCAGCAGGCCGCGCATCCGCACCGCGTGCACCGGCACCCCGTCCACGACGGCGCCGCGGGCGCCGTCCAGTCCGTGGGTGGTGGGATCCGTCTGCGGAGCCAGGCCGGCCTCGGCGCGGGCCGCGGCGATGAGTTGCGCCGTACGGGTGGCGGTGCCGCTGGGGGCGTCCGCCTTGTTGTTGTGGTGCAGCTCGATGACCTCGACGGACTCGTAGTAGCGGGCCGCCTGCTGGGCGAAGCGCATGGTGAGCAGGGCGCCGATGGAGAAGTTGGGCGCGATCAGGACGCCGGTGCCGGGGGCGCCGGCCAGCCAGGTCCTGAGGGTGTCCAGGCGCTCCGCGGTCCACCCGGTGGTCCCCACCACCGCGTGGATGCCGTTGTTGACGCAGAACTCGACGTTGTCCATCACCTGGTCGGGGTGGGTCAGCTCGACGGCGACCTGCGCCCCGGCGTCGATGAGCTTCTCCCGCTTGTCGGCGCGGCCGAGGGCGGCGACGAGTTCCAGATCCGGGGCGGCCTCGATGGCGCGGACGGCCTCGGAGCCGATTCGGCCGGTGGCGCCTACTACAGCGACGCGAATGGGGGTGGTCATCCGGGGTGCAACTCCTTGTCTGAGGGCGGGTGACGGCAGGGCGTTGGTTGGCAGCGCAGTTCCTCGCGCCCCTTACAGGGCTTCGGTGAGGCGTTCGGCGCGCTTGCCGCTGACCGGGCCTATGACGGCCAGCGAGGGCTTGTAGGCGCCGAGCACCGAGGAGGCGACCTCGCGGACGTCGTCGAGGGTCACCGCGGAGATCTTGGCCAACAGGTCGTCCACCGAGAGGTGGGTGCCGTAGCAGAGCTCGGCCTTGCCGATGCGGGACATCAGCGACCCGGTGTCCTCCATGCCCAGCACGGTCGAGCCGGAGATCTGCCCGATCGCCCGCTTCAGCTCCTCCTCGGTGATGCCCTGGTCGGCCACGCGCTGGAGCTCCTGGCGGCAGATCGCCAGCACCTCTTCGACCCGCTTGGGCTGGCAGCCGGCGTAGATGCCGAACAGGCCGGTGTCGGCGTAGGAGGAGGAGTAGGAGTAGACCGAGTAGGCGAGACCGCGCTTCTCCCGGACCTCCTGGAACAGCCGGGAGCTCATTCCGCCGCCCAGCGCGGAGTTGAGCACACCCAGGGCCCAGCGGCGCGGGTCGCTGCGGGCCAGGCCCGGCAGGCCGAGGACCAGGTGGGCCTGCTCGGTGGGCCGGTCCAGGATCTCGACCCGGCCCGCGGTGCGCAGCGCCCGGGTGCCGCCGCGCGGCTCGGCCGGGACGCTGTCGGTCCGGGTCAGTGCCCCCGCCGCGGCGAAGGCCTTCTCGACCTGGCGGACCACCTTGGCGTGGTCCACGTTGCCGGCCGCGGCCACGACCAGGTGCTCCGGGCGGTAGCGGCGCTTGTAGAAGCCGGCCACCTGGTCCCGGGTGAGCGCGTTTATGGTGTCGACGGTGCCGAGCACCGGACGTCCCAGCGGCGAGGAGCCGAACATCACCTGGGCGAACAGGTCGTGCACCACGTCGCCCGGGTCGTCCTCGGTCATCGCGATCTCTTCGAGGACGACGTCGCGCTCGGTGTCGATGTCCTCCTGGCGGATCAGCGACCCGGTCAGCATGTCGCTGACGACGTCGATGGCCAGCGGCAGGTCGTTGTCGAGCACCCGCGCGTAGTAGCAGGTGTACTCCTTGGCGGTGAAGGCGTTCATCTCGCCGCCGACCGCGTCCAGCGCGGAGGAGATGTCCAGGGCGCTGCGCCGATCGGTGCCCTTGAAGAGCAGGTGCTCCAGGTAGTGCGTGGCGCCGTTGAGCACCGGCGTCTCGTCGCGCGAGCCGACGCCGACCCAGATGCCGAAGGCGGCGGAGCGCACCGTCGGCAGGGTCTCGGTGACGACCCGCAGGCCGCCGGGGAGGACGGTCCGGCGCACGACGCCGGCCCCGTCCGTGCCCTTGAGCAGGGTCTTGGTGGAACCGGGGCGCTGCTGCGCAGCCGTGGGCTGCTGTGCCACGTGACTTCCTTAGGCGCTGACGACTGATGAGCTGGAGGGACGAGCTGAAGTAATGAGCTGGAGGGACTGCTGCATACGGGGTGCGGCCCGGTCCTCCGAACGGGGGACCGGGCCGCGTGGTGGTGCTGCGCTGCTACTTGGCCTCGGCCTCGGCGGCGGCCTCGTCGCCGCCCTCGACCACGGGGATCAGCGAGAGCTTGCCGCGCGGGTCGATCTCGGCGATCTCGACCTGCACCTTGGCGCCGACCGCGAGCACGTCCTCGACGTTCTCCACGCGCTTGCCACCGGCGAGCTTGCGGATCTGCGAGATGTGCAGCAGGCCGTCCTTGCCCGGCATGAGCGACACGAACGCGCCGAACGTCGTGGTCTTCACCACGGTGCCCAGGTAGCGCTCGCCGACCTCCGGCATGGTCGGGTTGGCGATCTGGTTGATCGTCGTACGGGCAGCCTCCGCCGAGGGACCGTCGACCGCACCGATGTAGATGGTGCCGTCGTCCTCGATGGTGATGTCCGCGCCGGTGTCCTCCTGGATCTGGTTGATCATCTTGCCCTTCGGGCCGATGACCTCACCGATCTTGTCAACCGGGATCTTGATGGTGATGATGCGCGGCGCGAACTCGGACATCTCGTCCGGGACGTCGATCGCCTCGTTCATCACGTCCAGGATGTGCAGACGCGCGTCGTGGGCCTGCTTCAGCGCGGCGCCCAGGACCGAGGCGGGGATGCCGTCGAGCTTGGTGTCGAGCTGCAGCGCGGTGACGAAGGTCTTGGTGCCGGCGACCTTGAAGTCCATGTCGCCGAACGCGTCCTCGGCGCCCAGGATGTCGGTCAGCGCGACGTAGTGGGTCTCGCCGTCGATCTCCTGCGAGATCAGGCCCATGGCGATACCGGCGACGGCGGCCTTCAGCGGCACACCGGCGTTCAGCAGCGACATGGTCGAGGCGCAGACCGAGCCCATCGAGGTGGAGCCGTTGGACCCGAGAGCCTCGGACACCTGACGGATCGCGTAGGGGAACTCCTCGCGGGTCGGCAGCACGGGGAGCAGCGCACGCTCGGCGAGCGCGCCGTGGCCGATCTCGCGGCGCTTGGGCGAGCCCACGCGGCCGGTCTCGCCGACGGAGTACGGCGGGAAGTTGTAGTTGTGCATGTAGCGCTTGCGGGTCTCCGGCGCCAGCGTGTCCAGCTGCTGCTCCATCCGGAGCATGTTCAGCGTGGTGACGCCCAGGATCTGGGTCTCGCCGCGCTCGAACAGGGCCGAACCGTGGACGCGGGGGATGACCTCGACCTCGGCGGCCAGGGTGCGGATGTCGGTGACCCCGCGGCCGTCGATGCGGACCTTGTCCTTGATGACGCGCTGGCGGACCAGCTTCTTCGTCAGCGAGCGGTACGCGGCGGAGATCTCCTTCTCGCGGCCCTCGAACTGCGGGAGCAGCTTGTCGGAGGCGAGGCCCTTCACCCGGTCCAGCTCGGCCTCGCGGGCCTGCTTGCCGGCGATGGTGAGCGCCTGCGCGAGCTCCTCGGTGACCGCGGCGCTGAGCGCCTCGAACACGTCCTCCTGGTAGTCCAGGAAGATCGGGAACTCGCCGGTGGGCTTGGCGGCGTGGGCGGCCAGCTCGGACTGGGCGCGGCACAGCTCCTTGATGAAGACCTTGGAGGCCTCCAGGCCGGCGGCCACGACGTCCTCGGTCGGGGCGGCGGCGCCGCCCTTGACCAGCTCGATCGTCTTGGTGGTGGCCTCGGCCTCCACCATCATGATCGCGACGTCGCCGTCCGGCAGGGTGCGGCCGGCGACGACCATGTCGAACACGGCCTCCTCCAGCTCGCTGTGGCGCGGGAAGGCGACCCACTGGCCCTTGATCAGCGCGACCCGGACGCCACCGATGGGACCGGAGAACGGCAGGCCGGCCAGCTGGGTAGAGGCGGAGGCGGCGTTGATGGCGACGACGTCGTAGAGGTCGTCGGGGTTGAGCGCCATGATCGTGCAGACGACCTGGATCTCGTTGCGCAGGCCCTTGACGAAGGACGGGCGCAGCGGGCGGTCGATCAGACGACAGGTGAGGATCGCGTCCTCGGAGGGGCGGCCCTCACGACGGAAGAACGAGCCGGGGATGCGCCCGGCCGCGTACATCCGCTCCTCGACGTCCACCGTCAGCGGGAAGAAGTCGAAGTGGTCCTTGGGCTGCTTCGAGGCGCTGGTCGCCGAGAGGATCATCGTCTCGTCGTCCAGGTAGGCGACGGCGGAGCCGGCGGCCTGCTTGGCGAGACGACCGGTCTCGAAGCGGATGGTGCGGGTACCGAAAGAACCGTTGTCGATGACGGCTACGGCTTCGTGCGTGGTGTTGTCTTCCACCTGGAAGATCTCCTTCGTATTCCTCAGGTGGAGCGTCCCCGCACCGATCGACCTGGTGGCGGCCCTGGCCGGTCTTCGATCGAAGCCTCCGGACGGGCGGCGCTGATGCGCTCGTTCCTCCGGCGGCCACTACCGAGGACCGGCGCCCGGTGGCGCCGATGGTCGGGATGCGTGTGGACGCTCCGCGTCTTTGCGGGCGGCGACCGGTCCGGTCGTCCCGCGGTGTCGGGCCCTCTCGTCGTCACGCGCGGCGCGCGCGACCGGAGGACGCTCCACCCTTCCTTCTCACCTTACGCACGCAGTCTTTCCCACGCGTGCGCCCTGCCCAATCATTTCCGCGGGGCGGCTCCTCCCGCTCGGGGAGGAGGATCGGGGCCAGGATGTGCCGAAGGGCGGCTCCCATGTGATGGGAGCCGCCCCCGGGCGAGGTACTAGCGGGCCGCGCCGGCGGCACCGCGGCGGATGCCGAGGCGGTCGACCAGGGTGCGGAAGCGCTCGATGTCCTTCTTGGCCAGGTACTGCAGCAGACGGCGGCGCTGGCCGACGAGGAGCAGCAGGCCACGACGCGAGTGGTGGTCGTGCTTGTGGGTCTTGAGGTGCTCGGTCAGGTCCGAGATACGGCGGCTGAGCATGGCGACCTGGACCTCGGGGGAGCCGGTGTCGCCCTCCTTGGTGCCGAACTCGTCCATGATCTGCTTCTTGACAGCGGCGTCGAGGGCCACAGCAACTCCTTGGTGTCTCGTGGTGCCGGATGGTCCTGGTCTGCTTCACAGGAACTCGTGGAACCCGGCGGCGGGGCCAAGGACAGGCCTTGAACCCTGCACCAGCCTACCAGCGCGGCAGAGTACCCCTTGACAGCGTCTGCTCCGGCCTCGGCCGGGCCTCAGCTGGTGAAGCTGCGGACGGTCGAGTAGACGTCGAGGACAGCCAGCGCCAGCGGGATCAGCGAGATCAGCAGCAGGCCGTCGACCAGGTCCAGGATGCGGCCCCAGAACGGGCTGACCCCGCGGACCGGGACGATCAGGCCGACGGCGACCAGCAGTGCGGCGCCGAGGGCGATGGCGGCGCCCAGTCCCAGGATGCGCACGTCCACCGCCGAGGTCCTGGCGACGTTCGCGACGAGGAAGCCCTGCAGGTTCAGGGAGATGCCGACGACCAGCAGGCCGAGGCTGAGCAGGCCGGCCCCGAGCAGGCAGATCACCTGGGTGGTGTGCCGGAACAGGCGGGCGCGGAGCATCGTGCTCAGGCCGAGGACCAGGGCGAGCACCTCCGGCATGGTGCTGTCGGTGAAGGCGAGCACGGCGGTGCTGCCGATGACGACGGCGGCACAGCCGCCCACCAGCCCGACCAGCAGCTCATGGCCACGGCGGGCCCTGGCGGCGATCCGGGTGTAGTCGGCCGGGTCCTCCTCGGCGGCCGGCTGGGCGCCGGACTGGGCGCCGAGCCGGTCGCCCGCGCGCGGGTCGACCTGCTGCGGGGCGTGGAAGGCGACCGGGAGGCGTGCGAAGCGGGCCGAGAGCTGGGGCAGGAAGCCGATCAGCGCGACGGCGACCACGGCCGCCGCCGAGGCCACCTGGCGGGCCGAGGCGTCGGTCAGGATGGCGGCGAAGGTGGCCAGGGTGCCGGCCGCGGAGACCACGGTGGCTGCCACGAAGGGCGCGTCGCCACCCGGCATCAGCGCGGTGAGCAGCACCGACAGGATGAGTACGGCGACACAGCCGACCAGGAACTGGACCCGGCCGGGACCGTTCGTCATGGCCTGGTTCTGGTCGATCGCGATGATCCCGGAGCCGCCGATCAGCGCGTGCGGCAGCGCGGCGAGCCCGAGCGCCAGCGCGCTGCCCCGGTCGTCGTAGACCCGGGCGCGGACCCCGGCGAGGGCGGTGAGCACCAGCGCGGTGACGCCGGAGAGCAGGCCGGGAAGGGAGTGCATGTCGTGGCGCAGGTCGCAGAACCACAGCGCGAAGCCCAGCAGCACCAGCAGGACCACCCCGCCGATCAGCGCGGCGCCGCGCATCAGCTGCGGACCCCACAGGCTGCGGTCGGCGGAGACCGCGGTGGCGATGGCCTCGGCCACGTCGTCGTAGACAGCCGGCGGCAGCGAGTCGGCGAAGGGGCGCAGGCTCAGCAGGTCACCGTCGCGGACCTGCTGGGCGACCAGCGGCAGACTGCTGTCGAGCACCGTGCCGTCGCGGCGCACCAGGTGGAATCCGGTGGGCGCGCCCTCGGGCAGGGTCTGCCCGGACAGCCGCAGCACCTCGGGGTAGACGTCGGCCAGCGGGATGTCCTCGGGCAGCGCGACATCGATCCGGCTGTCCGGTGCGACGACGGTGACCCGGCAGAATCCGGTGGATGCGCTGGTGCTCACCCGGAGCCCCTCCCCCTGTGAGTGCCGCGTTGGCAGTCTTTGCTGTCCTCTGTCAGGCGCTCACCCTACCGGCAGCCGGGACGGTCCTCGCCCCCGGCCGGGGCGCCTTCGTCCGCCCGTGCGCCCTGTCCCTCCGTACACCACCGGACCACCGCTGCAGAGCGGTCTGCCGGGACACCCTCATGGCCTGCCCCTGTCACGGTAGGGACTAGGATCGGCCCCTGCGGAGAGCGGTGACACGGGGAGCGCCAGCGGCGACCGTCCGTGCCCGTCAGGGGACTCGACAGGACGAGGCTGGTACGACCTTGAGCGTGGTAACCGTCAAGCGACCGCCGCGGGTGCACCCGCCCGCGGTGCCGGGCGAGGAGATCCGCCTGGAATCGCCGCCGGAACTGCCCCGCGGCGACGGCGGCAAGTGGTGGCAGGCCATGCTGCCGATGCTGGCCACCGCGGGTTCCGCCGCCTTCTTCTTCATGCCCGGCATGCAGATGATGATGAAGGTGATGGGCGGTCTGATGGTCGCCTCGACCGTGGCCATGGCCGTCGCCCAGGTCAGCTCCCAACGCAAGGGCGGCGGCGGGGAGATGGAGGACGCGCGCCGCGACTACCTCAAGTACCTCGCCCAGCTGCGCAAGCAGGTCCGCCGCACCGCGGCCGACCAGCGCGACGCCCAGCTCTATCTGCACCCCGCCCCGGACCAGTTGTGGGCCGTCGTCGCCGAGGGCCGCCGGCTGTGGGAGCGCCGGGCCAGTGACAGTGACTTCGCCCAGATCAGGCTCGGCACCGGACCGCAGCAGCTGGCGACCCGTCTGGTGCCGCCGCAGACGGCCCCCGTGGACGAGCTGGAACCGCTGACGGCCGAGGCGATGAAGAGCTTCCTCGCCGCCCACGGCACCCTGCCCGACCTGCCGCTGGCCGTCTCGCTGCGCGCCTTTTACCACCTCTCCGTCTCCGGCGACCCGGACAGCGTCTACGGGACGGTCCGCGCCGCACTGGCCCAGCTGAGCACGCTGCACTCCCCCGACGACCTGATGATCGGCATCGCCGCCGCCCCCGGCGCCGGACCCGAGTGGGAGTGGGCCAAGTGGCTGCCCCACGTCCAGCACCCGACCGAGTCGGACGGCGCCGGATCGGCCAGGATGATCTGCACCTCGCTGGACGCCCTGGAGGGCATGCTCGCCGACCAGCTGGCCGGCCGCGCCCGCTTCCACCGCGACGCCACTCCGGTCCCGGAGCAGCCGCACCTGGTCGTCGTCCTGGACGGCGCCGCGGTCGGCGCCGACTCGTTGCTGGCCAGTGGCGAGGGTCTGCAGGGCGTGACCGTCATCGAGGTCGTCCCCGGTGACCTGGACGAGCCGCGCGGCGCGCTCGCCGTGGTGGTGAGCCCCGAGCGGATGCAGCTCACCACCGTCGGCAGCGTCTACCACGGCCGACCCGACCTCCTCAGCGCCTGGCAGGCCGAGGCGCTGGCCCGGCAGCTGGCCCCGCTGCGCGCCTCGATCGGCGACGACGACGAACCGCTGCTGGCGAACCTGGACTTCACCGATCTGATGGGCGTCGGCGACGCCATGTCCGTGGACGTGGCCCGGACCTGGCGGCCCCGGGCGATGCACGACAAGCTGCGCGTCCCGATCGGCCTGGGCGCCGGCGGCGAACCGGTGATGCTGGACCTCAAGGAGGCGGCGCTGGAGGGCATGGGCCCGCACGGCCTGTGCGTCGGCGCGACCGGCTCCGGCAAGTCGGAACTGCTGCGCACCCTGGTGCTGGGCCTGGCGATGACGCACTCCTCCGAGACGCTGAACTTCGTCCTGGCGGACTTCAAGGGCGGTGCGACCTTCGCCGGCATGGCCGACATGCCGCACACCTCGGCGGTCATCACCAACATGGCCGAGGAGCTCACCCTGGTCGACCGGATGCGCGACTCCATCACCGGCGAGCTGAACCGCCGTCAGGAGCTGCTGCGCGCGGCCGGCAACTACGCCAACGTCCACGACTACGAGCGGGCCCGCGCCGCCGGGGCCCCGCTGGAGCCGCTGCCCTCGCTGCTGCTGATCATCGACGAGTTCAGCGAACTGCTCACCGCCAAGCCCGACTTCATCGAGATGTTCATCCAGATCGGCCGGATCGGCCGCTCCCTGGGCGTGCACCTGCTGCTGGCCTCGCAGCGGCTGGAGGAGGGCCGGCTCCGCGGCCTGGACACCTACCTCTCCTACCGGATCGGGCTGCGGACCTTCTCGGCCGCAGAGTCCCGGGCGGCGCTGGGCGTCCCCGACGCCTACCACCTGCCGCCGGTGCCCGGTGTCGGCTACCTCAAGTTCGGCACCGATGTGATGGCGCAGTTCAAGGCCGCCTATGTGTCCGGCCCCTACCGCAGCGGCGCCGTCCAGGAGTCGACCGGGCGGGTCCGCAGGCAGCGCCCGGTGCTGTTCACCGGCGCCCCGGTGGCCAAGCCGCTGCTGCCGCTGAACGAGATGGAGCCGGAGGCCCCGCGCCGCCAGGACGACGCGCTGGCGGACACCGTGCTGGACGTGATCGTCGACCGGCTGGAGGGCCAGGGCCCGCCGGCCCACCAGGTGTGGCTGCCGCCGCTCAGCGAGGCCCCCTCGCTGGACCAGTTGCTGCCGCCGCTGGGGGCGGTGCCGGACCGGGGGCTGTGCGCGCCCGAGTACGCCGGGACGGGCCGCCTGGTCGCCCCGATCGGTCTGGTCGACAAGCCGTTCGAGCAGCGCCGCGACCTGCTCTACCTGGACTTCTCCGGCGCCGCCGGGCACGGCATGGTGGTGGGCGGTCCGCGGTCCGGCAAGTCCACCCTGCTGCGCACCATGATCAGCTCCTTCGCACTCACCCACACCGCCTCCGAGGTGCAGTTCTACCTGCTGGACTTCGGCGGCGGCGGCATGATCGGCATGCAGGACCTGCCCCATGTCGGCGGGGTCGCCGGACGGCTGGACGCCGACAAGGTGCGCCGCATGATCAGCGAGGTCTCGGGCCTGCTGACCCAGCGCGAGGAGCTGTTCCGGGCGCAGGGCATCGACTCCATCGCGACCTTCCGCAACCGCCGCAAGAACGGCTCGCTGCCCGGTGAGCCGTACGGCGACGTGTTCCTGGTGGTCGACGGCTGGCTCACCTTCCGGCAGGAGTTCGAGCTGCTGGAGCCGCTGGTCACCGACATCGCCCAGCGCGGCCTGGCGTACGGCGTGCACGTGGTGGTGGGCGCCTCCCGCTACGGGGAGATCCGTCCGGCGCTGAAGGACCTGCTGCAGACCCGGATCGAGCTCAAGCTCGGCGACCCGATGGAGTCGGAGATAGACCGCAGGGTCGCCCAGAACGTCCCGGCCGGAGCGCCGGGCCGCGGTCTGACCGCCGACAAGCTGCACTTCCTCAGCGGTCTGCCGCGGATCGACGGCTCCAGCGGGATCGACGACCTCGCCGACGGCGTGACCGCCTTCGTCCAGGCCGTGAACAGTTCCTGGACCGGGCCACACGCGCCCCAGGTGCGGATGCTGCCCGAGGTGCTGCCGGCCGACCGGCTGCCCAAGGGCTTCGAACACCCCGAGCAGGGCATCGCCATCGGCATCGACGAGAACTCGCTGGCGCCGGTGTTCCTCAACTTCGACTCGGACTCGCACTTCATCGTCTTCGGTGACGGCGAGACCGGGAAGACGGCGCTGCTGCGGCTGCTGCTCAAGGGCATCACCGAGCGCTACACCCCGGACCAGGCCCGCATCGTCATCGGCGACTACCGGCGCTCGCTGCTGGGGGTGGTCACCAGTCCGCACCTGCTCGAGTACGCGGCGGCGCAGCCGGCCCTGCAGGCATTCCTCGGCGACATCAGGGGCTCGATGGAGCGCCGCATCCCCGGCCCCGACGTCACCCAGGAGCAGCTGCGGGACCGCAGCTGGTGGTCCGGCGCCGAGCTGTTCCTGGTCATCGACGACTACGACCTGGTGGCCACCTCGACCGGCAACCCGCTGCAGCAGCTGCTGGAGGTCCTGCCGTTCTCCAAGGACATCGGGCTCCACATCATCATCGCCCGCCGCTCCGGCGGCGCCGGCCGGGCCCTGTACGAGCCGGTGATGCAGCGGCTGAAGGAGCTGGGAGCGCAGGGCATCGTGCTGTCCGGCGACCGGGACGAGGGCGTGCTGCTGGGCAACGTCCGACCCCAGCAGATGCCGCCGGGCCGGGGCGTCCTGGTCACCAGAAGGCGCGGGACGTTCACCGTGCAGACGGGGTGGGTCGGGCAGCAGCAGTAAATCGTTATCCCGGCACGGCAGTCCGATCCGAAGGGGTCGCTGAGTGATTCGTCACTCGGCGACCCCTTGTGCGTTGCCCTGAGACCGCTCCGAAGATCCATAAGCATGACAGGCAGTCGGCGATTTTGATCTTTTATTCGAAGGCTCGATATTGATACTGCGATCGATATCAAGGCGTATGGACAAAAGGTTCATTTGACTCAGAACGCTGATGGGCCATCACTTCAGTTGCCGTTTGACCACTACACAACGAAATCCGAAGCAAATCCGCCCTTGACGCCCCGTTAACGGCAGGGGTTACATGGCGGCCGGAGAGCGACAGATTCGCAGCAGCCCATCCGACCGGAGGCGATACCGCTTCTCCCCGCACCAGAGCCCCACCGATCCGATCGGAACGCACATGACCGACATCCTGAGCCGTCCGCCCGAGGACCGCGTCGCACTCGCGAAGGCCCCCCTGGCCGACGAACCCCAGAAGCTGAAGCGCTCCATCGGCGTCGTCGGCGGGACCCTGCTGACGCTGTCGTGCGTGACCCCCGCTTCCTCGCTGTTCGTGCTGGTGCCCGCCTCCTTCGCCAGCCTCGGCACCGGGACCGCGCTCACCCTGCTGATCGCCATGGTCCTCTGCGTCGGCGTGGCCTGGTGTTACTCGGAGCTCGGCACGCTGATCCCCAGCGCCGGCGGCGAGTACGCGATGGCCGGGCACACCGTGGGCCGCTTCGCCGGGTGGCTGGCGTTCGTCCAGGCGCTGATCGTGGTCATGATCGTGCCGCCGATCATCGCCCTGGGCACCGCCGAGTACCTGGCGCCGTTCGTGCACGTCGATGCCAAGGTCATGGGTGCGGTCGTGATGCTGGCCGCGACCGTCGTGGGCCTGCTGGACCTGCGCGCCAACGCCTGGATCACCGGCATCTTCCTCTGTCTGGAGGTCGCTGCGGCCTCGCTGGTCGCCGTGCTCGGCTTCGCCCACGCGAACCGCCCGGCCTCGGTACTGATCCACCCCCAGCTCCCCGGCGGGGCCGTCGGCACCGGCACGATCATCGTAGGTCTGGCCGCTGCACTGTTCATCACCCAGGGCTTCTCCACCGCCGTCTACCTGGCCGAGGAGATGGACCGCCCGCAGCGCACCGTCCCCCGCACGGTGATGTGGACGCTGGTCATCGGCTCCGCCGTGATCCTGGTCCCGGTCATCGCCATCACCCTGGGCGCGCCCAGCCTCAAGGCCCTGGCCGACGGGGACATCAGCGGCATGGTGACCGCCTGGACCAACTCGACGGTCGGCAACATCGTCAGCCTCTGCGTCGCCCTGGCCATCATCAACGCCGCCATCGTCATGGTGATCCAGAACTCCCGGGTGCTCTACGCCTCCGCCCGTGACAAGGCCTGGCCGGAGCCGGTCAACCGCGCCTTCGCCACCATCAGCACCCGTTTCGGGGCGCCCTGGGTGGCCACCCTCGCGGTCGGCGTCCCCGGTGCAGGGCTCTGCTTCGTCAACCTGACCACCCTGGGCCTGGTCACCGGGGTGGCCGTGACCCTGCTCTACGGCTTCGTCGCCGTCGCGGCACTGGGCGCCCGACGCGGAAAGCACAAGGAGTCGGGAGCCTGGCGGATGCCGGCCTGGCCGGTCGTGCCGGTGGTCATCCTGGCCGTGCTCGGCTACGTCATGCTGCAGCAGAGCGCCGAGGCCCTGTGGATCACCGGTGGCATCACCGCCGCCGCCGCTCTGTACTGGGTGTTCTACCTCCGGCCGCGACCGGGGAGCCGCTGGGTGATCACCGTTCCGGAGGACGAGAAGTCCGCCGTCTGATCTCCGGCCCCAGCACGTCCCGCAGCGTCGCCGTACGGCTCAGTCCGTGCGGCGACGCTGCATGTCGCGGACGACCACGGCGGTGCCCGTGATCAGCAGGACCGCGAGCAGGCCGATGCCCAGGGTGTAGGCGGCGGTTCGACGGTCACGGTCGGCCTGGGTCTCACCGAGCGACATCGGCATCGCCTGCAGCGGCGCGGCCGAGGTCCTGTTGTGGACCGTGGGTACGGCGGCGGACTCCGGCGGGGAGTCGTCGGAGAGGGCCGCGACCGGGTCGACCACGCCCCAGCCGATGAAGTCGTTGCGGCCGGCGTCGGTGCGCTGCGCGGTCTGCTCGATCCGGGCGATGATCTGCGCCGGCGTCCAGTTCGGGTACTTCTGCTTGAGCAGGGCCGCGACGGCGGCCGCGTACGGAGCGGCGAAGCTGGTGCCCGAGTCGACGCACTGGCCGCCCTTGGGCACCGTGGAGACCATGTCCACGCCCGGCGCGGCGACCTGCACCGAACGGCCGGTCTCGGAGAAGCCGTCGGCGCGCTCGTTGTCCCGGTCCGAGGCGCCCACGCCGAGCACCCCGGGGAAGGAGGCCGGATAGGTCGGGTCCGAGAGGTTCTCGTTGCCGGCCGCCGCGACCACGACGACCCCGTGCTGGATCGCCTTGGCGATGGCGACCCCCAGGGCTCCGCTCTCCGGCTGGTAGACCGGCTTCCCGTTGGCGGAGACGTCCTGCGAGATGTTGATGACGCCGGCGCCCTTGGCCACTGCCTCCTTGACGGCGTCGGCCATGCTCTGGACGCTGCCGCCGCTGCCCTGGCCGTCGTTCTGGCGCAACGACAGGATCTTCGCGTCCTTGGCCAGGCCGACGAACCCGGTCCCCCCGCTCGGGCGGGCCGCGATGATGCCGGCCACCATGGTGCCGTGCCCGACGGTGTCGGTGAGCGCCGTGCCCTTGTCGTTCGTCAGATAGCTGGTCCCCGCGATGACCGCGCCGCTGAGCTGCGGGTTGGTGTCGTCGACACCGGTGTCTATCACGGCCACGGTCACCCCCTTGCCGGTGGCGTAGCGCCACAGCTGCGACAGCAGGACCCGCTGCAGCGACCAGGGCTCGCCGGGGATGTTCCCGGACGGGAAGACGCACTGGCCGTCCGAGGCGAGCGCCGTGCGCGGGGGATGCGTGAGAGCCAGAGCGGGGCCCGGCGCGGTGACCGTCAGCGCGGCCGCGACGGCCAGTGCCGGGAGCGCACGGCGACGGTGGTGGTGCCTGCTCACTGCTGTTCGATCCCCCGCGGTGTCCGTGGTCCAAAGGGCGTCGGGAACAACGCGCCGTGCCGGGCCGCGCTCACGCGGGCCCGGCACGGCGACGGCGACGTCGGCCCTCAGCCCCAGATGCTGGCGTTCTTGTTCTCGGTCGCCTGGTAGTTCTGCGCGGCGCTGTCGAGCGCGGCGGCGATCTGGGTCAGCACGGTGTGCAGGTCGGTGGCGGAGGAGTTCCACTCCGCCTGGCGGGCCTGGTAGCCCTCCTGCGCCTTGCCTTCCCAGCTCTGGGCGATCCGGGAGACGCCGGCCTGCAGGTCGTCGAGCTGCGACTGGACCCGGGCGGCGGTGCTGCGAACCTCTTCGGCGGCGTTCGAAATGGTGGAGAAACTGACCAGGATGTGGTCGGCACCCGACATGATGTCCCCGATTCCTTCAAGCGGTGAAGCAGACAGTGGAGTTGATGCGGCCCAGGTCAGCCGAGGGCGGAGGCGATCTTGCTCATCGAGGACTGCTGCTCCTGCTCGGTGCCGGAGTACGTCGCCGAGGTGGCGTCGATGGCTTCCTTGATCTCGTTGAGCACCTTGTTGAGCTTGGCCGCGTCCTGGTTCCACTTCGCCTGAAGCGTGTTGTACGACTGCGCGGCGGAGCCCTGCCACCCCGAGGTGATGGAGCTGACGAGGCTCTCCAGCCGGCTGAGCTCGGCCTGGATCTGTGCGTTGACGTCGGAGATGCGGCTCGAAAAAGCCCGCATCTCATCGGCGGTAGTCCTGAACTGACCCGACATGTACACCGTCCCCCATGAGACAGACCAACGAGACCGGGCACCCTTTCGGGCGCCGGCGGCCGACACCACTGCAGTGATGTCCCACAGCACTCTAGCTGTCATGTGCAACGCCCCCAACACCGGGCTGTGGACAACTTTGCCGCCCGGCGCGAGCGGTGCGAACACGCACCGCCCCTGCCTGCGCCGACGTCGCCGCCCGGGCCGCACGGGTGCTGACGGAAAGTCAGGACCCCTGCTGCTGGCCCGCCGCCGCCGAGGTGAGAGCCGGGCCCGCCGAGAGCAGCCCGGTCCACGCCGCCGGGACCGGCAGCGGGGTGACCCCGCTGTAGCCGAGCCGGGCCTGCGTGTTGTCCTGCTGCTGACTGGTCTGGGAGGAGCCGGTGGAACCGCTGCCCGCCGCGGCCGAGGCTCCGGCGGAAGGGCTGCCGCCGTCGGTGTTGAGCTGCACCGGGTAGCGCAGACCGGTGTCCGTCAGCAGGCTGACCGTGCCGGACGTGGTGCTCACTCCGGTGACCGAACGGAACAGCAGCCCGGTGCCGGGGGTGACGTAGACGCCCGCCGTTCCCGACGAACTGTCGACCGGATAGCCGGATCCGGTCCACAGGCCCAGCACCGGGACACCTGACGCCGTCGTGGAACCCGTGTAGACACTGCACGACACCGTGGAGGTGGAGGTGTTCACCTGGCTCACGGACCCCACGGGCCAGTCCTTGCCCTGCTCGAACGGCGCCTTGTCGTTGGCGCCGGCCACAGCGGCCGCGGACATCACGGTCTCCGTGGTCTGCTGTGCGTGCATCAGGGCCTGGACCAGACCGTCGGTGAAGTCGGACATCGGATGGACGCCGTCCTTCAGCACCACGTAGTGCAAATAGGAGCCGTTGTCCGCGGACACCTTGAAGGTGTCGCCCACGTGGAAGTCGTGGTTGAGGAAGTGCACCGGTTCCCCGAAGTTCGGGATGTCCGACCGGGGGTTGCCGATGGGGTCGCCGGTCCGCAGGGTGGCCAGCCAGTCCTTGGTCACGGTCTGCGGCTGGCCGACGGTGGCCCCGAAGGCGGCCGTGGCCAGCACCGCGGCCTGCCCGCTGTCCGCGGTCAACTGGTGTGCGGCGCCGGTCGAGTCGACCAGGTAGGTGCCGCTGGGAGCCTGCACGTAGGCGGCATGGCCGGCGTCGACCCGGCCCGCTCCGGAGACCCTGGCCGCGTCCGGTCCGCCCAGAACGAACAGCTTCTGGTCGGTGGTGTTCTGGCCGCCGGAGGCAGGGCGCTCGCAGTCGGCCCAGGCCTTCGCCGTGCCCGCGTCCTTGGCCGTCGGCAGGCTGTCGGGCGCGTAGGGGATGCCCACGGTCGGAGCGTGCGGAACCTTGCCCGAGTTGAGGACCTTGTCGTCGACCTCCTCCACCGTGGAGCCGGCCGTCAGCAGCAGCCGTGCCGAGGCGATGTTCAGCACCGGGTGCAGCTTGTGGTCGATCATCACGTAGCGGGTGGTGGTCTCCTTGTCCACGATCACCGCGTTGGCGGTGTCCCAGTGCAGCGGCGCGGACGGCTTGATCATGCCGTAGGCGCCGAAGCCGGCCACGGCCACCGCCCCCACGATCAGACCGGGCACCACCGCACGCCTGGGCTTGGGAGCGTCCTCCTCGTTGCCCCCGCCGGAGGGCTGGAGGAAGGCCGCGACGGTCCGCCTCCGTGAGAAGGTGTAGGCGCTCAGTTCGTTCCGGCGTGACGCCATGCTGTCGACTCTCCCCGTCCCAGTTCTCCGACTCCGAGGGTGCTCCGGTTTCCGGGGCAACCCCGCGCCCGCGCGCGGACCCTACGTACCGTACGGGTACGGTATTGCGATCAGCCAACCGGCCGCCCTTCGCGCCGTGCCGTCCGTCCAGAAAGGTTGACCCGGGGGATGTCGAGCCAGACCGCACCACCGCGCGTCCAGCGACCCGAAGGGCCGTCGGACTCGCCCGGCGCGAGCGCCTACGCGGCCCGCCGCACGGCTCCGGTCCAGCCGGTGCCGCGGCCTCGGCCGGGGCGGCTCGGACCACTGCGGCTGCCGCAGCTGGTCCTGTTCGAGATCGCCGCGGTGCTGGTCGCGTTGGGTCTCGGCGGCGGGATGAAGGTGCTGGTCCCGTGCGGATCCGTGGCCCTGGTCCTGGTGCTGCTGGCGCTGGTGCGCCGGCACGGACTCACTCCCGCCGAGATGATGCGCGCCCGCTCCGGTCTGCGGGCCCGGCAGCGCAGGGCCCGGGCGGACGCGGCCGAGGCCGCGGCGGCGGCCGTCGAGGTGAACCCGGCGCTCGCCCCGGTGCTGGAGTGCGAGCCCGCACTGCGGACCGTGCAGCACACCGTGCAGGTGGAGGGCAGTGCGACGACCGGCCGTCGGGACCGGCGCGAGATCGGCATGATCGGTGACGGAACCTTCCTCACCGCCGTGATCCAGGTCGAGGCGATGGACGATCCGCTGCGTCCGGTCCGGGGCGCGCACGCCGGGCTTCCGCTGGATCTGCTGGCCGACGGACTCCAGGTCGACGATGTGACCCTGGACGCGGTCCAGGTCGTCCAGTACAGCCAGCCCGCCCCCGCGCCGCACCTGCCCGAGCAGGCGCTGGCCGCCCGCGGTTACCGGGAGCTGCCGGACGGCTCCACCACCCCGGGCCTGCGGATGACCTGGGTCGCGGTGCGGCTGGACCCCGAGCTGTGCCGCACCGCCGTGGCCGCCCGGGGCGGCGGCGAGGCCGGCGCCCGGAAGGCGCTGCAGCGCGCCACCGACCAGTTGGCCAGCCGACTGGTCGGGGCCGGCCTGCGGGCGACGGTGCTCGACGCGAGCGGGGTCGTCGCCGCCGTCTCCACCGCGACCTGCGCCAGCCCGCTGCGGACCAACGCATCGGCCACCGGCGGCCGCCGTACCTCGGAGACCGCCAAGGCCTGGCGCTGCGACGACCGCTGGCACGCCACCTACTGGATCGGCCAGTGGCCCAGGCTCGCCGCCGCGGGGACCGGTGCGGGCTCCGCCGAACTGGTCAACCTGCTCACCGGGATGCCCGGGCTGGGCAGCAGCTTCGGCCTGACGCTGCGTCAGGCCGGGACCGGCGCCGTCGCACTGAGCGGACACGTCCGGGTGACCGCGCGAGGTGAGGGCGACCTCGATCAGGTGACCCGGCAGTTGGAGTCCCGGGCCAGGAGCGCCGGGGTCGGACTGGTCCGGCTCGACCACGAGCAGGTACCGGGCGTGCTGGCGACGCTGCCGCTGGGCGGCACACGGTGAGGGGAGCAGGCACGGTGAGCACGGTGGAGGCAGGCGGCACGGGCGGACGGCGGGTACTGCCCGGATTCGGTCTGCGCGGGCCGCGACGGGAACAGCATGTGCTGAGCCGGGAGCAGTTGTCCGCGCTGACGCTGCCGGTCGGCGACGACGGGGTGCTGATCGGCGTGGACGGCACCGGCGCCCCCGCGGTGATCGGCCTGTTCCGGCCCAGCGCCTACGAGGTGATCCTGGTCGGCGGGGTCTGGACGGCGCAGCTGATCGCGTTGCGGGCGGCCGCGACCGGGGCGCGCGTCGCCGTGGAGACGGCCCGGCACCAGACCTGGGCGTCGGTGGCCCAGGCCGCCGGCGGCGGCCAGCCCTGCGTCACGGTGCACCCGGTGGGCCGGATCGGCCCGCAGGGCGCGTCCGTCGCGGCCCCGGTGCTGGTGGTACGGGACTGCGGCGCACGGCCGCCCCGGAGCCGGCTCTCGGCCGGTCCCTGGCAGACCACGCTGACCCTGCTGCCCTTCCTCGGGCCGGGCGCGGAACGGCTGTTGGCCGCCGCGGACCTGGTCGGCGTCCAGCGGGTCGCCCCGCAGGAGGCCACCCTGGCCGGGCAGGTGCTGGAGCTGCCGCCGGGCGAGGTCGACGCGCTCTCCACGCTCGGCGACGGAGTGACCCTCTGGGGCAACCGCAGGCGCCGGGTGTTCGTCATGAGCGGACCGACCGGTTCCGAGGCCCAGTTGCTGGGGCAGGCTCGAAGGGTGGACTGAGCCGAGTGTCAGCACCGGCGCAAGGGGGCCTGCCAGGGGCATTCGCTGGTTGACTACGCTGGTGTACCACGGAGGCGAACGAGAGGGACAGCAGTGACGAGCGATCGCGACGGCGTCTATGTCGGCGACCATGCGCCGGACGAAGACGAGGAGTGGTCGGACGCGCCCGAATACACGCCTCCGGCCTGGTACACGCAGAACGCGCAGCAGGTGGGACCGGCGCAGCCGGCTGTGCCCGAGCCCCAGCCGCCCGCCCCGTTCGTGCCCGCACAGGCGTACGAGCCGGCGCAGACGCCTGCCCTCGGGGTGACGGCACCGACGGCGCCGGCAGCGGAATCCGAGGCTGCGCCGCAGGCGGAGCCCGAGCCGGCGGTCGAGTCGGCGCCCGAGCCGGCGGACGTCGTTCCGGTCGGCGCCGACCTGCGCAAGCAGGGCGTCCCCGAGCCGGAAGCACCAGAAGCACCAGAAGCGGAGGCGGAGTCGCAGCAGCAGGCCGCCGAGTCGGCGCCGGAGACGCCCGAGGTGGAGCCCGAAGCCGCGCCGGAGCACCGACTCGAGTCCGTGGCTCCCGTCGCGGAGCCCCCAGCCCCGCCGCAGGCTTATCGCCCCGCCACCGGAGAGACCCAACCGCCGCCCCCACCGGTGGCGCAGCAGCCCGCGCCCTGGCCGCAGCAGCAGCCGCCCCAGCAGCAGTGGGCGCCGCCCGCGCCGGTCGAGCAGCAGCCGCAGTGGGCGCCACCGCCGGTGCCGCCGACGCCGATCGCCGAGCAGCCCCAGCAGCCGTGGGCGCCGCCCGTTCCCCCGGCTCCCGAGCAGCAGTATCCGCAGCAGCAGCCCCCGCAGCCGTGGGCGCCCCCGCAGGGGGTCGATCCGCGCCAGGGCGGCTGGCCGCAGCAGCAGCCGGGGGCAGCGCCCGGCGCGCCGCTGGGCTACACCGCCGCCGTCGAGCTGTCCTCGGACCGCCTGCTGCGGAAGCAGCCCGAGGAGCGCCGCAACACTCCGCGCTTCCGCTTCGGCGGCAAGGCGGCGGAGGAGGAGCGTCAGCGCAAGCTGGCGATCATCCGCACCCCGGTGATGAGTTGCTACAAGATCGCGGTCATCAGCCTCAAGGGCGGTGTCGGCAAGACCACGACGACCACCGCGCTCGGTGCGACACTGGCCTCGGAGCGGCAGGACAAGGTCATCGCCGTCGACGCCAACCCCGACGCGGGGACGCTGGGCCGACGGGTGCGCCGCGAGACCGGTGCCACCATCCGCGACCTGGTGACGGCGATCCCGCACCTCAGCAGCTACATGGACGTGCGCCGCTACACCTCGCAGGCGCCCAGCGGCCTGGAGATCCTGGCCAACGACGTCGACCCGGCCGTGTCCACGACCTTCAACGACGAGGACTACCGGCAGGTCATCGGCTTCCTGGGTCGGCAGTACCCGATCGTGCTGACGGACTCGGGAACGGGTCTGCTCTACAGCGCGATGCGCGGCGTGCTGGACCTGGCGGACCAGCTGATCGTGGTCTCGACGCCCAGCGTGGACGGCGCCAGCAGCGCCAGCACCACACTGGACTGGCTCTCCGCGCACGGCTACGCCGACCTGGTGCAGCGCAGCATCACGGTGGTCTCCGGGGTCCGCGAGACCTCGAAGATGATCAAGATCGACGACATCGTCGCCCACTTCCAGACCCGCTGCCGCGGGGTCGTCGTGGTGCCCTTCGACGAGCACCTCTCGGCGGGCGCCGAGGTCGACCTGTCCCGGATGCGGCCGAAGACCCGGGAGGCGTACTTCGACCTGGCGGCGATGGTGGCCGCGGACTTCCCGCGCACCCAGCCGCAGCCGCTCGGGTGGCCGGGCGGCCAGCAGGGCGCGCCGCCGCCGTACGGACAGCAGCAGCCGTACGGGCAGCCCCCGGCGCCGTACGGGCAGCCGCAGCCGTACGCCCAACCGCAGTACCCGCAGCAGTACCCGGAACAGCCGTACCCGGAACAGCAGTCCTACCCCGAGCCGCCGCCGCAGGGGTGGGCTCCGCCGCCGCCCGGCTACTACCCGCCGCAGGAGCAGTGACCGCATGAGAGAGGGAGGCGCCCGGCCCGGGCGCCTCCCTTCGGTTGTTCGGGTCCGTCAGTCCGTCAGCTCGCGCGCCCGCTTGACGTCGACCGCCATCCGGTCCAGCAGCGCGTCGATGGAGTCGAACTTCTCCATCCCGCGCAGGTACGCCAGGAAGTCCACGCTGACGTGCAACCCGTACAGGTCCAGGCCGACCCGGTCGATGGCGTAGGCCTCGACGGTACGCGCGGTGCCGTCGAAGGTCGGGTTGGTCCCCACCGAGATCGCCGCCGGCATCAGCTCGCCGTCGGCCGTCAGCCAGCCCGCGTAGACGCCGTCGGCCGGGATGGCCGTATGCGGCAGGGTCTCCACGTTGGCGGTGGGGTAGCCCAGCTCGCGGCCGCGCTGGGCGCCGCGCACCACCGTGCCCTCGACCCGGTGCGGACGGCCCAGCACCTCGGCCGCGCCCGCCACGTCGCCCTCGGCCACCAGCCTGCGGGCCAGCGAGGAGGAGCACGGTACGGCCTCCCCGTCCATGCCGCCGCCGTGCACCGCACCCACCGTCAGATCGCAGACGTCGACGGCGAACCCGTACCGCTCGCCGAGCTCGGCGAGCAGCGCGACGTCTCCCGAAGCGCGGTGCCCGAAACGGAAGTTGGGCCCTTCCACGATCAGCTCGGTGTGCAGCGCGTCGACCAGCACCCGCTTCACGAACTCCTCCGGCGCCAGCTGCGAGAAGGCCAGCGTGAACGGGATCACCAGCACCGCGTCCACGCCGAGTTCGGCCATCAGCTCGGCCCTGCGCCGGTGCGAGGCGAGCAGCGGCGGGTGGCTGCCGGGGCGGACCACCTCACTGGGGTGCGGGTCGAAGGTGACGACGACGGAACGGGCACCGAGCTCCCGGGCGTGCTCGACCACCTTGCTGATGATCAGTTGGTGGCCCCGGTGCACCCCGTCGAAGGAACCGATGGTGACGACGGAGCGCCCCCAGTCCCCGGGGACTTCCTCCAGGCCATGCCAGCGCTGCACCCTGACCGCTCCTCGTTCGCTTGTCGCTGTGACACCTATAGCCTGCCATGCGGCTGATCGCTGCCCTGCATTGGCTCGGCCTCGCGGAGCAGCGACAGCAGTTCCCGGTGCAGCGGATCGGCGGTGCCGGCCAGCGCTGCGCGGAAGGCGGCGAGCACCGGTGGCGGCTGGTCGACGAGGTCGCGGACGAAGGGGAGCAGCGCGGCCCGCTCGGCCGGACCGTGCGCGGTGCGGGCCACCAGCCAGGCGGCGACATGGCCCGCCGCCTCGGGGTGCACGGTGAGGTACTCCCCGACGAGCCGGGCCATGGCCGCCCTGGCGTGCGGGGCGGGAGTCGTGCCCAGGGTGCGGAGCACCGCCGCGACCTCCTCGCCCGGCTGGTGCATCCGGGTCCGGTAGCCGGAGAGGACCAGCGAGGGGTGGCTGTCCAGGGCCGGTGCCAGCGAGCGGGGCGTCAGATGGGGGTCGGCGGCGGCATAGCGGTCGACGGCGGCCGGCAGGTGACGGCCCCGGGTGGCCGGGTCGGCCACCAGCACGGCCAGGGCGGCGCCGTGGAGCTCCCGCTCGGCGGTACGGGCGAGCAGGGCCTCGGCGGCGTAGCGGAGCAGCGCCAGATCGGCTGCCCCGGCTGAGGTCCGGTCTGTGCCGGACGCCAGCGCGCGTGCCAGTGCGGGCGCGTGGACGGCGGCGGCCACATGGCGTTCCGGGCGCGGATCGTGCGCCCAGCGGTCGACCGCCCGGCACATCGCCGACGGCTCGACCACCGCCAGCTCCCGCAGCAGCGCGTCGGCCCGCGGATGGGCCGCGTCGACCAGTGCCTCGGCCAGGTCGTCCAGGCCGGTGCTGTGGTGGCCGCGCAGCAGCCGCAGCGCGGCCGGGGCCGACTGTTCGTCCCTGAGCCAGCCGCAGAGCGCGGGGAAGGCCTGGGCCGGGTCGGCGGCGAGCAGGGCGGCCACCGCGTCGAGCGGCTCCGCCGTCCCGCTGCGGGACAACAGGCGCAGCAGGTCCATCCGGACCGGCAGTGCCAGCGGCAGGCGGGTCCAGAGGGTGAGCGGCAGCGCGGGTTCCCCGGCCCGGGCCCGGGCCGCCATCCGCGCGGCGAGGGAGCGCAACAGTGGCAGGTACGGCTCCGCGTCGGGCAGTCGCAGCAGCACCGACACCAGCAGGGCGGAGGCCCACCAGTGCGCCTCGCTGTCCGGGGGCGCGGCCTCGGGGCCGTCCAGCCGCAGCACCAGTCGGCTGAGCCAGGCCTCCAGGGCCACCGGGTCGTCCTGGAGCCGCAGCAGGGCCTCGCGGACCGGCCCGATCCGGTGGTGCGGGACCGGACCCGGCGCGGGCGGCGGCTGCGGGGGTGGCACCGCGTGCCCGCGCGGACCGCCGCGGCGGTGGGTGCCGTGCGGCGCGGTGGGAGCGCCCGGCGCGGTACCGCCAGTGGCTTTGCCGGTGCTGCCGGTGCTGCGTGTGCCGGCCTCGGCGCCGAGCAGACCGTCGAGGGCGGCGGCGAGGTCCAGGTGGCCGCCCTGGATCCACTCCGACAACTCCTCGTGGGCGAAGCGGTAGCCGGGTCCGGCGGGCACCAGCAGCCCCTCGGCCAGCACCGCGGGCACCCAGTGCGGCGGGAACACCTCGGCGAACCCGCGCCGGTCCAGCGCTCCCCCGCCGGGCCCCAGCATCCGCCGGGCCGCCTCGTGCACGCATCCGGCGACGGCGGCGGCCAATCGGCGGCACTCCCCCGCGCTGCGCGGTCCCAGCCGTTCGGCGATCCGCAGGCAGGCGAGGTCGACGCGGGCTCCGAGCAGCTCCGCCCGCCCGGGGACGGGGACCAGCGGCAGTCGCGGCGCCGCCGCCCGCAGGTCGGCCAGCAGCCGCAGGGTGAACGGGTGCCGGGGGACGCCGGCCTGGTCCGGAGTGGGCAGCGGGCCCGGGAGCAGCCCGGCCGACCGGGCCGCCTGCGCCGCGACGGCCGGCGGCATGGGTCCGAGGCGCAGCGGCGGCCGCAGGTCCTCCGCCGAGAAGTGGGTGCGGCTCTGCTCCCAGTACTCTGGGCGGCAGCCGATCAGCAGCGTGGCGTCCTCGCGTCGCAGCCGGATCCCGGTCTCCGCACACCAGGCCGGCAGCCGGAGCCCCTGCGGCATCTCCTCGGGGCCGTCCAGGACGATCAGCAGCGGCCGGTGCGCGGCGGCGGCCAGTCGGCAGGCCTGGTCGGCACGGGTGCCCAGGGCACGGCCCACGGCGTCCATGACCGAGGCGTCGTCCGCGCGCACGTCGGCCCCGCGCAGCCAGACCGTCGGCAGCCGGTGGGCGGCCCGGGTGCGCCGCACCGCGAGACCCGCGAGCTCGGTGGTCCGTCCGCTGCCCGGCTCGCCGACCAGGGCGGCCACCGGACGGTCGGCCGGCAGCGCGCCCCAGCCCTCGGGCAGCCCGTCCGGGCGGTCGACCCGCGCCGACGCCGTGCCGAGCACCGGCCCGACCGTGGCGGCGGCCAACTCCAGCACCCCGGCGAGGTTCAGCGCGCGCCCGTAGGCCGGCACCGTCGCCGCGTTGCGGGCCAGCAGATCGGCGACCACGGGGTGCCCGGCCGCGGCCCGCAGCGGCACCGCCAGCACGGCGTCCCGGTCCCGGCCGCGCAGCGCCGCGGTGGCGACGGCGGTGACCGCGCCGGTCTCGGCGTCCAGCACGGGAGTGCCCGAGGCCTGGACCGGCAGTCCGTGCGGCACCTGGTCGAGTTCCAGCTGCCAGACGTCCGCGACCAGGTGCCAGCGCTCGGCCGCGGCGTAACGGGCCGTCACCAGGCCGGCGACCCAGCCCTGGAGGGTCTGCTCCGGACCCGGAAGGTTGATCAGCCGGGTGCCGTGGCCGCCCGCCAGCGGCAGCGGCGGCATCACCGCGTCGGTGCGCAGCAGCGCCAGGTCGAACTCCGGCAGCGGCACGATCTCGGCGGCGGTGAGCCGGCGCACCGCCCCGCCGGGCCAGACCAGCAGCAGCGCCGGCAGCCCGTCGACGGCTTCATGGCTGGTCAGATAGGTGCCCTCGCGGTCCACCGGGAACGCGGTGCCACGCGTCCGCCCGGCGGCGTCGGAGACCCGTACCAGCGCTTCGTCCACCCGCTGCACCCGCTCACCCCCGGTCGGCCCGCCCGACCGGAGGCTGCCCGCAGTGGCCCGTGCGCGACCCCGGGTGCACCTCGCGCCCCCCTGGTTCACCCCGAGCGCTCGCTCGATGGGGTGAGCGGGGGTCCGCAGGGGTTTGCAGGAGTTTGCAGGGTGACGGGCCGACGGCCGGTCAGACGAAGACGGCCAGCGACTTGGCCTTGCCGCCGCGCTCCTCGATCAGGGCGAGGAAGCGCCCGTCCGGGTCGAAGACCGCGATCGGTTCGAGGGACCGGTCCAGGCCGGGGCCGGGGATGCGGACGCCGTTGACCAGCAGCCGGGCCTGCTCGGCGTCGACGTCCCAACGGGTGAAGGCGGCCGCTGCGGCATCGGCGATGGGCAGCACCGCGTCCGCGAAGGAGTCCTCCAGTGCGGCGAGGGTGTGCGAGCCCTCGACGGTGTAGGGGCCGACCCGGGTGCGGCGCAGCGCGGTGAGGTGGCCGCCGGTGCCGAGCCCGGCGCCGAGGTCGCGGGCGAGGGCGCGGATGTAGGTGCCCGAGGTGCAGTCGACGGTGACGTCCAGGTCGATCAGCGGGCTGCCGTCCTCCGCCTGCGCCTCGCGACGGGCGTGCACCTCGAAGCGGGAGACGGTGACCGGACGGGAGGCGAGCTCCACCTCCTCGCCCTCGCGGACCCGGGTGTAGGAGCGCTTGCCGTCGATCTTGATGGCGCTGACCGAGGAGGGCACCTGTTCGATGTCGCCGGTCAGCTCGGCGATCCCGGCCTCGATCGCCGCCGGTGTCACCGCGGCCGTGGAGGCGGTGGACGTGACGTCCCCCTCGGCGTCGTCGGTCACCGTGGCCTGGCCGAGCCGGATGGTGGCCTCGTAGGTCTTGGACGTCAGTGCCAGATGCCCGAGCAGCCGGGTGGCCCGCTCGCAGCCGATCACCAGCACGCCGGTGGCCATCGGGTCCAGTGTCCCGGCGTGGCCGACCTTCCTGGTCCCGGCGAGCTTGCGGATCCGGGCGACCACGGTGTGCGAGGTGATGCCTGCGGGCTTGTCCACGATGACCAGCCCGTCGGGGCCGGTTCCCTTGCGCTTCAACGATCAGAGCCTTCAGTCGGCGTTGCTTCAGGTGCTTCAGGTGCTTCAGGTGGGCGGTGCGTCAGCCGGCGCGGAGTGCGGCGCGGAACCGGGCCACGGTCTCCGCCACCGGGTCGTGCGAGGTGAAGCCGGCCGCGTAGGCGTGTCCGCCGCCGCCGAGGGCCCCGCAGGCCGCCGCCACGTCCACCGCGCCCTTGGCCCGGGACGAGCCGCGCAGGCTGCCGTCCGGATCCTCCTTGAGCACCAGGGTGGCCTCGGCCTCGGACGCCTTGCGGACCACGTCGATCAGGCCCTCGATCTCCTCGGGGAGCACCCCGTGGCTCACCAGGTCCGCCCAGGGGACCCAGGTCCACACCAGGCCGAGCCCGTCGGCCGCCTCGGGATCCAGCACCGCCCGTTCCAGCGCGGCGGCCAGCACCTTGAGGTAGCCGAAGGACTGGGTGTCCCACAGTCGGCGGGAGATCAGGTCGTGCCGCACTCCGGTGGCCAGCAGCCGGGAGGCCAGCTCATGCGTGGCCGGCGTGGTCGCCGAGTAGCGGAAGGAGCCGGTGTCGGTGGCCACCCCGGTGTAGAGGCAGGTGGCGATGGAGACGTCCAGCGGGACCCCGAGGCGTCGTACCAGTTCGTCCACCAGGACCGCGGTCGCAGGGGCGGCCGGGTCGATCAGCAGGTGCGTGCCGAAGCCGCCGTTGGAAGCGTGGTGGTCGATCACCACCAGCGTCTCCGCGGCCTCGGCCTTGGCCTGCAGCAGACCGAGCCGCCGTACGTCGGCGACGTCGAAGGTGATCAGCAGTTCCGGCCGGTCCGGCACCGCCGAGGCCGGGACCAGCAGGTCCTGTGCGGGCAGGAAGGCCAGCGAGGCGGGCACGATCTGCGGGTCGTCCCCGAAGGACACCCGCACCTCGACGCCCAGCGACCGCAGCGCGATCCCGGCGGCCAGCGCGGAGCCCAGGGCGTCGCCGTCCGGCAGCACATGGCACACCAGGTCCACCGAGGAGGCCGCGCCGATGGCCGCCAGCACGGGCTGCCAGTCGGCTTCGGTGAGGCCCGGCAGGCCCGGCGCCGCCGCCTGCCCGTTGCGCGGAGACGGCAGCGCCGGGACGCCCGCCACCAGCGTGGCGGGCGTCCCGGCGGCCTGCTGCGCGGCCACGGCTACTCGTCCCCGGCTGAATCGACAAGCCCGTCATCGGCAAGCCCGTCGAGGTCGTCCTCGCCCGGCTTGCGGTACGGGTCGGCCTCGCCGGCGTAGGTCTTGCCCACGGCGACGCTGCGCACCTCGGCGTCCTGCTGCCTGGCCTTGACCAGCAGGTCGTCCAGGTGCCGGGCGGTGTCCGGGATGGCGTCGGCGACAAAGGTCAGGGAGGGCGTGAACCGTACCCCGGTCTGCCGTCCGACCTCGGTGCGCAGCACGCCCTTGGCGCTCTCCAGCGCGGCGGCGGAGGCCGCCCGCTCGGTCTCGTCGCCGTAGACCGTGTAGAAGACGGTGGCCTCGCGCAGGTCACCGGTGACCCGGGTGTCCGTGATGGTCACGAAGCCCAGGCGGGGATCCTTGATCCGCCGCTCCAGGGTCTCCGCGACGACCACCCGGATGCGGTCTGCGAGCTTGCGCGCCCTCGCGGTGTCGGTCACTGGTCCTCCTCGTGCAGTGGGCTCGATCGCCCCTTGGGCCGGATCGCCCCATGAGACTCCGGGCCCGCCCACAACGTACCCGGATGCATCCACCTAGGGATGCCATGTCTGATTGTGCTATTCGTCATCGTCGTCCCGGAGCCGGCGGCGGGCCGACAGCAACTGGACCTCGGGACGCCCGGAGACCAGCCGTTCACAGCTGTCCAGGATCTCGGTGACGTACGAGACGTCGCCCGACACCACGGCCAGTCCGATCTCGCTCCTGCGGTGCAGGTCCTGGTCCCCGGTCTCTGCAGCGCACACGCTGTACTTGCGCTGCAGTTCGGCCACGATGGGCCGGACGATCGAACGCTTCTCCTTGAGCGAGTGGATATCGCCCAGCAGAAGGTCGAAGGTCAGTGTTCCCACGAACATGAGTGACAGGTCAAGCCGACCTGAAGGCCTCGAAGGTGTGCTCCGGTTTGCTGAAGCCCCGCCACCGTACTCAACGCGGCCGGGGCCGGTCGACAGGTTTCGTCGACCGGCCCCACCCGACTCCGTGACCTACGCGCGCGGCTTCTCGCGCATCTCGAAGGTCTCGATGACGTCCTCCACCTTGATGTCGTTGAACGACCCCAGGGTGACACCGGCCTCGAAGCCCTCGCGGACCTCGGTCGCGTCGTCCTTGAAGCGGCGCAGGCCCTCGATGGTGAGGGACTCCGCCACGACCTTTCCGTCGCGGATGAGGCGGGCCTTGGCGTTGCGCCGGATCAGGCCCTCGCGGACCAGAACACCGGCGATGTTGCCGAACTTGCTGGAGCGGAAGACCTCGCGCACCTCCGCGGAACCGAGGCGCACCTCCTCGTACTCCGGCTTGAGCAGGCCCTTGAGCGCCGCCTCGATCTCCTCGATCGCCTGGTAGATGACCGAGTAGTAGCGGATGTCGACGCCCTCGCGCTCCGCCGCGGTGCGCGCACGACCGGCGGCGACCACGTTGAAGCCGATGATGATGGCGTCGGAGCCCATGGCCAGGTCGACGTCGGACTCGGTGATCGCACCCACACCGCGGTGCAGGATGCGGAGCTCGACCTCCTCGCCCACGTCCAGCTTGACCAGCGCGTCCTCCAGGGCCTCCACGGAACCGGAGACATCGCCCTTGATGATGAGGTTGAGCTGCTGGATGCCGCCGGCCGCGATCGCCTTGTCCAGGTTCTCCAGGGAGATCCGCATCGGACGGCGGGCGAACATGGCGTTGCGGTCACGGGCCGAACGCTTCTCCGCGATCTGACGCGCGGTGCGGTCGTCGTCGACGACGATGAAGCTGTCGCCGGCGCGGGGCACCGAGGTCAGGCCGAGGAGCAGCACCGGACGGGACGGACCCGCCTCGGCGACGTTCTTGCCGTTCTCGTCCAGCATGGCGCGGACGCGGCCGTGGGCGTCGCCGACGGCGACGGAGTCACCGACGCGCAGCGTTCCACGCTGGACCAGGACGGTCGCCATGGCGCCGCGGCCCTTGTCCAGGTGCGCCTCGATCGCGATGCCCTGGGCGTCCTGCTCCGGGTTGGCGCGCAGGTCCAGCGAGGCGTCGGCGGTGAGCACGACGGCCTCGAGCAGCTGCTCGATGTTGAGGCCCTGGCGGGCGGAGATGTCGACGAACATGGTGTCGCCGCCGTACTCCTCCGCGACCAGGCCGAACTCGGTCAGCTGACCGCGGACCTTGGTCGGGTCGGCGCCCTCGACGTCGATCTTGTTGACCGCGACCACGATCGGCACGCCGGCGGCCTGGGCGTGGTTCAACGCCTCGACCGTCTGCGGCATGACGCCGTCGTTGGCCGCGACCACCAGGATCGCGATGTCGGTGGACTTGGCGCCACGGGCACGCATGGCGGAGAACGCCTCGTGACCGGGGGTGTCGATGAAGGTAATGGCACGCTCTTCGCCGTTCACCTCGGTCGTCACCTGGTAGGCGCCGATGTGCTGGGTGATGCCGCCGGCCTCGCCCGCGACCACGTTGGTCTTGCGGATCGCGTCGAGCAGGCGGGTCTTGCCGTGGTCGACGTGACCCATGACGGTGACCACCGGCGGACGGGACATGAGGTCGGACTCGTCGCCCTCGTCCTCGCCGAACTCGATGTCGAAGGACTCCAGCAGCTCGCGGTCCTCGTCGTCACGGCTGACGATTTCCAGGACGAAGCCCATCTCCTCGGCGAGGAGCTGCAGCGTCTCGTCCGGGACGGACTGGGTCGCGGTGACCATCTGCTCGAGGTTGAGCATCACCGAGACGAGCGCGGCCGGGTTGGCGTTGATCTTCTCGGCGAAGTCGGTGAGGGACGCGCCGTGCGACAGCCGGACCGTCTGGCCGTTGCCGCGGGGCAGCATCACGCCACCGATCGACGGGGCCTGCATGGCCTCGTACTCCTGGCGCCGCTGACGCTTCGACTTGCGTCCACGCGCCGGACGGCCACCGGGGCCGCGACCGAACGCGCCCTGCGTGCCACCACGGGCGCCCGGGCCGCCGGGACGACCGCCGAAGCCACCGGGACGGGGACCGAAGCCACCGCCGCCGCCACCACTGCCGCCGCCACCGGGGCGACCGGCGAAGCCGCCACCGGCCGGGCGTGCGCCCGGACCGGCCGGACGGCCCTGGAAACCGGGACGCGCGCCACCGGCGCCACCACCGGCCGGACGGCCGCCGGGGCCACCCGGACCACGGCCACCGGGGCCGGGACGGCCGGGGCCGCCGCCGTTGGAGGCGGGACGCTGCGGCATCATGCCCGGGTTGGGACGCGGCATACCGGACGGGCTCGGGCCGCCGGGACGGGGACCGCCCTGCGGACGGGGCATCCCGCCGGGAGCGCCGGGACGGTCGCCGCCCGGGCGCGGGGAGCCGCCGGGGCGGTCACCGGACGGACGGGCCGGACGGTCGCCACCGGGACGGGTCGGACGGTCGCCACCCGGAGCCGGACGGTCGCTGCCGGGACGGGACGGACGGTCGCCACCGGGGCGCGGAGCGCCGGTCGGACGGTCGCCACCCGGGCGGGCCGGACGGTCGCCGCCGGGAGCCGGACGGTCGCCGCCGGGTCGCCCGGAGGGACCCGGGTGTGCGCCGGGGCCGGCCGGACGGGCGCCGGGGCGCGACATGCCGGTGTTGCTGGACGTGAAGGGGTTGTTGCCCGGACGCGGACCGGCCGGACGGGCGCCCGGGGTCGCGGCGGGACGCGGCGCGGGGGCGCCGGGACGCGGACCTGCGGCAGCGGGGCGCGCGGCGGGAGCCGACGGCGCCTCGGGGGTGGCCGGAGCCGGGGCCGAGAACTCGGCCGCCGGGGCGAGCGGGCGCGGCGCGGGGGCGCCGGGACGCGGACCCGGGGCAGCGGCGGGACGCGGCGCGGCGGGAGCTGCGGGCGCCGCCGGGGCGGCCGGAGCAGCGGCGGCGGCAGGGCGCGGCGCTGCGGGGCGCGGTGCGCCCGGACGGGGTGCCGAGGCGGGCGAGGCCGCCGCGGGCTTGGGGGGCGTCGGCTTGCTCGACGACGCGGGCTTCGAGGGGGCGCTGGCCCCACCGAAGGCAACTTCCAACTTTCGTACGACAGGCGCCTCGATAGTCGAGGACGCCGAACGTACGAACTCACCGAGCTCTTGGAGCTTGGCCATGACGACCTTGCTCTCAACGCCCAAATCCTTGGCGAGTTCGTAAACCCGGACCTTAGCCACTTCGCTCCTTTGTAGGTCCGGGTGTTCCGCCGGACCGTCGCTACTTCATGCTCGTACTCATCGCGTACTCATCGAGTGCTCATCGCAATCTCGACCTACTTTCGAACTCGCGAGGTACCTGGTGCTCGGCCCCCGCACATGGGTGCGGCAGCTCAGTGCTCTGACATTTCTGCGACCCTCGGCAGTGCCTCTACGTACCGCTGGACTGCCGCGGTGTCGAGCGGCCCCGGCAGGCGGAACGCCCTGGGGAACGCCCGGCGGCGCAGCGCCAGGTCGAGGCACCCCGGCCTGGGGTGCAGGTGCGCTCCCCGGCCGGGCAGCGTGCCTCGGGGATCGGGGACGCAGACGCCCCCGACCGCCGTCACACGCAGCAGGTCATGTTTGGCCGCTCGCTCCCTACACCCGACGCAAGTGCGTTCCGGGCATGAAAGGGCACGCGTCCGACCAGACATGTCCAAGTCTACCCCTCTGATGGTCTTCACTCCGAACCACTTACGGCGCTCTTCCAGCGAACCGTCCCCTCCGGGACGGCCCGGCGGTGGTTCAGCGGTCGCGGTCGTCGCCGGAACCGGGAGGGCCGTCGCTCTCCACGTCCGGGCGGATGTCGATGCGCCAGCCGGTGAGACGCGCGGCCAGGCGGGCGTTCTGGCCCTCCTTGCCGATCGCCAGCGACAGCTGGTAGTCCGGGACGGTCACCCGGGCGGAACGGGCGTCGTAGTCGACGATCTCCACGCGGGTCACCCGTGCGGGGGACAGCGCGTTGGCGACCATCTCGGCCGGGTCGTCCGACCAGTCCACGATGTCGATCTTCTCACCGTGCAGCTCGGCCATCACCGCGCGGACCCGGCCGCCCATCGGGCCGATGCAGGCGCCCTTGGCGTTCAGCCCCGACCGGCCGGTCCACACCGCGATCTTGCTGCGGAAACCGGCCTCGCGGGCGATGGCGGCGATCTCCACCGAGCCGTCCGCGATCTCCGGGACCTCCAGCGCGAACAGCGCGCGGACCAGGTTGGGGTGGGTCCGCGACAGCGTCACCGAGGGGCCGCGCACGCCGCGGCGCACCGCGACGACATAGCACTTCAGCCGCAGCCCGTGCTTGTACTCCTCGCCGGGGACCTGCTCCTGGGCCGGCAGGATCGCCTCGATCTTGCCGATGTCGACCAGGACGTTCTTGGGGTCCTTGCCCTGCTGCACCACACCGGTGACGATGTCGCCCTCGCGTCCGGCGTACTCGCCGAAGGTCAGCTCCTCCTCGGCGTCGCGCAGCCGCTGCAGGATCACCTGCTTGGCGGTGCTGGCGGCGATCCGGCCGAAGCCGCTCGGGGTGTCGTCGAACTCGCGCGGGGTGGCGCCCTCGGCGACCTCGTCCGCGTCCTCCTTGGCCCAGACCGTCACATGGCCGGTCTCGCGGTCGAGCTCGACCCGGGCCTTCTGCCGCGAGCCCTCAGTGCGGTGGTAAGCAATGAGGAGGGCCGACTCGATCGCCTGGACCAGCAGGTCGAACTTGATCTCCCGCTCCTGCACCAACCTGCGCAGGGCACTCATGTCGATATCCACGGCTACGCCTCCTCTTCTTCTCTTCAGTCAGTCGTGGGGTACTGCTACGCCTCGTCGGAGAGGGCTTCGTCGCTGTCGTCGCCGTCGACCTCGGTCTCGGCGTCCTCGATCTCGGCGTCCTCGTCCAGGCCCTTGCGGTTGAACTCGATCTGCACCCGGGCCTTGGCGACGTCCGCGAACGGCAGCCTGCGCTCGGTGGCCCTGCCCCTGCCCTTGACCGGGGGGATCTCCAGCAGCACACCGTCCTCGTCGGACTCCAGCACCCGGCCGGTGACCTCGGCGCCCGTGCCCAGCTGCGCCTTCACCAGACGGGTGCGCGCGCGGCGCCAGTGGCGGGGCAGGGTGAGCAGCCGGTCCACGCCCGGGGAGCCGACTTCGAGGCGGTACTCGCCGTCGCCCAGCACCGCGGTCCCGTCGGGTCCGTCCAGCGCCGCGCCGAAGGCCCGGCTCAGCTCGGCGACGGTGTCCAGGTCCACTCCGCCGTCGGCGTCCAGGACCACGTCGAGGACGCGGCGCCCGCCGACCTTGGTGAGGGTGACCTCTTCCAGATCAACGCCCGCCTCGGAGGCGAGCGGTTCCAGCAGAACCTGCAGCCGGTCATTCAGGGTGGTGCTCATCCGGGTGACTCCTCGGCCGCGTCTGCTGTTGTCTGTAGGTCTAAAGAACAGCCCACAGCCTATCTGCTTCCGACCCGAAGTGCCGATTCGGCGACTTTGCGGGGGCGCTGCCCATCGAAGCCGATCACACGGTAGCGTCCCTGCTCGTGACCATCTCTGCCCCCGGAATCCGGCGCCGCTCCCTGCTCAGCGCGGGGCTCGGGACCGGAATCGCCGGCCTGCTCGTCGCCTGCGGGAGCGTTTCCGCGGGCACCTCGGCGGACAGCCGCGCCGCCCGCACCGTCGAAGCGCCCGATCCGGACGTACCGGTGCGGGCCCGGGCGCTGGCGGCGACGCGGGCACTGGCCGCGCAGTACGACGCGGCCATCGCGGCGTTCCCTGCGGCGGCGGGCGAGCTGAGGCCGCTGCGGGCGCAGCTGACCGCGCAGGAGACGGTCTTCGGCGCCGCGACGGCCTCGGCCTCCGGTTCACCCTCAGCCACTGCCTCCGCGACGCCCCCGTCCGTACCGGCGACCAGCCGGAGCGCGGCGGTCGCCGCGCTGGACGCCGCCGAACGCGCCACCGTCCAGGCCAGGTTGAAGGATCTGGCGGCCGCCTCCCCGGCGCTGGCGCGGCGGCTCGCCTCCGCCGCGGCCGACGGCGCGCAGCACTCGATGGTGCTGCGCGGCTCCGTACCCGCGGGACCCGCCGCCGCGCCGCTGACCCGGGCCGCCCTGCCCGCCGCCGCCCTCGCCGCGCTGCAGGCCGCCCTCGCCGCCGAGGACGCCGCGGTCTACGCCTACGGGGTCATCGGCGCGCAGCTCGGCGGCGACCGCAGGACCCGGGCCACCGCCTCCTACCAGGCCCATCGGGACCGGCGCGGGGCGCTGCAGCAGCGGATCAGCGCCACCGGCGCGAACCCGGTCGCCGCCGCGCCCGCCTACCAGCTGCCCGCCCCGGTCTCTGACGCGGCCTCAGCGGTCGGGCTCGCCGGGCTGGTCGAGGACCGGATCTGCGCCGTCTACGCCAACGCCGTCCAGGCCACCTCGGGACCGCTGCGCGCGACCATGGCCGCCGCCCTGCGCCAGGCCGCGCTGGACACCCTGGCCTGGCGCGGCGCCGGCAGTGCCTTTCCCGGCCTTCCGCATGGCTGACAATGGTGCACGTGCACCACCACGGGGGCGAACGAGCGAAAGGCCGGTATGGCAGCGACGGAACAGCAGATCAACATCCCGGTGCGGCTCCAGGAGACCGTCACCGCCTGGGAGGGTGAGCCAGGGGTCCGCTGGCTGGAATCGCTGCCCCGGCTGACCCTGGAGTACCTGGAGCGCTGGGAACTGACGCTTGAGCGGGTGTTCGAGCCGGGCGGGCAGATCAGCCTGGTGCTGTACGTCCGCAGGGCCGACGGCACGCCGGCGGTGCTCAAGCTCGGCCTGCCCGCACCGGAGACCGCCCAGGAGCACGCCGCGCTGGCCCACTGGGAGGGCCGCGGCGCGGTACGGCTGCTGGCGACGGCCCCGGACGGCGAGGCGATGCTGCTGGAGCGGCTGCACGGAGAGGTGCCGCTGCTGTCGCTGGCCGAGAGCAAGGCGATGCTGGAGGCCGAGGGCACGCTGCAACGGCTGTGGGTGGCGCCGCCGGAGGGCCATGCCTTCACCTCGGTGGCCGACTACGTCACCGGACTGTGCGCGACCCTGCGCAGCCGGCGCGACCTGGCTGCCGCCGCCGATCTGCGGCCGCTGCTGGACGAGGCGCTGGCGACGGCCGAGGAGCTGCTCGGCAGCGGCACCGAGGAACTGCTGCTGCACGGGGACTTCCACCACGGCAACGTCCTCGCCGCGGAACGCTCGCCCTGGCTGGCCATCGACCCCAAGCCGCTGGTGGGCGAACGTGCCTACGACCTGGCCTGGCTGGTGCAGGACCGGCTGGAGACCCTGGCCGGGGTGCCAGGGCCGCAGGCCGCCGCACGGCGAAGACTCCAGCGCCTGTCAGACGCGGTCGAGGTGGACCGGGAGCGGCTGCGCGGCTGGACCCTCTTCCGGACCGTCGAGGCCGGTCTGTGGAGCCTGGAGGTCGGCGACCCCCGCAGCGCCGCGCTCTACCTCGAATTCGCCGCCATGCTCTAGACACAGCATCCGACAGCACCGCTGACCCCGACCGCCGAGAGGACCCCGCCCGTGGCCGGCCGAGCCCACCGCAAGCGGATCACCGACCAGGACATCGAGAAGATCCGCGGCTTCAACCCGTCGTACGCGCTGATGCCCTGGGTGCTGATGGTGCTGGGCCCGGCGCACGCGGTGGTCGGTGGCAGCTATCCGCGTCCCGACGCCGCCCTCTGCGGGCTCGGGGTGTTCGTCCTGCTCTACTGCGCGACGATCCTGACCGCGTTCCAGCCGCGGTTCCGGGACGGCAGGCTGCCGACGGTGCTGACGCTGCTGCTGGTGCCGGTCACCGGCGCGCTCGCCGGTTCGCTGCCGCACGCCCTGCTGCTGTACTCACTGCT
Organism: Streptacidiphilus sp. EB103A; assembly: GCF_041261405.1. NCBI lineage: Bacteria > Bacillati > Actinomycetota > Actinomycetes > Kitasatosporales > Streptomycetaceae > Streptacidiphilus > Streptacidiphilus sp. EB103A. The sequence goes on along the minus strand of NZ_JBGCAQ010000033.1, from coordinate 21,585 downwards.
GGCCATCGCCGGCGCGGTGGTGGTTCCGGGGCGGGGCGGCCCGCTGGTGTTCATCGGCATCCCGGCACTGGCCGCCTTCACCGCGTACCTGCGGAGCGGGCAGAGCGGGGAGGTCATCAACGCCGCCTGGAGCAGCTTCCTGCCCGGCGCGCTCACCTTCGTCACCCTGAAACTCCTCGCCGCGGTGAGCCAGCTCCGGGAGACCCGGCAGGAGTTGGCCGAGGCCGTCGGCGGCTACCGGGAGGCCGGGCTGTCCGAGGAACTGCAGCGGGCCCGCTCGCTGCTGAGCGCCGGCGGGATCGAACCGGTGCTGCGCGAGTCGGGACCGCCGCTGCCCGCGCAGCTCGACCTGCTGCTGGCCTGGGTGGTGCGCGAGGGTGTCACCAATGTGGTGCGGCACAGCAGGGCCAGGCGCTGCACCATCGAGCTCGAACGCGGCTCGGACCCGGTCCGGCTGAGCATCACCGGCGAGGGGGCCTCGGCCGTGGCGGCGTCCGGCTCCGACGGCCTTGGGCTCCAGGGCCTCAAGGAACGGATCACGGCGGGCGGCGGCCTGCTCACGACGGAGCGGACCGAGAAGGGGTTCCGGCTCGCCGCGGCGATCCCGGCCCAGCGCTGACCCGACGTCGGCGACGGCTGTCGGCGACAACTGCCAGGGGGCCGGTGTCAGCGACGGGGCGGGAACGGCAGCGGGGCGCCCATCACGGCGTAGGGGACGGCCGTGTTGGGGAACATCACCTGGCGGGCCAGGTCCCGGTAGCCGAGCGAGCGGTAGAGCGCGCGGGCCGGGGTCTCCCGGTCGATGGCCGAGAGGATGGTCCGGGGCAGCCTGGTCCCGGCACAGAGCGTGGTGATGATGCGACGCCCGAAGCCCAGGCCCTGGTAGTCGGGGTGGACATGCAGTTCGGTGACGGAGAAGGACTGGTCCAGCCAGTAGCCGAGGCCCTTCGCCTCAAGATGCGGCTCGATGACCGAACTCCACCAGTGGGCCCGGTCATTGGGCATGCCGTAGCCGAATCCCACCAGCCGTCCGAGATCCCCGGGGTGGCTGCGTTCCACGGCGCCGAACGCCCGCACGCCCGGGACCAGGGCGTGCCTGCCGACGATCTGCAGCCGGACTGCGACCTCCTCGCTGCCCAGCCCAAAAGCGGCGGCCTGCACCGCCAGGGCCTCTGAAGCCCGCCCTGCGAGGTCGAATGGCTCGATCGTGACGTCGTTCATCGCCCTCGCACCGTACCCGGTCGGCCACGGGACGGGACAGTCTCCCGGACCCGTGGCCGACGGAGTGTCACCGAACGCGCGGACGACGGCGTCCGATCAGCAGGAACGCGGAGACGCCGAGCAGCATCAGTGAGACGGCGAGGCCCACGTACGGGAGGGTGGTGCGGGAGGCCCCGGTCTCCGCCAGCACACCGCTCATGGCGGTGCTGGTGGGCTTGGCCGCGGTGGTGTGCATGATGGGCGCGGCCGCGCTGTGGCTCGCGATCGTGGGCGGGATCGTGGTGGTCACCGGCGCGGCGGAGGTGGTCATGGGTGCGGCTGTGGTGGTCGTCGGCGAGGCCTTGGTGGTCATCGGTGCGGCGGCGGAGGAGCTGGCCGAGACCGGGACCGGGCTGGGGGCCGTGTCGTGGATCTGGACGACGGCGGGCGCCGACGTGGAGACCGGCACGCCGATCGCCTGGACCGATCCCGAGGAGGGCGACGCGGAGACCGCCGGAGCACCGGACCCGGCGGCGACCGCGGTCGCGGACGCCGACGCGGACTTCGCCGCGGAGGCGGATGCGGCGGTGGACGGCGAGACCGAGGCCGAAGGGGCGGCCGAGGTGCTCGCCGCGGGGCTGCTGGATGCGGCACTGGCCGAGGCGGAAGCAGAGACCGATGCCGATGCCGATGCAGAAGCCGATGCCGAGGCGGAAGCCGACGCCTGCGGGCAGTTGAGGTTGGTGAGCGAGGCCGTGAACCGCGCTGTCAGGAAGTCGAAGAGGTTCTGACCCGCCTGGGGCGACGCAGCCCCGGTGAAGAAGGCCTTGTCGGCATTGATGCGCTGGAGGCCGGTGGTGGCCAGGCTGGCGCAGTAGGCCAGCGGATCCCCGGTGTCCCTGCGGCTCAGCGCCGGCATGTCGACGCCGGCCCGGTAGAGGTTGGTCTTGGCACGGCTGGTCGCACCGTTCACCTGGGCCATCGGGTCGTTCACCGGCACCAGGGCGATCGGCGCACGCTGGAACGCGGCCGCCTGGAGCTCGTCCAGGCCCAGCGAGGTCACGCTGTGGCCGGGGTCGGCGAGATCGGGCGCCGTGTACGGGGTGCAGCCGAGGGCCGGGTCGACGAACGCGGTCAGCAGCAGGTTGTCGCTGCCGTTGGCGAGCGAGACGGACGCGGGCTGCGCGGCGACGGTGAGCGCGGTCTTCTGCGCCAGGGTCCCGGCGGCGGTGGCCAGGTAGTCGGTGGTGACGTTGTCGCTCTGGTCCTGGTCGATCAGGCCGAAGTCACGGGTGCTCAGGCACGGCTTGCCGTCCTTGCCGGTGCCGAGCGCGGGAACCTTGAGCCTGCCGGACCGCTCCGCGCGGTTGGCCGCGGCGAAGAAGGCGGGTGCGTTGCAGTAGGCGAACTGCGTGAACAGCGAGCCGTTCAGCCCGTTGACGCAGTTGCCGGCCCGGAGGCTGCCCTGGCTGCTCTTCAGGGTCAGCGTGCCGGCGTTGAAGCCGAACCAGATGCCGACCACGGCACGGGCCGGGAACTTGGGAAGCACCGGCGCGACAGCGGCCTTGGTGCCCTGGTCGATCACCAGGGGGTTGTAGACGGCGATCGCCCCGGTCGCCGGGTCCACCACGGTGGCCTGGACGAAGGCCGACTGGGCGGTGTTCGCCTCCTGGCAGGGGCCCTGGGCCGGATCGGTGGCGGAGAGCTGGTACGGGGTCGCCAGGCCCTTGGCGCTCAGCGGGTTGGCCGGGACGGTGAGGGTGCAGTTGGCGTTGGGGGTGGCCGGCGGGGCGGCGGCAGCAGCAGGGGGAGTACCGCCGGTGGCGCCGAAGGCGCTGCCGAGCAGGGTCGCCAGGCCGAGGATTCCGGCCAGCACGCCGATCAGCGTGGCCCGCTTGGTGCGGCCGCGCGGCGGGCGTCGTCGATGGGCCTGGGTGGTACCGGTTGATGCTGCGTCACTCGGGTGCATGCGCAGTCCTCTGTCAGAGGGCACCTTGGAAGCGGTGACATCCGGAGGGCTCAAGCCCGTCCTGGGGGAAGGAATGTCACTCAAGGTGATGACGGCGCGAGTGTATGCACAGCGTGCATCCGTACGAGGCGGTTCCCGGAACACCTGTCACAGCTACCACCTAGGCGCTCAGCTGCGGCCATCAATCAGAACAACACGCTCATGAACGTGCCTACTTCGGAGAATCCCACGCGTCGGTAGGCAGCGCGGGCAACCGTGTTGAAGTCGTTGACGTAGAGGCTCACCACCGGGGCGACCTCTCGCAGCGCGTACTCGACCACGGCGGCCATCCCGCTCTCGGAATGGCCCCGGCCGCGGTGGCCCGGGGCCACCCAGACGCCCTGGATCTGGCAGGCCTGCGGGGTCGCCGCGCCGATCTCGGCCTTGAAGACGACCTTGCCGGCCTCGAAGCGGGCGAAGGCACGCCCGGTGCTCACCAGCTCGGCGATCCGGGCCCGGTAGAGCAGACCGCCGTCCCCCGCGAGCGGGGAGACCCCGACCTCCTCGGTGAACATGGCGACGCAGGCGGGGATGAGCAGGTCCATCTCGTCCCGGCGGACCCGGCGCACCCGGGGGTCGGGGGCGATCTCGGCCGACGGTTCCCAGGTGGCCATCAGCGGCTGGTTGGGACGCACCTCGCGGGCCGGGCCCCAGGCGGGCTCCAGCAGCGACCACAGATGCGCGGTGGCGTCGGCCGGGCCCACGATGGACGAGCAGCGGCGGCCCTGCCGCCTGGCGCGCTCGGCGAAGCCGGCGATGGCCTCGGGCCCCGCGCTCAACGGCACCAGGTTGGCCCCGGCATAGCAGAGCGCCTCCAGGCGGCCGCCCTCGTACCAGCCCCACATCTCGCCGCCGAGCCGCCAGGCGTCGAGCCCGGCGACGGCGACACGGGCTGCGACGAAGGCGTTGGCGATCGGGTCGCGTTCCAGTACGCCCAGGGCAGCCGGGAGGTCACCGGGCTCCAGGACCCGCGTCGTCATCACCGAACCGCTCAGCACGGAGGCACCCTACCCCGTCACCACGCCCGGAGAGGAGAGCAGGGAGGCGGTATCCGCCCCACGCTGTTCTCCACTCCGCCGTCGTGTGTTCCGCTGCCGGCCGACTACTCGCTGACCGAGACGCTGGGCTCACCGGAGGCGACACCTTCGTCCTGCATCTGCTCGGCCAGCTTCAGGGCCTCCTCGATCAGCGTCTCCACGATCTTCGACTCCGGCACGGTCTTGATCACCTCGCCCTTCACGAAGATCTGCCCCTTGCCATTGCCCGACGCCACCCCCAGATCCGCCTCACGCGCCTCACCCGGACCGTTGACCACACAGCCCATCACAGCGACGCGGAGCGGCACCTCCATGCCCTCCAGCCCCGCGGTGACCTCCTCCGCCAGCTTGTACACATCCACCTGCGCCCGCCCGCAGGACGGGCAGGACACGATCTCCAGACCCCGCTGACGCAGGTTCAACGACTCCAGGATCTGATTGCCGACCTTCACCTCCTCGGCCGGAGGCGCCGACAACGACACCCGGATCGTGTCCCCGATCCCCTCACTGAGCAGCGCCCCGAACGCCACCGCCGACTTGATCGTGCCCTGGAACGCCGGACCCGCCTCGGTCACCCCCAGATGCAGCGGATAGTCGCACGCCGCCGCCAGCTGCCGGTACGCAGCGATCATCACCACCGGATCGTTGTGCTTCACCGAGATCTTGATGTCCCGGAACCCGTGCTCCTCGAACAGCGAGCACTCCCACAACGCCGACTCCACCAACGCCTCCGGCGTCGCCTTCCCGTACTTCTCCAGCAACCGCCGGTCCAACGACCCCGCGTTCACCCCGATCCGGATCGGCACCCCCGCCCCCGACGCCGCCTTCGCGATCTCCTTCACCTTGTCGTCGAACTGCCGGATGTTGCCCGGATTCACCCGCACCGCCGCACACCCCGCGTCGATCGCCGCGAACACGTACTTCGGCTGGAAGTGAATGTCCGCGATCACCGGGATCTGCGACTTGCGCGCAATGGTCGCCAACGCATCCGCATCATCCTGCGACGGGCAGGCCACCCGCACGATCTGACACCCCGACGCCGTCAGCTCCGCGATCTGCTGCAACGTCGCATTCACATCCGAGGTCACCGTCGTGGTCATCGACTGCACCGACACCGGCGCATCACCACCGACCGCCACACTCCCCACCATGATCTGACGACTCCTACGCCGCACGGCAAGCGGCTTGAGCGGAGCGGACGGCATTCCGAGCGAGATCGCGGTCATCTCTGGCTAATTCCCCAAGGTGAGGTGGCGGCCCGACCGGAACTCCCGGTGGTCCGGGAGGCTGGGGCTGGTCCCAGCACTCCCGGACCAACCGTACGCCACAGGGCCGACCTCACTCACATCCCGACCAGCATCGCAACCCGGGGTTTCCCCGTTGTTCGGGTGGCGGGTCAGTTGACCTTCACCGGATTCACCACGTCGGCGATCATCACCAGCACGGTGAAGCAGAGGAAGACCCCGGCCACCACGTACGCCACCGGCATCAGCTTGGCGACGTCGAAGTGGCCCGGGTCCGGACGGCGGAACAGCTGGGCCATCCGGCGGCGGAAGGACTCCCACAGGGCGCCGGCGATGTGGCCGCCGTCCAGCGGGAGCAGCGGCAGCATGTTGAGCAGGAAGAGCGAGAGGTTCAGTCCGGCCAGCAGCTGGACCTCGAAGGCGAACCGGTCGATCAGCGGTGCCTTCATCGCGAACACCTCACCGCCCACCCGGGCCACGCCGACCACCCCGACCGGGGAGTCGGTGGCGCGGGGAGCGCCGTTGAAGACCGAGTCCCACAGCGCGGGGATCTTGGACGGCAGGGCCAGGACGGAGTGCACACCGCTCTTGGTCATGTCGTACATCTGGGTCATGCTGGCGCCGAAGCTCAGCGGGACCGTGGTCGTCACCGGCGAGAGGCCGACGAAGCCGGCCTTGGTCGTCTGACTCGTCGGGTTCCCGTTGGCGTCGTCCACATAGACGGTGTTCTCCACCGGGGTGACGGTCAGCGTCACCGGGGCGCCGTTGCGCTCGACGACCACCTTGATCGGAGTGCCGGCGACGGACTTGCGGATGTCGCTCTGCAACTGGTCGTAGCTGCTGATCGCATCACCGTTGTAGGAGACGACCTTGTCCCCCGCCTTCATGCCGGCCGCTGCGGCCGGTGAGGGCTTGGCGCCGGTCGGGCAGGTGTCGGTGGTGGCACTGCCCTGCGCCAGGACACAGGCGCTGACGTAGCTCACCGTCGGCACGGCCTTGGCCATCCCGAAGCCCATGAACAGGGCCAGGAACAGGCCGAACGCCAGGATCAGGTTCATGAACGGCCCCGCGAACATCACGATGACCTTCTGCCACGGCTTCCGCGTGTAGAAGAGCCTGGTCTCGTCGCCCGGCAGGATCTCCTCGTAGGACTGCTCGCGGGCGTCCTCGATCATGCTGCGCCAGGGCGAGGTGCTGCGGGCGGTGACCTTCCCGTCCTTGCCAGGGGGGAACATCCCGATCATGCGGATGTATCCGCCGAGCGGGATCGCCTTGATGCCGTACTCGGTGTCGCCCTTCTTGCGCGACCAGATGGTCGGGCCGAAGCCGACCATGTACTGCGGCACCCGGATCTTGAAGACCTTGGCCCAGCTGAGGTGCCCCAGCTCGTGCCAGGCGATCGAGAGCAGCAGGCCGAACGCGAAGATGGCGATGCCGAGGAGGGTCATGAGTGCCGTCATCGGCCACCTGCCTTCTTGATGTGGTCCTGCGCGGTGCCGCGGGCCCAGGTCTCCGCAGCCAGGACGTCCGCGAGGGTCAGAGCGGTTCCCGGACTCGGCCGACCGTGCTCGGCGACCACCTTGGCCACCGTATCCACGATGCCTGTGAACGGCAGCCGACCGTCGAGGAAGGCGTCGACGCACTCCTCGTTGGCGGCGTTGAACACCGCCGGGGCGGTGCCGCCCAGCGAGCCGACGTGCCTGGCCAGGCCGACGGAGGGGAAGGCCTCGGTGTCCAGCGGGAAGAACGTCCAGGTGGCGGCCTTGGTCCAGTCGCATCCGGGTGCGGCGTCCGGGACCCGGTCCGGCCAGCCGAGGCCCAGCGAGATCGGCATCCGCATGTCCGGCGGGCTGGCCTGGGCCAGCGTGGAACCGTCGGTGAACTCCACCATCGAGTGAACGACCGACTGCGGGTGGACCACGACCTCGATCTGCTCGAACGGGATGTCGTAGAGCAGATGGGCCTCGATCACCTCCAGGCCCTTGTTGACCAGAGTGGCCGAATTCACGGTGATCACCGGGCCCATGTCCCAGTTGGGGTGGTTGAGCGCCTGCTCCCGGGTGACCCCGGCCAGCTGCTCGCGGCTCCAGCCGCGGAAGGGTCCGCCGCTGGCGGTGACCACCAGCCTGCGGACCTCGCGCCGCGCGCCGCCCATCAGCCCCTGGAACAGTGCGGTGTGCTCGGAGTCCACCGGGACGATCTGACCGGGCTGGGCGACCGCCTTGACCAGCGGGCCGCCGACGATCAGCGACTCCTTGTTCGCCAGCACCAGCACCCGGCCTGCCTCCAGCGCCGCCAGGGTCGGCGCCAGGCCGATGGACCCGGTGATGCCGTTGAGCACCGAATGGCACTCCATCCCGGCGAGCTGCGTCGCGGCGTCCGGCCCGGTCAGGATCTCCGGGAGTTCCTGACCGGGCTCCGCCGCGGCCGCCAGCGCCGCACGCAGTTCCGGCTCCGCCTCGGCCCGCGACAGCGCGACCTTGCGCACCCCCAGCCGCAGCGCCTGCTCGGCCAGCAGCCCGACCCGGCCGCCGGCGGCGGACAGGCCGACCACCCGGAAACGGTCGGGGTTGCGCAGCACCACGTCGATGGCCTGGGTCCCGATGGAGCCGGTGGATCCGAGGATCACCAGCTCCCGGGGGCCTTCGGGGTCGGCGACGACGGGGACGAAGCGCAGGTGCGGATCGGCGAGAGAGTCCATGTCGACCATTGTGGACTGCCGCGCCGACAGTGGAGCGTCAGGTGCCGTTCGGATGCTGTCGGAACCAGGTGAGGAAGGACGCGGTGGGGCTGCCGAGGCCGGTGACGTCGTCGTAGCCCTTGGCGGTCTTCAGCGAGGAGTCCTTGTTCAGGGCCACCAGGAGCAGCGTTCCACTGCTGTTCTGGGCCAGGAAGCTCGGCTCGTGGCCGTCCACCGGGTTCGGCACCACATCGTGGAACTGCGAGGTCCCGTTGAGGTGGTAGAGCACCGGGTTGGCGTAGCCGAGCGGGCTGCCGGAGCTCTGCACCGCCAGCGCCTCCATGCCGGAGAACAGCGGCGAGGCCAGGCTGGTGCCGCCGACCGGCTGCTCGCTGTACTTGCCGCCGGTCATGGTGAAGTTCACGCCGCCGTCGGCCGCGGTGGTGGCGGTGACCTTGCCGGTGGTCTCGCCGACGGTCAGACCGGTCAGCGGGTCGGCCAGCATCGCGACGTCGGGCTCCTCGCGGTTCGCCTTGCCGGTGGCCGCGGTGGCCAGACTGTCCGGCACCACGCCCTTCTGGTACGACGGCTGCGGGAAGTAGACGGAGTTGCCGCCACCGCCGCCGCCCTGGAACTTGCCGGCCGCGGTGTCCCAGCTGCTGCCGCTCTGCGGGTAGGCCACATCGCCCCAGCCGGTCTCCCACTGGTACTGGCCCTGCGCCCCTATCCCCAGCGAGGTGCCGCCGACGCCGGTGACGAAAGGGTCGCTGGACGGGTACGAGGCGGTGGGGCTGCTGGTGGCGTTGGCGGCCTGGGTGTAGTCGCCGTCGTCACCGGTGGAGAAGTTGAAGGTGATGCCCTCGGCCGCCGCCTGCTGGAAGATCTGCTCACCGGCCTGGACGTCGTTGGTGTCACCGGTGCCCTCGGGGCTGCCCCAGGAGTTGGTGACGATGTCGGCGGTGCGGCCGCTGACGATCTGCTGGAAGGCGTTGAAGAAGTCCGCGTCGTCGGGCTTGCGGGCGGCGTAGTAGACGATCTTCGCGTCGGGGGCGACCGCGTGCACCGCCTCGATGTCCAGCGTCTCCTCGCCCCACCAGCCCGAGGCCAGGTCCGCGGTGCTCGCCGCGTCGTAGGAGTCCGGCAGGACCTGCTTGAACTGGTCCGAGCCGAGCTGCGGCAGGCCGTTGGCGGCGGACCAGCGGTTGACGTCCTGGACGATCGTCGGCGAGGCGTAGGCGTCGACGACCGCGATGGTCACGCCCTGGCCGGTGAGGTTGCTGCCGGTGATGCCGTAGGCGCTGCGCAGCTGGGAGACCGTGTAGCCGCACAGGAGCTGGGTGGGCTTGCTGCCGTCCGGTGCGACGGTGTCGGCGCCCGAGGCGACCCGCTGGCCGTAGTAGCTGCTGCAGTTGGCGCTGCTGCCGGCCGCGGTGCGCAGCTTCGGCGCGTTGACCGGGCTGGAGGTGGTGAGACCGGTGACGCTGGAGATGTAGTCGCCGACGTTGGCCGGGTACTTCGGCTGGCCGGTCGAGGCCAGGTCGGTCCGTCCCGCGTGCTTGAAGCGGTCGATCTTGATGCTGAGGGTCTTCTCCACCTCGGAGACGGTGGTGGAGACGTTGATCGACTGGGCGGTCTGCGACAGCACCTTCATCCCGGCCTGCTGGACCCACTGGGTGACGGCCTGGCTGGCGTCGGCGTGGTTGGCGAAGGTCGAGTTGAAGTCCGAGGGCGAGAGGAACTTGTGGTACTTGGAGTCCCCCGGGGTGCCGACCTCGGTGGCGTAGCCGGCGAGGCTCTCGGGGCTGGACTTGGCGAACCAGACGGTACCGGTGACCACGGTGTTGGGGTCGGCGTGGCCGACGTCGTTGGCGGGGACCGCCCACTTCGGCGGCACCCAGGAGGTGCCGCCGTCCGCGGAGGTGCCGTCGGCGCTGGTGCCGGTGCTCTTGTTCTTGCTGCTGTTGGAGGCCACGACCGCACTGACGCCGGCCACCAGGACCAGGGCGGTGACCGAGGCGATCAGCACGCCCTTCCGGGACCGACGCGGACCGCCCCCGCCGCCGCCAGGGCCCATGGGGCCGCCGGGGCCTGATGGTCCGCCAGGACCACCCGGGCCGCCCGGGCCGCCGGGGCCGCCGCCGTAGGGCGGCTGCTGGGGCGGGCGCGGCGGAGGGGGCGGCTGGCCGTACGGGTTCTGCGGGGGCTTCTGGCCGTAGGGGTTCGGAGGCTGCTGCGGCTGGCCGTAGGGGTTCTGCGGCGGTGGCGGAGGCCCGTAGGGATTCGGCTGCTGCGGCCGGCCGTACGGATTCGGCGGTTGCTGCGGCGGGGGCGGCTGCTGCGGTCGGCCGTAGGGATTCGGGTTGGGCTGCTGCGGTGGCGGGGGCTGCCGACCGTACGGGTTCTGCGGCGGCTGCGGAGGCCCGTAGGGGTTCTGCGGCTGCTGGGGGTTCTGGGGATTCTGCCCGTAGGGCGGGTAGCTCACCTGAGGGACCTGTTCTTCTCGGAGATGTGACTCTGCCGGGAGCCGGCCACTTCCGTCGGATCCGCTGACGCGGCCTCAGACGCGGCGTACGGGCCCCCGGTGTCATGTCTCCATCCGTCGTACGCCTGCGCGCATCGTACCGAGCCGGGGCAACCCCCAGGACCGCCAGGGTCGCCCCCCTCTGATGACGGATCAGCTGACGCTCAGCGGATCGTCCGGTGTACGTTCTCCCGTTGCGAGGGCCCCGGAGTGGAGTCCGCGATCCAGGGCCCCTCGCCCGAGGGATCGAGGATTCCCTGTTCGAGCCAGGTGTAGCGGCCGCCGACCACCTGGCGGGCGATCTTCCGGTCCAGGTCGTCGGTGTTGGTCCAGAGCCGGCCGAACAACTCGTCCACCCGGATCCGGGCCTGACGGCAGAACAGCTCGGCGAGCTCGTACGCCGCCCGCCCCTGCTCCGGGTCCTGACCTGCCCCGGCCGTCGTCCGCAGCATCTCCGCCCGGACGCAGACGGCGCTCATCGCGAAGAGCTCGGCGCCGATGTCGACGATCCGTCCGAGGAAGCCCTGCTTGGTCTCCATCCGCCCCTGCCAGCGGGACATGGCGTAGAAGGTGGAGCGCGCCAGCTTGCGCGCGCTGCGCTCGACGAAGCGGATGTGCCCGGACAGGTCCTGATATCCCCCGTCCGGGCGAAATTCCCCGTAGGAGGTCGGGAGTTGGCCGGGGCCCGCGGCCAGCTTGGGCAGCCACCCGGCGTAGAACGCGCCGGCCCGGGCCGCTGCGCGGCCCTTGCGCCTCAGGTCGGCCTCCGGCTCGATCAGGTCGCCGGCGACCTTGAGGTGGGCGTCCACCGCCTCCCTGGCGATCAGCAGGTGCATGATCTCGCTGGAGCCCTCGAAGATCCGGTTGATCCGCATGTCGCGCAGCACCTGCTCGGCCGGGACCGCCCGCTCGCCGCGGGCGGCCAGCGACTCCGCCGTCTCGAAGCCGCGGCCGCCGCGGATCTGCACCAGCTCGTCGGCGATCCGCCAGCCCATCTCGGAGCCGTAGAGCTTGGCCAGCGCGGCCTCGATCCTGATGTCGTTGCGGTCCTCGTCGGCCATCTGGCTGGACAGGTCCAGCACCGCCTCCAGCGCGAAGGAGGTCGCCGCGATGAAGGAGATCTTCCCGGCGACGGCCTCGTGCTCGGAGATGGGCTTGCCCCACTGCTCACGGGCGGCCGACCACTCGCGGGCGATCTTCAGACACCACTTGCCGGTGCCCGCGCAGATCGCCGGCAGCGAGAGCCGCCCGGTGTTGAGCGTGGTGAGCGCGATCTTGAGACCGGCGCCCTCGGCGCCGATCCGGTTCTCGGCGGGCACCCGCACCTGGTGGAAGCGGGTGACCCCGTTCTCCAGGCCGCGCAGGCCCATGAAGGCGTTGCGGTTCTCGACCGTGATGCCCGGGGAGCCGGCCTCGACCACGAACGCGGTGATCCCGCCCTTGTGCCCCTCGCTCCTGGGCACCCGTGCCATGACCACTAGGAGATCGGCGACCACCCCGTTGGTGGTCCACAGCTTCACCCCGTCCAGGACGTAGGACTCGCCGTCCTCGGAGGGGACGGCCGCCGTCGCCAGCCGGGCCGGGTCGCTGCCCACGTCCGGCTCGGTGAGCAGGAAGGCGGTGATGTCGGTGCGGGCGCAGCGCGGCAGGAAGCGCCGCTTCTGCTCCGCGGTGCCGAACTGCTTCAGCGGCTGCGGCACGCCGATCGACTGGTGTGCGGAGACCAGGGCGCTGATGGCCGGGCTGACACTGCCGAGCAGCGCCAGGGCGCGGTTGTAGTACAGCTGGGTGAGACCGAGGCCGTCGTACTCGGTGTCGATCTTCATCCCGAAGACGCCGAGCTCCTGCAGACCCCGGACCACTTCGTCGGGGATGACCGCCTCGCGCTCGATCAGCGCGCTGTCGATCTTCGTCTCGCAGAAGGCACTCAGCCTGGTCAGGAACGCCTCACCCACCCGCACCGACTCCTCGTCGGGGAGCGGGTGCGGGTGGATGAGGTCCAGCCGGAAGCGGCCGAGGAACAGCTCCTTGGCGAAGCTGGGCTTGCGCCAGTCCTGCTCACGCGCCTCCTCGGCGACGCGCCGGGCCTCGCGCTCGGTGACCTTGGTGACTTCGGTGACCTTGGGGACCTCGGGAGAGACGTCGGGTGTGGACATCACGCACCACCTCGCAGCGGGTTACCGACCAGTGCTACCCGACCGTACGCTGCGTCACCGACAGATCACCAGAGGTGAGACCCGATCGGGGTCAGAGCACCAGCCCCGTCAGCACCATTCTGCAACCCTCGGGGCGCGACGCCCCGCAACCCCTGCGAACCCCGAGCCGGCCAGCGTCAGAGCGCCAGCCCCGTCAGCACCATTCTGCAACCCTCGGGGCGCGACACCCCGCACCCCTGCGAACCCCGAGCCGGCCAGCGTCAGAGCGCCAGCCCCGTCAGCACCATTCTGCAACCCTCGGGGCGCGACGCCCCGCACCCCTGCGAACCCCAAGCCGGCCAGCGTCAGAGCACCAGCCCCGTCAGCACCATGACCCGCTCGTAGGTGTAGTCGGCCATCGCGTACGCCACGCCCTCGCGCCCGACGCCGGAGTCCTTGACCCCGCCGTACGGCATCTGGTCGGCGCGGTAGGAGGGGGCGTCGCCGATGATCACGCCGCCGACCTCCAGCTCGCGGTGGGCCCGGAACGCGGTCTGCACGTCGTGGGTGAAGACACCGGCCTGCAGGCCGAACTTGGAGTCGTTGACCAGCGCGAACGCCGCGTCCGTGCTCTCCGCCGAGGTCAGCGTCAGCACCGGGCCGAAGACCTCCTCGGTGGCCAGGGTGACCCCGGCCGGGACGCCCGCGAGCACGGTCGGCGCATAGCTCGCACCCTCGCGCTTGCCGCCGGTGAGCAGCTGCGCGCCCGCAGCCACGGCCTCGTCCACCCACGACTCGACCCGCTTGGCGGCGTCCTCGTTGACCAGCGGGCCGACGTCCACCGCATCGTCCGAGGGGTCGCCGGTGACCTGCACGCCGACCTTGGCGACGACCTTCTCGACCAGACGGTCGAACACGCTCGCGTCGGCGATCACCCGCTGCACCGAGATGCAGGACTGGCCGCCCTGGTAGTTGGCGAAGGTGGCGATCCTGGTCGCAGCCCACTCCAGGTCCGCCTCGCTGGACCAGTCGGCCAGGACGACGGCGGCGGCGTTGCCGCCGAGCTCCAGGGTGACGTGCTTGCGCGGCACCGAGTCCATGATCTGGTAGCCGACCCGGTCGGAGCCGGTGAAGGAGATCACCGGCAGCCGCGGGTCCTGCACCAGGGCCGGCATCCGGTCGTTGGACACCGGGAGGACGCTCCAGGAACCGGCCGGGAGGTCCGTCTCGGCCAGGATCTCGCCGAGGACCAGCGCGGAGAGCGGGGTGGCCGGGGCCGGCTTGAGGATGATCGGGGCGCCGACCGCGATGGCCGGGGCGACCTTGTGCGCCACCAGGTTCAGCGGGAAGTTGAACGGCGCGATGCCGAGGACCGGCCCGCGGACGAAGCGGCGGGTGATCGCCAACCGGCCAGTGCCGCCCGCGTCGGTGTCCAGGCGCTGGCCCTCACCGCTGTTGAAGCGGCGGGCCTCCTCCGCGGCCCAGCGGAACACCGAGGAGGCGCGGCCGATCTCGCCACGCGCCCACTTGATCGGCTTGCCGTTCTCGGCGGTGATCAGCCGGGCCAGCTCCTCGGCGCGCTCGGTCAGCCGACGTGCCACATGGTCCAGCGCGGCCGCCCGTACGTACGCGGGGGTCGCGGCGAACTCGTCCTGCACCGCCACGGCCGCGGCGACGGCCTCCTCGACCTGGGCCTCGGTGGGAACGCTGACGGTACCGACCAGGCTGCCGTCCCACGGATGGCGCACCTCGAAGGACTCCGTGCCGCTCTCCTGCCGACCGGCCAGCCAGAATGCGTGGGTGCTGGTCACCGAGGTCACCGGACCTTTCCTCTACTACCTGCTGTGCGGATGTCTGCTGTCTGCCTCCACGGTAGAGCCGGGCGGCGCGGCCTGAGCTTGTCCGCAACGGAGCACTGCGGCACGCCGTCCGTACGTACTGGAGTGGGCGGTGGCAGCGGGCGTCAGCCGTTGCTGCGGGCGCGCAGGGCGAGCCACAGCTCCATCCGGACGTCGGTGTCGTCCAGCGAGCGGCCGAGCAGCTCCTCGACCCGGCGCATCCGGTAGCGCAGGGTGTGCCGGTGTACGCCCAGGTCGGCCGCGGCGGCGTCCCACTGGCCGTGGCGGGAGAGCCAGGCCTGCAGGCTGGCCTCCAGATCGCCGCGGGCGGTGAGGTCGTGCTCGCGCAGCGGGCGCAGCAGCGCGTCCGCGAAGGCCAGTACCGCCTCGTCGGCCAGCAGCGGCAGCAGCGAGCCGGTGCCCACCTCGTCGTGGTCGACACTGCGGCGACCGCTGCGCACCGCCACCGCCAGCGCCCGTTCGGCCTGCCCGAAGGCGGCTCCGGCCGCCTCCGGGGTGGTCGGCGCCGAGATTCCGACGGACAGGGCCTCCAGGTCCTGGGCCGCCGCGACGACGTCCGTGTGGACACTCCCGCCGTCCAGGGCCAGCAGGACCAGCCGGTCGCCCTCGGGGGCCAGCAGCACCGGCTCACCCGAACGGGTGGCGGACTGTTCGGCGACGTCGCCGATGAAGTCGAGTGGCTCGCCCTCGGCCAGCAGCACCCGGACCGGCCCCTCCGGCAGCCCGCCCAGCAGTGGTTCGGCGACGGCCCTGGCCGTACCGATCTCACCGGCCAGCACCAGCCTGAGCAGCGCAGACCGCATCCGCTCGGCCGAGCGGCGCAGATCGCGGGAGCGTTCCAGGGTCAGCGTGAGCAGCGCCACGGCGGCGTTGAGGATGTAGCGCTCGGTGGGGGTGAGCCGGTCCTCGGTGCCGACGGCGAGGAAGCCCCGGGCCCGGCGGTCGGCGCCGAGCGACTGCAGGACGACGTAGTCCTGGTCCTTCTGCTCGTTCTGCAGGGCCGCGCTGGAGGGGGCCGGACGGCTCCGCAGCCGCTCGACCTCGGGCCGCAGCGCGCGCGCCCGGCGCGCGGCCCAGTCGGGCGCCGCGACCAGCACGGTGCCCGAGGCGTCGTACAGCGCCGCCCAGCCGCCGAGGCGCGCGGCCAGCCGGCGCACCAGCGCGGCGGTGCCGTCCTTGCCGAGCGCGGCCCGGGTCAGCTCCTCCTGGGCTTCGAAGCTGGTGGTCACCGCCTGGTACTGCTCGGCGGCGAGAGCGGCGGTGACGGCCTTGCTGATGGCGATGAACGGCGTCGGCTGCGGGACCTCCAGCAGCGGCAGCTCGCGCTCCGAGGCCGCCTCGACCAGGGCGGCGGGGACCTCCTGGTAGGACAGCCCGACCCCGATCCCCAGCCCGGCGACCCCGGCATCGGCCAGACGGTGGACGTAGCGCCGCAGCTTCTCCTTCCCGCGGCCGAGCTTCAGTCCGGTGGTGAGCAGCAGCTCGCCGCCTTCGAGGAAGGGCACCGGATCGTCCAGCTCGCTGGTGTGCACCCAGCGCACCGGCCGGCCCAGCTGCTCACCGCCCGCGAGCACGGTGAGGTGCAGCCCGGGTATCGCCACCAGCGACGACAGCGTGACGGCTGTGGCGCCGGAGGGGATGGCGCCGGAGGGGATGGCGCTGGACGGGGTGGCGCTGGACGGGTTGGCGGCTGTGGCGCTGTGCTCGGTCATGTCACCTTCGACGAGGTCCGCAACTGGCCGCCGGGGACAACGGCCTGCCCCGATTCTGCCTCACCGTCGCACAGCCCCGCTCATGGAAGAACGGCGGCGACAGGGCGGCGACGGGGTTACGACCGCAGGTCGACCAGCAGCGGCGGCACGGGTGTCCCGTCCACCGCTGTCAGCGAGAGAACCGCATGACCGCCGGGAAGCACCTGCGCCAGCTCCGAGGGCGACCACCGCCGGCGCTCCACCCGCCGGGTGGTGACGCTCTCGGTCTGGGCCCGCTCGCCCGCCAGTACCGTGCGGATCGCCCGCCAGGTGCGCTTGATCATTCCGCCGGAGGTGTCCGGCGCGCGGGTGACGTCCCGCTCGTCGACCCAGACCGTCCCCCAGGTCTCGGCGAACAGCGTGCCGTCCCAGGGCGCGAGGCCGGGGAAGGCCATCCTTCCGCCGACCGCGCCGAACAGCGGCGCCCGCAGGCTCTCCGGCAGGTCCGAGAGGGTGCGCAGCAGCAGCACCGCGCCGGCGTGGGCGCCGCGCAACCGCTGCAGGTCGCGGACGCTGTGGGTGTCGATCACGGCGGAGGCGTCGTCGACCACCAGGCCGGCGAAGAGGGAGCGGTCCTGCCGGGTGCCTGCGGCGTGCAGGAACTGGCCGACAGCGAGACGGGCCAGGATCCGTGCCGCCTCGGGGTGGGCGTGCTCCGGAAGGGCGATTCGGACCCGGAGTGGGTGGTCGAGGGCGTGCATGGCGAACAGCGGGAGTCCGGCGTCCTGGGCGGAGGCGGTACGGGCGGAGGTAGGGGCAGTGGTACGGGCGGCGGCGGGGGCGGCGTTGAAGCAGCCGGCGAAGACCGGCCGGTCCAGCAGGCTGAGCCGGTCGGCCAGCAGCCCGCCGGGGTCGTCGATCTGACCGTGCATCCGCTCCCGCTGGGCCAGGTCGTACTGATGATCGGTCAGCTGTCCGGACGCCCGCAGCGCCTCGCGCAGTCCCGACCAGGCATCGGCGTCGCCCCGCAGCAGCAGGCAGAGCTCGCGCAGTCCGGGCGCCCGGCCGTGCGCCGCCGCGAAGGGGCCGACGACCTGCTGGAGCGCCTGACGCGCAAGCGTGGCGCGCGGCGCCAGCTCCTCCGGGAGCAGCGCGTCCGCAAGCCGGGCCGCGCCCTCGTCGGGGCGGCGGGCTCCGCCGTACAGGTCGAGCCCGTAGCGACCGCGCGGGTCGCCGGGCGCCACCACCACGTCGTACCAGGAGTCGGGGCCGAGATCGGCGTCCGCAGCACCGACGACGACGGCCACCGCGGTCCCGGCCAGGGCCTGGAGGCACAGCGTCTCCGCCACCGGGCGGGCCAGCCTGGCCGTCTTCCCGGTACCCGACGGACCGACGGCCAGCAGCGAGGTGCCGAGCAGGGTCGGATCGAGGGCGAGGTCGACGCCGCGGTAGGCCGGAGGGTTCTTGGGCACGTCCTGGGCCGAGCCCAGCCGGATCTGACGGAGCAGCAGGTCGTTGTCCGGGCCTCGGGCGGGCAGGTCACGCGCCCCGGAGGGGTGGGCGCAGGCGGCCGAACCGTGGTCCCGTACCGCGTCGAGCAGCGCGGCCAGGCGGTCCGGGTAGTCACGGACGCACTCCAGCGCGCGGTTCAGCCGCTGGTGGTCGACGTCGCTCACCCGGCCGGCGGCCGTCTCCTGCTCCAGCAGAGTCAGCCCCCCGGGCTCCGCGACAGGCCGGAAGGCCCACCAGGGATCCACGATCTGGGGCCGACCGTCGGCCTGCGCGGGGATGACCGCCTTCTTCTCCGTGGCGTCGACCGCCCGGCGCACCAGCGGACGTCCGTAGCGGCGCCAGACCAGGGACCAACGGCCCATCCGGCCGAAGACCTTGATCAGCAGCGCGACCTCCAGCAGGTCCACCAGCCAGGTGGTGAAGGTCAGTCCGCCGCCGTCACCCACTTTGGGGACCACGAAGCCGCGGATCTCGACGTTGACCAGGCTGCCCAGGTAGTAGAAGACCTCCCAGGCGACCACCAGGTTCAGCGCGGCGCGCAGCAGCAGCTGCCAGGCGGGGATCCCCACGCCCTCCTTGTCCCGCTGCTCCTGCGGGCTCCGCGCCGCCGGACCGAGCGCGTACATCCCCGGCGTACCGGAGTGGCGGGGCGCCGAGAGCCAGCCGATCAGGTCGAAGCCCCGGTGCGGAACCGGGCGATCGGAGATCTGGTCGGAAGTCTGTGGGTACGCCTGCGGCGCGCCGCCCAGTGCCATTGCTGTCCGCTCCCTCGCGCCTGCCAAGACCCCCAATCTAGTGGACGACGGCAATCCCGAGCAGAGGCACGACGGCAGGCGCGACGGCGCCCGGCCATGCCCGGCGATGTCCGACCAGGACAACTCCCACCCGCGCACCACTCCCCCGCGGCGTATGCGACGCCCATCGTCCCGCCGTAGCCTGCGAGAGTACGAGGCGCGATCGGCGCCGAAGCCCCCATCACTCCCTGGGAGACCTCACATGAGCGCTGCTCCGTCCAGCGCCGGGCAGCTGCCCGGCGGCCCCTCGCTCCCCCAGGAGCGCCGCCTCGTCACCGCCGTCCCCGGCCCCAAGTCGCAGGAGCTGCAGGCCCGTAAGCTGGCCGCGGTCGCGGCGGGCGTCGGAACCACTCTCCCGGTCTACATCGCCCGTGCGGGTGGCGGCGTGGTCGAGGACGTGGACGGCAACTCGCTGATCGACTTCGGCGCGGGCATCGCGGTCACCAACGTCGGCAACAGCGCCCAGGCCGTGGTGGACCGCGCGACCGCGCAGCTGGCCGCGTTCACCCACACCTGTTTCATGGTCACCCCCTACGAGGGCTACGTGGCCGTCGCCGAGCAGCTCAACGAGCTGACCCCGGGCGACCACGAGAAGCGCAGCGCGCTCTTCAACTCCGGCGCCGAGGCCGTCGAGAACGCCGTGAAGATCGCCCGCGCCTACACCAAGCGCACCGCCGTCGTGGTCTTCGACCACGGCTACCACGGCCGCACCAACCTCACCATGGGCATGACGGCGAAGAACATGCCGTACAAGCAGGGATTCGGGCCGTTCGCCCCCGAGGTCTACCGCGTCCCGGTCGCCTATCCGTACCGCTGGCTCACCGGCGCGGAGAACGCCGCCACCGATGCCGCCGCGCAGGCCATCGACATGATCAACAAGCAGATCGGCGCCGAGAACGTCGCCGCCATCGTGATCGAGCCGATCCTCGGCGAGGGCGGCTTCATCGAGCCGGCCAAGGGCTTCCTGCCGGCGATCGTCGAGTTCGCCAAGGCCAACGGCATCGTCTTCGTCGCGGACGAGATCCAGACCGGCTTCTGCCGCACCGGCCAGTGGTTCGCCTGTGAGGACGAGGGCATCGTCCCCGACCTGATCACCACCGCCAAGGGCATCGCCGGCGGCCTGCCGCTCGCCGCCGTCACCGGCCGCGCCGAGATCATGGACGCCGCCCACGCCGGCGGCCTCGGTGGCACCTACGGCGGCAACCCGGTCGCCTGCGCCGCCGCGCTCGGGTCGATCGAGACCATGAAGGAGCTCGACCTCAACGCCAGGGCCCAGGCCATCGGTGCGACCATGCTGCCGCGCCTGCGCGCGATGCAGGAGAAGTTCGACATCATCGGCGACGTCCGCGGGCGCGGCGCGATGATCGCCGTCGAGCTGGTCAAGCCCGGCAGCAAGGACCCCAACCCGGAGGCGACCGCCGCGCTCGCCAAGGCCTGCCACGCCGAGGGCCTGCTGGTCCTCACCGCCGGCACCTACGGCAATGTGCTGCGCTTCCTGCCGCCGCTGGTCATGCCGGAGCACCTGCTCAACGAGGGCCTGGACATCCTGGAGACGGCCTTCGCCGGGCTGTGATCCCGTCCACGGGGCCGACCGTCAGCGTCCGCACCGTCTTCTCCACGCCACGGCGTGAAGAAGGTGTGCGGACCTGATGGCGGGTGGGTGAGGCGTGCAGCCGCACCCACACCTGTGACGTACTGTCATGACAGATGGAGAAGCAGCGCCCGTCGGTGACTGACCCTCACCGGCGACACACCGCCGAGGACACCACAGCGGACTCCGGTCCGCGACCCCTCAGCCGATCGACCGTTCGCCGCGCCCAAACCCCCCGGGCCACGCGGACCGGCGATCACCACAGCCACCCCGGGGCTCTCCCCCCTGCTCCGGGGTGGCTTCTCCATGCCCTGACGAGGGTCCTGGAATCGCTGTGGTTCCCCGTCTCGCTGCTCGTCGTCCTGGCCGTGACCACCGACCAGGTTGTCACCAAAGGACCGCTGCTGGGTCTCGACACCCGGATCCGTGACCATGTGCTCACCCTGGTGTCCGAGAACCCCTACCCGAGCCTGGACCAGCTCGCCGAGCACTGGTCCGACATGGGCGACACCAGGGCGGCGGCCCCCGTCCTGATCCTGGCCACCGTCGCCGCAGCGGTCCGGACACGCTCCTGGAAGCCGGTCCTCGCCTCAGTGCTGGCGGGGACAGCCCTGTTCTCCACCGTCATCCCCGGCAAAATCATCATCGGCCGCCCCGGCCCCGAAGGCGCACCCGTCCTCCCGGGCCAGTGGGGCTGGTTCCCCTCAGGCCACACCAGCACCGCCGGGATCTGCTACGGCACCGCGGCCTGGCTGATCGGCATCTGCTTCCTCAGCACCCACCCCCGGCTGCGCAGAACCCTCTACGGCGCGACAGCCGCCTTCTGCACCGGCGTCGGCCTGTCCCTGATCTGGCGCGACTACCACTGGTTCCTGGACGTGCTCGCCGGCTGGTCCCTCACTGGCCTGACCCTTTGGTGCCTCACCCGCTGGGGCCCTCGGCCAACGAGGGATCGACGGACGGAACAGGTAGGTAGGTAGGTAGAGGCGACGAGGGGGCTGACGAACGTCGCATCGGCGCTGGTGGGTGGTGGTGCGGGATCCCTTTGGCTGCCGAGCCCCCTTCCTGTGGCCGAGTGCCCGGTGCGTGTTCGCTCCCGGTGAACCACCATCACTTCCGTGGGGCGCGTGGGTGTGTGGGTGGCTGGGGTGGCTCGCTCCGCTCGCGGCAACTACGAGCAGCCGGGGCAGGGGCGGGGCACCGTTGCCGGGCGGCGGGGATCGCGTCCCTTGGCGTGGTGTAGCCGATCAGGGTGGGGTGGTGCGCCGGGGGCGTGGGGCCGGGTAGGTTCCGCTCCCTGCCGACAGGGTGGG